>CAZZKA010000054.1:0-15637 GCA_964654745.1 uncultured Bordetella sp. | reverse complement strand
TCGGCGATGCCAAGCGATTGACTTCGGCCGAAGTCAATCGCTTGGCATCGCCGACAGCGTCACAGTGCTGGCGGTCGATGCCGCGACGGCGGATGCTGCGGCAACCATTATCGCCAACCACGTCAACATCGATGACCCCGCGGTCGAGCGTCGCCCGGCGTGCGAGGTGCGCGACGACTCGGATCTTGGCGATCGTTTGGTGACCGTCAATGTCGGCGCGCTGTGCTTGGATTCAATCCAGGCGGCACTGGCGGCTGGCCGCGAGGTTGCGCGGACACTGGTGGCTGATCGCGTGATCGCGCATGCGATGCTCTCGCTCGCCGGCCACTGGATGCACACCGGGAATTCCCTTGCGCCAGAACGCTTGATTGCCGGGTACGAGCCGGCCCACACTAGCGGGCTGGCCCGCAGGCATGCGATGGCTGAACCAGTTTTTGTTCCAACGCAGTAAACCATTCCCCTAACGGAGGAGACCTCAAGATGAAAAAACGCGAATTTCTTGCCGCCGGACTCGCACCCGCTGCGGCCGGTGCGCTGTCTGCAGCAGCGCCGCTTGCTTCGTGGGCGCAATCCGGGCCGATCCGCGTCGGCGAAATCAACAGCTACAAAGCGCAGCCGGCGTTCCTCGAGCCTTATCGCAAGGGTTGGGAAATGGCGGTCGAAGAAATCAACGCAGCCGGTGGCATCGGTGGTCGTCGTGTCGAGGTGATCTCTCGGGATGACGGCGCCAACCCCGGCGATGCGGTGCGTGTGGCCGAAGAACTGGTGAGCCGGGATCGGGTCGATCTGCTGGTGGGCGGGTTCCTGTCGCACATCGGGCTGGCCCTTACCGACTTCGCCAAGCAGAAAAAGGTATTTTTTCTCGCCTCTGAGCCGCTCACGGACAAGATCGTCTGGCAGAACGGGAATCGCTACACCTTCCGCCTGCGTGCCTCGACGTACATGCAGACTGCGATGTTGGTGCCCGAGGCTGCTTCGTGGAAGAAAAAGCGCTGGGCGATCGTTTACCCCAACTACGAGTATGGTCAGTCGGCCGCGGCAAGTTTCAAGGCCCTGATGAAGGCCCGCCAGCCGGATGTGGAGTTTGTTGTCGAGCAGGCCCCCGCCCTGGGCAAAGTCGATGCGGGCGCGGTGGTGCAGGCGCTTGCCGATGCCAAGCCGGACGCGATCTTCAACGTGCTGTTCGGTGCCGATCTGGCGAAGTTTGTTCGAGAAGGCAACACACGCGGACTCTTCAAGGGGCGCGAGGTGGTGAGCCTGCTCACGGGCGAACCTGAATACATCGACCCGCTCAAGGACGAAACCCCCGAAGGATGGCTTGTCACGGGCTACCCCTGGGATCTCATCAACACGCCTGAGCATAAGGCGTTTGTCGATGGCTATCAGAAGCGCTTCAAAGACTACCCGCGCCTGGGATCAGTGGTCGGCTATGCCGCGCTCAAGGCTGTCGGTGCGGGATTGGCCAAGGCGGGCGGGGCGGATACCGAAAAGCTGATTGCCGCTTTCCGTGGCCTGCAGTTCGATTCACCCTTTGGCAAAGTGGTATTCCGGCCGCAGGACCATCAATCGACGATGGGCGCCTATGTGGGCCGCACGACGCAGCTTAACGGTCGCGGCACGATGCGCGATTTTCGCTACGCCGACGGCGCGCAGTTTCAGCCCTCGGATGCTGAAGTCGCAGGCATGCGCCCCAAAGACTGACGCGTCAGCGCGAGCAACGACATGACCCTTTCCGCGCTGCTGGTTCAGCTCCTGAATGGCCTCGCGAGTGCCTCGAGCCTGTTCCTCATCGCGGCGGGTCTGTCGCTGATTTTTGGTGTTTCGCGCATCGTCAATTTTGCGCACGGGTCTTTTTACATGCTGGGCGTCTATCTGGCCTACACCATAGTCGGCAAGATGGGCTCCACGGTTCTCGGCTTTTGGGCATCGATCCTCATCGCGGCGGCGGTGGTCGCCGTGGTGGGACTGCTGGTCGAGCTCCTGCTGTTGCGCCGGATCTATCGCGCCCCCGAACTCCTTCAACTGCTTGCCACCTTCGCCCTGGTGCTGGTGATTCGAGATGCCGTGCTGGTGATCTGGGGGCCCGAAGACCTGCTCGGGCCGCGCGCGCCCGGCCTTAAAGGCTCGATCGAAATCATGGGCCGCCAGTTTCCGCAGTACGATCTGGTGCTGATTTTCATCGGCCCGCTGGTGCTCGGCGTTCTTTGGTGGATCCTGATGCGTACGCGCTGGGGCATCCTGATCCGCGCAGCCACGCAGGATCGCGAGATGGTCGGGGCCCTGGGCGTCAACCAGGCCTGGCTTTTCACCGGCGTTTTCATGCTCGGTGCCTTTCTCGCAGGGCTAGGCGGTGCGCTGCAACTGCCGCGCGAACCAGCCAACCAATTTTTGGATCTCGCTGCGATCGGCGATGCCTTTGTGGTCGTCGTCGTGGGCGGCATGGGCAGTGTGCCCGGCGCCTTTCTCGCGGCGCTGCTCATTGCTGAAATCAAGGCGATGTGTTTTGCGATCGGCACCGTCTCCTTCGGCGGGTTCAGCCTGTCGCTTTCGCGCATGACTCTGGTAGTCGAGTTTCTGGTGATGGCGGCGGTGCTGATCTGGCGACCGTGGGGGCTTCTGGGCAAACCTGCTGCGGTGTCGCGCAATGCGGCCGAGATCGAGGCGCCGCTTCGGCCCGCCACGCCTCTCCTCAAGCGCTTTGGCTGGTTGGTGTTTGCGCTGCTGCTGCTGGTACCCGTAGCAGGCATGAAAATGCCGTTCATCAATGTGCTGATGATCGACATCCTGATCGCGGTGCTCTTTGCTGCGAGCCTACATTTCATCATGGGCCCCGGCGGCATGCATTCTTTTGGCCATGCAGCCTATTTCGGTCTTGGTGCCTACGGCGCTGCCTTGCTCTTCAAACTCGCTGCGCTGCCGATGGAGGCTGCGCTGGCGCTCGCGCCGCTGGTCGCAGGCCTCGGCGCGCTCGTTTTCGGCTGGTTCTGCGTGCGCCTCTCGGGCGTCTATCTGGCCATGCTCACGCTCGCCTTTGCCCAAATCGTCTGGTCGGTGGTGTTCCAGTGGGACGAGGTCACGGGAGGGTCTAACGGCGTGGTGGGCGTCTGGCCCTCGTCATGGCTTTCCCAAAAATGGGCGTATTACTACTTCACGCTCGCATTGACCGTCGCAGGCGTGTTGCTGCTGCGGCGGGTGCTGATGTCGCCATTTGGCTACGCCATGCGAGCGGTGCGAGATTCGCGGCTGCGCTCGGATGCGATAGGCATTGATGCGGTCGCGGTTCATTGGGCGGGCTTTGTTGTCGCAGGGTTGATTTGCGGTCTTGCGGGCGCGCTCTTTGCGTTTTCCAAGGGCAGTATCTCTCCCGAAGTCATCGGCGTTGCGCGTTCGATTGATGGTCTGGTGATGGTATTGATGGGCGGCATCCAAACCCTTGCCGGCCCGCTGGTGGGAGCCTCGGCTTTCACCTGGCTCCATGACACCGTGGCCCGGCAGACCGACTACTGGAGGGCGATGCTGGGCTTTACCATCCTGGTACTTGTGCTCGCCTTTCCTCAGGGCATAGCGGGCTTCATTCGCGACCGCTTTATGCCGGAGCGTAACGAGGAGGCGCCGCGGTGAGTGCGCTCCTTGAAGTTCGGGATCTGTCCAAAGCGTTCGGTGGAGTCAAGGCGGTGAGCAGGGTGTCGTTCAGCGTGGCAGCAGGTGAACTGCTCGCGATGATCGGTCCCAACGGCGCGGGCAAGTCGACCTGTTTCAATATGCTCAACGGTCAGCTGCGCCCAGATGCAGGCTCGATTCGTTTCGAAGGTCGCGAACTCTCAGGACTCGCGCCCCGTGAGGTATGGCGTTTGGGTGTAGGGCGCACCTTTCAGATCACTGCGACATTTTCCTCAATGACGGTGCGCGAGAATGTGCAGATGGCGCTGCTCTCGCATCATCGTCAGATCACTGACGGCTGGCGGCCCGCGGCTGAAGCTTTTGTCGATCCGGCTGATGCCTTGCTTGAGCGAGTCGGGATGAAGGCTCAGGCCGAGCGGCCCTGCTCGATCCTCGCGTATGGCGATCTCAAGCGGCTCGAGCTCGCGATTGCGCTCGCCAACGAACCGCGGCTCCTGCTCATGGACGAACCCACCGCCGGAATGGGGCCGCGCGAGCGAATTGAATTGATGGCGCTCACCGCGGATCTGGTGCGTGCTCAGCGCGTTGCCGTGCTCTTCACCGAACACGATATGGATGTGGTGTTTCGCCATGCCGATCGCCTGATGGTGCTCAACCGCGGCGTACTGATCGCAGAGGGCGAACCCGAGGCGGTGCGCGCCGATGAGCAGGTTCAGCGCGTCTATCTTGGCTCGCGGGCCGAGCACTGAGCCGCGCGCGATGACTCAGAACCTTGCGGCGGAACGCGTGATGTTATCGGTCAGCGGCATTCATGCTTTCTATGGCCAGGCGCACATCCTGTTTGACGTATCGCTCGAGGTGCGCGCGGGCGAAGTGGTGGTGTTGCTTGGGCGAAATGGCGCAGGTAAGAGCACAACATTGAAATCAATTGCAGGACTGGTTCGCCCGAGGCAGGGTAGCGTCCGTTTTGCGGGCGAAAGCATTGAGCGGCTGCAGCCCTTTGAGATCGCGAGACTCGGGTTGGGCTATGTGCCGGAGGAGCGCCGAATTTTTACCGAGCTCACCGTACTTGAAAATCTCGAAGTCGGTCGGCAGGCGCCTCGCGCCGGTGTTCCTTTCTGGGACTTTGCCAGACTTGGTCGGCTTTTCCCCAATCTCGCTGAGATGCCCGATCGACCGGGCGGCCGCATGTCTGGAGGCGAGCAGCAGATGCTCACCATCGCTCGTACGCTGATGGGTAACCCCTCATGCATCCTGCTCGATGAGCCCTCAGAGGGCGTGGCGCCCGTGATTGTCGACCAGATGGCGGGCGCCATTGCGGAGCTCAAGCGGCAGGGAGTCGCTGTCCTCCTGTCTGAACAAAATCTGCATTTCGCCCAGGAAGTGGGCGATCGCGCTTACATCATTGAAAAGGGCCGCATCCGCTTTCAAGGCACGATGGCCGAGCTGCGCGCCAATGATGATGTGCGCGCGCAATATCTCGCTGTCTGACCGACCTTTGACCGTGACGCTCCGAGGAGACCCGTCCCATGCCCGCCGAGATTCGCAAACTGATCGTCAGTATCGAAGAAACACACCGTGAAATGGGCCGCAGTGTGGCACCCGCCACCCGGCGAGCGCTTGCGATCGCCGTAATCACCAATCCCTATGCGGGGCGCTTCAGCGAATCGCTGGATGAATTGATCGCCATCGGTGAGGAGCTGGGCGGCGTCCTGGGTGAGCGCTGCGTGAAAGCGCTTGGCATCGCACCCGGCGAGGCGGAAAGCTATGGCAAGGCTGCGATCGTGGGTGAAGCCGGTGAGCTGGAACATGCCGCAGCCATTCTCCATCCCAAGCTCGGTGCTCCGCTTCGGAAAGCGGTGGAGAAGGGAGCGGCGCTTGTTCCGTCGGCCAAAAAAATGGGCGGTATGGGCGCAGCGATCGATGTGCCGCTCGGCCACAAGGATGCCGCGTTTGTTCGTAGTCATTTCGATGCGATCGAGGCGCGCGTGTCCGATGCGCCGCGCGCCGGTGAAATTGTCGTGGCAGTTGCTGTCACTGATAGCGGCCGGCCTTTGCCGCGTGTGGGCGGCCTGCAGACACACGAAATCAAGGGCGAAGACGGCCTGCGCTGAAACAGCGCGAACCTCTCACGGAGAACACGGGCTATGGCAACCGCAGCAATCGTAGAAACCTCGGGAAAAGTCGTGATCCGTCGAGTCGGACTCATGCTGTCGGGAGATATCGACCGCCCCATTCTCGAGGCGGACACCATCGTGGTCGATGATGGCGTGATCATGGCTGTCGGTCGCGAGAAGGACTGCGACACCGCCAATGCCAGGCGGGTGATCGACTGCAAAGGTACGGCGGTCGCGCCAGGCCTCATCGACTCGCATACGCATCCGGTATTTGGCGACTGGACGCCCAGGCAAAACCAGCTCGGTTGGATCGAGTCCTGCATGCACGGCGGGGTCACCACCATGATCTCGGCGGGCGAAGTCCACCTGCCCGGACGGCCCAAGGATATCGTTGGCGTGAAGGCGCTTGCGATCACGGCCCAGCGAGCCTTTGACGGCATGCGCGCGGCCGGGGTCGGGGGCGGTGTCAAGGTGCTTGCGGGCGCGCCGGTGATTGAAAAAGGCATGGTCGAGCAGGATTTCGCGGAGATGGCCGCTGCGGGCGTCCGGCTATTGGGCGAGATCGGACTCGGCTCGGTCAAGGCGGGCGATGAAGCGGCCAGGATGGTCGGGTGGGCACGCAAGCACGGTATTCAGAGCACGATCCACACGGGTGGCCCGTCGATTCCCGGGTCTGGCCTGATCGATGAGCATGTTGTGCTCGAAGCCGATGCCGATGTGATCGGCCACATCAACGGCGGGCATACGTCGCTTTCCTACAAGTCGGTGTGCACGCTCTGCGAAAAAAGCACACGTGCGCTTGAGATCGTGCATAACGGCAACGAGCGGATCGCCATCCTCACCGCGCGCCATGCGATCGAGCTCAAATGTCCGCATCGTGTGATTCTGGGAACTGATGCTCCGGCAGGCTCGGGGGTGCAGCCGCTTGGCATGCTGCGCCTCATCGCACTGATCTCGAGCATGGCCGATATCCCTGCAGAAATCGTGTTCGGTTTTGCCACGGGCAATATCGCCCGCATGCGGGCGCTGCCGCAGGGCCTGATCGAAGTCGGTCGGCCAGCCGATTTTGTGTTCATCGACAAGGCTCAGCACTCGGCTGGCAGGGATCTGCTGGACAGCATTCGCCTGGGCGACATTCCTGGGGTGGGCATGGTGATGATCGATGGCATCGTGCGCTGCCAGCGCAGCCGCAATACGCCGCCCGCCACCGAGGTGCCGGTGATTGCGCACTGAACCGGTCCGTCTAGAAGCCCCGCGTGCGGAGGGTGGCCCTGCTGCGGCGTCAGTGTCGACGCTCAAGCGTCTGCCGCGCCGCCGCGATCGAGAGGCCACACGCGCCCGTATCCTGGAGGCGGCAATCAGCGAGTTCTCGCGTTTCGGTCTGTCCGAGGCCCGGGGCGAGCGCATTGCGCGGCGTGCGCGCAGTAGCGAACGGATGGTCTATTACTACTTTGGCAGCAAAGAGGGCCTGTTTCGCGCGGCGCTCGAGTCGGTTTATGGTGACCTTCGCGAAGCCGAACGCGCGCTACGGCTCGATGAACACAGCGCGGCTGAGGCACTCGATCGTTTTTGCCGTTTTGTCTGGCGCTACTACTACGACCATCCCGAATTCATCAGTCTGCTGAACACCGAAAACCTCTACAAGGCGCGCCACCTCAGGCGGTCGGCCCGGCTGGGTGAGCTCGTGTCCCCGGTGGTGGGCATACTGGCGGCACTGATTGCCCGGGGCGAGCGCGATCGGGTCTTCAGACCTGGGATCGACGCAGCGCAACTCTATCTTTCCATCGCGTCGCAGGGCTACTTCTATCTGTCCAACCGTCACACCTTGTCGGCGGTGCTGGGCCGCGACCTTGCTTCGCATGCGGCGCTCGAGGCGCATTGGCGGGAGGGGGTTGAGTTGATTCGGCGTTACGTTGCCCTCTGAAGATGGGCTGGCTTGGCAAACTGGCCTGCGCGGGCATAGTCGTTGGCTCACCCTTGCGGGAGTATCATCGCGCCGCGCAATCGCCTTCAGACTCATAAAACTATGAAGCCTAAACTGCTCATCACCCGACAGATTTTTGACGAAGTGCTCGAGCGCCTGACGCCTCATTTTGAGGTCGAATCCAACCAATCCGACGCGCAATGGAGCCGAGCGGAGTTGCTCGAACGGGTGGCGGACAAGGACGCGCTGTTCGTTGTGACCTCCGATCGGGTCGACGCCGAGTTG
The DNA here is from genome assembly GCA_964654745.1 of uncultured Bordetella sp. Lineage (GTDB taxonomy): Bacteria > Pseudomonadota > Gammaproteobacteria > Burkholderiales > Burkholderiaceae_E > SYIM01. The sequence goes on along the minus strand of CAZZKA010000054.1, from coordinate 7,690 downwards.
CTGGCTGCGACGCCGAGTCTGCGCATGATCGCAACCGGGTCGGTGGGTTTTAATCACATCGATCTCGCAGCCTGTGCAGCGCGCGCAATTCGGGTCTCCAACACGCCCGATGTCCTGAACGAGGCCACTGCGGATATGGCCTGGGCGCTCCTCATGGCGGCTGCCCGGCGGGTATGCGAGTCCGAGCACTGGCTGAGAGCGGGGCAGTGGCAGCGCTGGGCATTCGATCAGTTTCTCGGCGCCGATGTCTGGCGCTCGACGCTGGGTATCGTCGGCATGGGGCGGATCGGCTCGGCGATTGCCCGGCGGGCGCGTGGCTTCGAGATGAAGGTGCTCTATGCCAATCGGAGCCCTGCTGCCAATGAGCGCGAGCTCGGCGCAACCCGGGTGAGCCTCGAGACGCTGCTGAGCGAGTCGGATCATGTGGTGCTCGTCGTGCCCTACAGCGCCGCCACGCATCACCTGATTGGTGAGCGGGAGCTGGCGCTGATGAAACCGGCAGCTACGCTCGTCAACATTGCCCGAGGCGGCGTGGTCGATGATGCAGCGCTCGCCCGCGCGCTGAAAGCGGGTCGGCCGGGCGCGGCCGGGCTAGATGTGTTTGAAAACGAGCCCGCGTTGAACCCAGCCTTGCTGCGGCTACCCAATGTTGCGCTCACGCCGCATATCGGAAGCGCCACGCGAAGCTCCCGGGTCGGCATGGCGATGCTCGCCGCCGAAAATCTCCTTGCCTTTGCAGCGAATCAGCCCCTGCCCTGCGAGGTCAGGATCTGATGGCAGAACTGGTCTTTGAGCGAGCGCATTCGCTAAGCCTTGAGGCAGCCCGCAAGGTTGCGCAGCGGCTTGCCGACGAAATGCGCGCCGACTACGGCGTCGAGTCGCGCTGGGACGGCGACGTACTCCTGTTCTCGCGTACCGGCCTGTCGGGGGAACTCCGGGTCGATGCCCAGTTGATCAGACTCGATGCCCAGCTCGGCTTTCTTTTCTCGGCATTCAAGCCCAGAATCGAGGCCTCGATGGCAGCAAACTTTGCGCGCTACTTTGGCGCCTGAGACCGAAACAACCGAGAGGAATCGATCTTGAACCCCACCACTGTTCAGCTCGTTGCAGCCATCATTTTTGCGGTCGCGGTGCTGCACACTTTTTCGGTCAAATTCTTTGAAAAACTCGCGCACCAGCATCCGGCGCACGCAGGAATTTTTCACCTCTTGGGCGAAGTCGAAGCGGTGTTTGGTTTCTGGGCGCTCGTGCTGATCTGCTTCATGACGGTGTCTGCCGGGCCCGCGCAGGCGCTCGATTACCTGAATGGTCGAAACTTCACCGAGCCCTTGTTCGTGTTTGTCATCATGGTGATCGCAGCGAGCCGCCCGATTCTCAGGGTGTCGCTCGCCTGCGTTGAGGTGGTGGCCCGGTTATTACCGATGCAAAGGCAGGTCGCAACTTTTTTTGTCGCTTTATCACTCCTTCCCCTGCTTGGATCCTTCATCACCGAGCCCGCGGCGATGACCCTTGCCGCGCTGTTGCTGCGCGATCGCTTCTATGATCCAGGTCTTTCCAACCGGCTCAAATATCTCACGCTCGGCGTGCTATTCGTCAATGTATCGATTGGCGGAACACTCACCCCCTACGCAGCGCCGCCCGTCCTGATGGTAGCCGCCACCTGGAACTGGGACCTGATGTTCATGATCACCAATCTGGGCTGGCGCTCTGCTGTGGCGGTGGTCATCAATGCGTTAGCGCTCACCTTGCTGTTTCGCGCCGAACTCGCCCGGATTCCGGTTGTCGAGAAACGCGATGGCGAAAATGACCGGGTCCCCGTGGCGCTCACCGTCGTGCACCTGCTTTTCCTCGCGGGCGTGGTCCTCGCTGCGCACCATGCGGTGGTGTTCATGGGGCTCTTTCTTTTTTTCCTTGGAATCGCCACCGCCTACAGTCGCTGGCAGGACCGGTTGATCCTTCGCGAGGGCATGATGGTGGCGTTTTTCCTCGCAGGACTGGTGGTCTTGGGAGGGCAGCAGCAGTGGTGGTTGCAGCCAGCCTTGTCGGCGATGAGTCCGACCGCCGTCTATTACGGTGCCACCGCGCTCACCGCCATCACCGACAACGCAGCGCTCACCTATCTGGGATCGCTGGTCGAGGGACTCACCGATGAATTCAAGCTGTCCCTGGTCGCGGGTGCAGTGACCGGTGGCGGTCTCACCGTGATCGCCAATGCGCCTAACCCGGCAGGCTATTCCATTCTCAAAGGCCGGTTCGATAACGAAGAGATCAGCGCCGGGGGCCTGTTCCTTGCGGCATCGATCCCAACGGTGGTTGCGATCGCAGCGTTCCGGTTCATCTGATCGTCTTCTCCGACCAGGGACTCGCGGACAGACAAGGGCCGGGTAGGGGCGCGGGCCTGGCCGGTTAGCACCGCAAGGCGGGCAAGTGCTCCAATGCTGGGGCGCACTAAATTTCCGGGCTGCAGTTCATTGCCGCGCCGCGCTTGGCTCCAGGTCAGCGCCTGGCCCGTGCGAAATGCCGCTCCATCTCGCGGCGGAACTTGACGGCGGGCGCTTGCGTGTCGAGGGTCACGTCAGACCAACGCACTGGCTCGCCCGCTGCGATCCGCCGCTTGAGCCTCACGCCGTGCGCAAGTCCCAGGGGAAGCCCGCCTGCAGCCAGTGAGTCGGCCGCCGGCATCAAACGTCCGTATACCGTGTAGCCTCCCTCGCCATCGAGAATCTCTCCGGCTCGCAGATCACGCTTGGCAGTTGCCACGACGTCGGCATGCCACGCGCGTGCTGAACCGGTTGCTTCGCCTCGTAAACCGACCGACGCGACGCTCAGGCCCAGTTCCAGCCCGATAAGGTGATAGGGCTTGTACATCGCGGAAAACTCGCCGGTGTCATCGGTCACCAGTCCATACTCGCGAAAGCAGCGCCGAACATAGTCTGAACCGCCCGCGAACACGACATAGACGCCCCAGCGAAGGTCACGGAATACGGGACGGCCATCGCGCTCGAGGCTGGAAATCACTTCCACCTGACCGCGGTGATCGAGCTGTCCGCCCGCTGCGCGTGGTCTGAGCACGCGCGCGAGGTCATCCACCCCGCACGGGGGGAAGGCGAGACCGGAAGCAGAGGCGTGTAAACCTGTGGCATTGGCGACAGCGGTCATTTCGATCGCCGACTTAGTACCGTCGAGGAACGAATTGAACATTTGCGCGTTCATACCGCCTTTCTGTGCGTCTTCAGCCGACAGTCCGTAGTGTTGCCAGACTGTCGCAGGTGTGGAGGCGTGGTAGGCCGGCAGATACTTGGTGCCCTTGCCGGCTGCTATCACCTCGAGCCCCACCGTGCGCGCCCAGTCAACCATTTCGCAGATCAAAGCCGGCTGATCGCCGTAGGCGAGTGAATAGACGATGCCCGCTTCGCGAGCCTTTTGAGCGAGCCAGGGGCCAGCGAGCGCATCGGCTTCGACGTTGACCATGACGATGTGCTTGCCGTGCTTGCAGCATGCGAGCACATGTTCGATGCCCGCTGAAGGATGGCCGGTGGCATCGATGATCACATCCAAGTGCGGGCTTGCGATCAGTTTCATTGCATCGTCACCGACCCAGGTGAGACGGCGTTTTGCAGCGTCATCGATTGAGCGAGCGCCCAGACGGTCGGTGGGCCAACCGACGTGACGAAGTGAGGCTCGTGCTCGGGTTGGTGAGAGATCGGCAACCCCCGTCAGATGAATGCCGGGCGTACGGTGCGCCTGGGACAGATACATCGACCCGAATTTTCCGGCGCCAATCAGGCCAACGCGCAGCGGGCGACCCTCCGCCTCGCGGGCAAGCAGCATCGTGTGCAGATTCATCCCAGCCCCCAAATAGATTCGCGGATCGTGGCGGTCATGGGCGATATCGTCAAGCCACGGCACCGAAATCGGCGATCGGGGGTCGCGCGCTTTGCTCAGTTGGCAAGCCGCGAGAGTCGCTGCATCACGCAGGGGTCAGGCTGAATCACGGTGAGACAGCGCGAAGCTTGGGGCTGGCGAACGAGGCGAGGGAAGGCGTACGCCTCGGCGTTCAAAGAGATCGCGATGTTGGCCGAGTGTTAGGATCGCACCGTGAATGCCTTTAAAGACCCGCGCGACACTTGGAACACCCGCTATCTGGGGGCCGAGGGGATGCTGTTCGGGGCCGCTCCGAACGGATGGCTCGCCGCGCAGAGGGCAAGGATCGCACCGGGCTGCCGAGTGCTCTGCCCGGCCGACGGCGACGGACGCAACGGCGTCTGGCTGGCGATGCTCGGTGCGCACGTGACCGCATTTGACCTCGCGGATGTCGGTGTCGAGCGCGCTGCTGTGCATGCTGCAGGACAGGGGCTTACGCCCAGGCCGGGGATCCTAGCCACAGCGTCAGCGCTTGCCGGGCTACGCTCGGTGATGGACTCGCCCGCCGGGGGCTCGCTCGCGCTTTGCTGCGCCAACATTGCCGACTGGCCATGGGATGAAACGCCGGCAGACATTATTGCCGGCATTTTTTTCCAGTTTGCTGATCCGGCGCTTCGTTCGGCCGTTTTCAGGGGTTTCCAAACCTCGCTTGTGCCTGGTGGGATCCTTATTTTGGAAGGCTATGGCCTGAGGCAATTGCAGTTCAAGACAGGCGGGCCAGGCGTTGCCGACCATCTCTATACGCTCGATTTGATTCGAGAGGCGTTCGACGGCTGGGCGGTGCTTGCCTCGCGCGATTGTGATGCTGAACTTAAAGAGGGAACGGCGCATGTCGGGCCGTCGCACCTCATCTCCGTGGTGTTGCAAAAGCCCTTCTGAGCGCGGGTGTAGTGACCAGGACGGGGCGCAGGCTCAGACCTAGCGCGACGAGGGCGAAACGGACGTACCAGGCGAAGCTGGCGTCATGGGTTCCAGTGCCTCGACCCCCAAAGCTTCCACCCTTGGCAGATCTTTCGCGCGCTGGAGCGCCTCCTCCAGATTTTCGCAGAACGACCCAGCGCCCAGCTCATCATAAAAGCCGCTTCGCTGCATGAGCGAAAGCGGTTGCGTGGTGACGCCTGCGATCAACAGATGCTCACCGCGTTTGACCAGGCTCCGATGCAGCCCCTGGAGTGCATCGAGTCCCGTGGTATCCAGATTGATGAGTTGATGGAGATCAAGAATCATGACCTGCGCGCCCTGCCGCAGCGGATCAAGAAGCGGTTCCAGGCGAGTGACCGAACCGAAGAAAAGCGACCCGAATACCCGCCAGCCCTCAACCGAAGGCGCGCCTTTGCCGCCTTCCGGGATATCGATGGGCTCAAGGTGCGTGACCGACGCGATCCTCATTATGAAAAACAGGCTCGCGAGCACCAACCCCACCTCTACTGCAACGGTGAGGTCGAAAATCACTGTGAGCAGAAAGGTCGCAATCATCACGACACGGTAGTTGAGTGTGTAGTGCCGTAGCGCCGAAAAAGCGCTCCACTCCGCCATATTCCAGGCGACAAACAGCAGGATCCCGGCGAGAGCGGCGAGCGGGATATCGTTGGCGAGCGGTGCGGCGATTAAAACGATGGCAAGAAGCACGATGGCATGAACGATGCCCGCCACGGGAGAGCGAGCTCCGCTTCGCACGTTAGTCACGGTCCTTGCGATCGTTCCCGTCACCGCAATGCCACCGAAAAAGGGTACGACGAAGTTAGCCAGGCCCTGGGCCATCAACTCCTGGTTGGGATCGTGCCGTTCGTCGATCATACCGTCGGCCATGCGGGCACAAAGCAGCGATTCGATTGCCGACAGGAGCGCAATGGCAAGTGTTGGCGCGACCAGATTTTGAGCGGTTTGCCAGTCGAAGGCCGGTAACGCGAAACTTGGCAGGCCCTGCGGGATACCGCCAAATCGGCTGCCTATGGTTTCGACGGGCAGGCTAAAGAACTTGACCGCGAGTGTGGCAAGAACCAGAGCGGCGATCGTTCCCGGCGCGCGGGTAAGCCACCGCCTCCAGGTGGACGGCATATCCAGCTGCGCCTTGGGCCAAATGATGATGATGGCGAGTGTGGCGAGACCTATGCCGACCGCGGCCGGATTAATGGAGTGCAGGTTCGTGCTGATCGCGTGGATCTGTGAAAGCGAGTTGGCTGGCATCTTGTCGATGGCGAGCCCGAGAAAATCCTTGACCTGCTGCAACGCGATCACCACTGCGATTCCGTTGGTGAAGCCAACGATGATGGAGACCGGAACGAAACGAACCAGCGAGCCCAGCCTGAGCGCACCCATGAGGAAGAGCAGGACGCCTGCCATCAGCGTAGCGATCAGCAGATTAGCAACGCCGTAGCGCTCGGCAATTGCATAGAGGAGCGCTACGAAAGCGCCCGCCGGGCCGCCGATCTGGACCTTGGAGCCTCCCAGCGCTGAGATCAGGAAGCCGCCGATGATCGCTGCAACGAGCCCCTGCTCGGGCCTGACGCCCGAGGCGATACCGAAGGCCATGGCGAGCGGCAGGGCGACGACGCCGACAGTCAGACCTGCAGAAAGATCAGCAGAAAGATCGGCAGAGCGGTACGCACGAACCGAATCAAGCAGGCGAGGCCGGAAACGGAATTCGCTCAGGCTCATCGTCGCGGCAGTCCCGCAGGGGTCAGCGCACCTTCATGCCCGGTTGAGCGCCCTGATCGGCGTCGAGCAGAAAAATGCCGGGACCCTGAGAAGGATTGTCCCATGACGCGGACAATACCATGCCTTCGGAGACACCGAACTTCATCTTTCGCGGTGCGAGGTTGGCGACCAGGACCGTCAGTCGGCCCACCAGCTGCTCCGGCGCATAAGCGGAGCGTATTCCAGAGAACACATTACGCAAGCGCCCTTCGCCGACATCGAGCGACAGTTGCACCAGTTTGTCCGATCCCGGCACGGCGCTCGCGGCAACAATGCGAGCGATCCTAAGATCGGTCGCCATGAATTGATCGATATTGATCGTGGTGGGCGCGCTGTCGGTGCTCTTTGCCGCATCGGGTTTGGCGGGCGCTGCGGCAGTCTTTGCGGCAGGCGCTGCTGCCGCGGGTTCTGCGCTGTCAAAGAGTGCATCGAGCATCTTGGCGTCGACCCGTGCCATCAGGTGCTCGTACTTGTTGAGTTTCGCCGGGGGATGGTCGAGATCGGCCCAGTTAAGCGGCGCCACACCCATGAATGCCTCGGCGCGACGCGCGAGTGCAGGCAGGATGGGCTTGAGCCAGATGGTGAGCGCGTGGAAGGCCGCGAGACTCGCCGAGCAGACCTGGTGAAGTGCGTCGTGTCGGGCGGGGTCCTTGGCGAGTTCCCAGGGCTTCTCGGCATCAAAGTGCTGATTGACGCGATCGGCAAATTCCATGGCCGAGCGCAGCGCCCTGCCGTAGTCACGCCCCTCGAGGCAGGCTGCGACGTCGGCGGAAGTGGCCGGCGCGTTGAGCGTACGCCAGGCAGCGAGCGTTCGGGGATCGAGCAGCCGACCCTCAAAGTACCGTGCGATGAAATTGGCGGCGCGGCTTGCGATGTTCACGTACTTTCCGACCAGGTCGCTGTTGACGCGGGCGACGAAGTCGTCGGGGTTGAAGTCGATATCCTCGACGCGCGCGTTGAGCTTGGCCGCGATGTAGTAGCGCAGCCACTCGGGGTTCATCCCGATGTCCAGATACCGCAGCGGCGAGATTCCGGCGCCACGCGACTGGCTCATCTTTTCGCCGCTCAC
>CAZZKA010000053.1:0-15964 GCA_964654745.1 uncultured Bordetella sp. | reverse complement strand
GGCGCCCTCTCCAGGGTGCGCGACGCCTTCATCTTTCCACTCGCCCCGCCGCCGATTCCCGAACTCGGCGCTGCAACGGGTTTCAATTTCAGGCTCCAGGACCGCGGAGGCAACGGGCGTGAGGCGCTGATCGCCGCGCGCAACCAGATGCTTGGCATGGCCTCGCAAAGTCCGCTCCTCACGCAGGTCCGCCCGGATGGTCTGGAGGACGCGCCTCAACTCTTTCTGGAGATCGATCGCGATCGAGCTTACGCTCTGGGGATTTCATTCGACGCCATCAACACTCTGCTGTCGACTGCGGTCGGTTCCGTCTATGTGAACGACTTTCCAAACCGGGGGCGGATGCAGCGGGTCGTCGTACAGGCCGACGCGCCGTCTCGCATGCAACCCGAGGATCTGCTGCGGCTCAACGTCGTCAACGCGCAGGGCAAGGCTGTGCCCTTGTCGGCTTTCGCCACCACCCGCTGGGCGCTAGGTGCCATGCAGGCCGTGCGCTACAACGGGTATCCCTCGATGCGAATTTCGGGTGCCCCGGCCCCCGGTTACAGCACGGGGGCGGCGATTGCAGAAATGGAGCGTCTGGCGGCGAGGCTACCGGCCGGGTTCGGCTATGAATGGACCGGACAGTCGCGCGAGGAAAAACTCGCCGGTGCTCAGGCCATGATCGTCTATGCCTTCGCCATCCTCGCGGTGTTCCTGGTGCTCGCTGCGCTGTACGAAAGCTGGTCGATCCCGGTAGCAGTCATCCTTGTCGTGCCTTTAGGCGTGCTAGGCGTGCTGGTCGCGACCTGGTGGCGGGACTATGCGAACGACGTCTATTTTCAGGTCGCCCTGGTCACCATCATCGGCATCTCCGCCAAAAATGCAATCCTGATCATCGAATTTGCCAAGGATCTTCAGGAGCAGGGACGCGGACTGATCGAATCCACCATCGAGGCGGCCCGGCTGAGGTTTCGACCGATTGTCATGACCTCCCTTGCCTTCGGTCTCGGTGTTCTGCCGCTAGCCAAGGCGGTGGGTGCGGGTTCAGCCAGTCAACGCGCGATCGGTACCGGCGTATTGGGCGGCATGATTACCGGGACAGTGCTCGCTGTGATCTTCGTCCCGGTATTTTTCGTGGTGATTCGGCGCCTGTTCAAGCCGCGAGCGCACGCTGCGGACCCAACCCCGAACAGCCTTGAAACCAACAAACCGAGTGCACAAGCCGGGCAGGCGGGGGGACCGCCATGAGCAGGAAACCCAGCAAAATCGCGTGTTTCGTACCGGTCCTGGTGGCTTTGTTTGCCGCAGGCTGCTCGGTGCCGCCGCCCGCCCCGAAGGCACCGCTCGAGTGGCCAGCAGCAGGACGTTTCCCTGGTCAGTTAGATGCCAACCCGCCCCCGGGGGCCAACCCGGGATGGCGCGACTATTTCGCCAGCAAGGACCTGCAGGTCCTCATTGAGCGGGCCCTGCAGGGCAACCGCGACCTCCGGATAGCCAGGCTCGCGGTCGAGCAGGCCGCGGCAACGCTTGCTTTGAGAGACGCGGAGCGCTACCCGATACTGGGAGTTGGTGTTTCCGGATCGAGCCTGCCTCAGGCGAATGGGACAACCGTGCGAACGGTGAGCTCCGGGATCCAACTGTCTTCCTGGGAAATCGATTTTTTTGGTCGGCTTGCGAGCCTCGGAGAGGCTGCGCGGGCGCAGGTTCTGGCCAGCGAGGAGGCGCGCCGCGCCGTGCAACTGTCCCTGGTCGCTTCGGTAGCAGCAGCGTGGCTGAATTTGATCGCGGATGAGGAACTGCTCGCGCTGACCGATCAAACTCTCGCAACGCGCGAAGAGTCCTTGCGCCTGACCCGCCTTCGTTTCGACAATGGCGCTGCCTCAGAGATCGATTTCAGGCAGGCGCAATCGCTTGCCGAAGGCGCGCGAGCGGTCCGCGCTCAACAGCAGCGGCAGCGTTCACTCAACCGCAATACGCTCTCGTTGCTGCTTGGAAACCCCGGCGCAGAGGTCACGACTGGATCCGCCGCTCGCCTCGCGGATGTCCCGCTCGCTGATTTACCGCCGGGCTTGCCGGCGACTGTCTTGCTTGCGCGGCCCGATGTCCGGCAGGCCGAACATCTGCTCGCTGCGGCAGATGCCAACATTGATGCTGCGCGGGCCGCATTCCTGCCCCGCGTGACGCTGACCGGCGCTTTCGGTTCGCTCAGCCGCGAGCTCTCAGGTCTTTTTGCGGGCGGCAGCTGGGGCCTGACCGCTACCCCCGCGCTCCTCGCGCCGATTTTCGACGGCGGCCGTAATCAGGCGCTTCTCGAATCAGCCAAACTGGCTCGTGCGGCTGCGCTCACCCAATATGAACGCAGTATTCAGTCGGGGTTTCGCGAGGTTGCCGATGCGCTCGCAGGACGCGATACCCTGATCGAGCAGCAGCTAGCTCAGGCGCGGGTAGTCGAAGCCGAGCGTTCGAGGCTCGATCTGGCCAAATTGCGTTATGAGAACGGCATCGCGAGCTACCTTGATCTGCTGGACGCTCAACGCTCGCTGTTCACGGCAAGCCAGTCATTGATACAGACGCGGCTCCAACTGCTGCAAAACCAGGTTTTGCTGTTCCGCTCACTGGGCGGTGGTTGGCGCGATCGCGCCGGCAGCTGAACCAGGGGGCCGGCGGGGGGCGTCCGGCTGCCCTGCCCCGGACTTCGGCGCTCTCAACCCTCGATCATCAGCCCCCGCGCAAGCGCGCGAGCACAGCGGGCCAGACCGAGGGATTGACTGCGCGCTCCGGCTCTCGCGCTCTGAGCACGCCGATAATCTGCTCAGCGGCCCATAGCGCGGTTCTGGCTCGGGCCTCGATCGTTACCCCTGCTGTGTGATAGGTCGAAACCACGGCCGGGTGGTGCAGCAGCGGATCATCCTGCGCGGGCGGTTCGATCTTCCACACATCCAGCCCTGCACCGGCAAGGTGTCCCGATTGGAGCGCATCCAGCAAGGCCTCCTGGTCATGGATGCCACCTCGAGCCGTGTTGATGAAATAGGCGCCCTGCTTCATCGAGGCGAAAGCCTCTCGGCCCAGCAATCCGAGCGTTGAGCGATCACGCGGGCAATGCACGCTCACAAAATCAGATCTCGAGAGCAGGCCCTTGAGCGAAACCGGCTCGGCGCCGCGCCGATGAATCTCATCTGCGCTCAGATGCGGGTCGGTTGCTATCACCCGCATTCCGAAGGCGCTGCCCAGAGCAGCCACCCTGCGGCCGACGTGTCCGATGCCGATGACCCCCAGGGTCTTGGTCGCGAGTTCTTCGCCCATCAAATCCTCGCGCGTAAAGCCGCGCTCGCGGCGCAGACGCCGGTCGGACAGACTGATCCGATGGGCGAGGTCAAGCATCAGCCCGAGCGTCGCCTCCGCCACCGATTGCGCGTTGGCACCCGCCTGATTCACGACGAGCACCCCGGCCTCGGTGCAGGCGTCCACGTCAACCGTGTCAAAGCCGGCTCCCCCCGCCGACACACACAAAAGATCCGGGCACCGCGACAGCAGCGCCCCGTCGGCATGAAATTGCGGAGGCAGTTCGTCGCGTGCGGACGAGATCTGGTAGACCTGAGCGCGGGCAAGAAGATCCCAGGCCGATACCGGATCACCGAAACGGTCAAAAGTCGCGAGCGAAACATCCGCTTCAGTCGACAAGCGCTCAACGAACGCTGGGTGCTGCCAGATGTTGCTGCGTACGATCCGATACATGCCGTTCACGCTCCAGGCCGATGGCTGAACAACGCCAGACTCAGAAACGGACAATGGAACACCGCGCCAGCGCCGGGCGCGCTGCATGGCTGCATCTCAAGCTATCATCATCCGTGACTTCAAGCATACAGACAGGAGAATGACGATGCCCAGCCACGCCCGCTATGCCCGTCCCGCTTTTTCAAACGCCCGGCGTGTACTGATGGCGGCTTCGGTCGCATCCGCCCTTGGCGCCGTCGCTCCAGGACTGCAGGCTCAAGCTTTCCCGACTAAGGCTGTGCGCATCGTCGTTCCCTATACCGCCGGTGGCCCTACCGACCTGATGGCGCGTGCGATCGCCAAGGAGATGGCAGCGATCACCGGCCAGCCCGTGGTCGTTGAGAATCGCAGCGGCGCCGGTGGGACCATCGGCTCGGCCACAGTCGCGCGCTCTGCACCGGATGGTTACACGCTGGTCGTAACCGGGACTTATGCCCATTTGCTCAACCCCACGCTGATGCCCAAGAGCGCAGGCTATGTCCCTGAAGACCTTGCTGCGATCGGCGTGTTCGCGAGCAGCCCCATGGTCCTCGTGACCGCGCACTCTCTCAACGTCAAGACCGTGGCTGAGCTGGTGGAACTCGCCAGAAGACCCGGTAACCGGCTCACTTACTCGTCTGCGGGCAACGCCAGCAATCCCCATCTCGCGACGGAACTTTTCAAGGCGCTCGCCGGCGTGGACCTTGAGCACATTCCGTACAAAGGGGTCTCGGCAACCGTCCCCGACCTGGTAAGCGGGCGCGTACCAGTGGCCTTCGCAAGCCCGTCGCTGGCTGACCCCCTGATCAAGGACAACAGGGTGACGCCGCTTGCTGTCACCTCGCTCAAGCGACGGGCCGGCATGGAGCACCTGCCGACCCTGCAGGAGGCTGGAATCAAAGACTATCTCTTCGAGTCAAGCTACGTGATGATGGCCCCCGTCAGGACACCCGCTGAGATCCTGCAACGACTCAACCAGCTCCTCGCACAGTCACTTTCAAACAGCGAGACCCAGAAATCGCTGCAGGGGCTGGGGCTCGAGACCGTCAATCAGACCTTACCGCAGGCCGAGCAGTATCTCTCCGAACAGAAAAAAATCTGGGACGCCGTCCTGAAGAAAATTGATCTGCGGCTCGAGTAGTCCCTATGCCAGTAACCCGTGCCGGGTCGGGGCGAGTACTGCCGGCTGGCGCAGACATACGAGTGTCAGCGGTCCTGACCCGGGTCGGCGCGAGCGCGGGTTTCAGCGGTCCTGACCAGGGTTGGCGCGAGCGCGGGTTTCAGCGGTCCTGACCGGGATCCGCCTCGAGGCGCTCGCGGGCCCAAAGCCCGGGAAACCAGCGGATCCACAGCGCGGTGACCAGGACTCCCGCCACAGCCCCCGACACCACAGCGGGCACGGCACCGATCCAGTGCGCGGCGATCCCGCAGCGAAAATCGCCAAGCTGGTTGCTCGCGGTAATGGCGAGTGCATTGAAGGCGCTAACCCGTCCGCGCATCTCGTCGGGGGTGTCGATCTGCACCATGGTCTGCCGGATCACAACGCTCACCATGTCAGCTGCACCGCTCACCGCGAGCGAAAACAGTGACAGCCAAAAATTGGTCGACAGGCCAAAGACGAGCAGCGAGAGCGCAAAGACGGCAACGCTGCCAAACATGATCGGCCCTACCGCACGGCGATAACTCGCCCGTGCGAGCGCGAGCGAGATCAGCACGGCGCCGATCGCGGGAGCCGAGCGCAACAGGCCCAATCCCCACGCATCCACTCCCAGCACGTCTTTGGCATACAGCGGCAACAGTCCCGACACTCCGGCGAGCATGACAACGAACAGGTCCAGGGTGATGGATCCGAGGAGGCTGGGCCGTCGCCAGATGTAGGCCGCCCCGCCCAACAGATCCCTCAGCGAGCGCGGCCGGACCGGCGCAGGTTGGAACTCGTAGCGTATCCGGCTGAAAAACAGCAGCCCGAGCACGCAGACGATGGTGCAGAGCGCATGCACATGAACCGCGCCCGCGATCAAGACCAGTCCAGCGAGCGCGGGCGCGATCACGAAGACCGCCTGGGAGGCGCCGCTTGAAAACGCAACCGCTCGCGCGAGGAGGTTGACAGGGACGAGCAACCCGACCAACGCCTGCTGCGCGGTCATCTGGAATGGCCGCAGAAACCCCAAGACCGCACAGGCGGCGATCAGCAGCTCAACCGATGACGTCCCGGCGAGCGCAGCGCTCCATAGGGTCGCCGCGGTCGCGCTCATGGCCGCCATCACGCCGATCAGGATCCGGCGCCGGTCAATCCGATCGGCCAGGTCGCCGGCGATCAGGAAGGAAAGTGCCGAAGGAACGAACTGCGCGAGACCGGCCAGCCCGAGCCACCAGGCGCTCCCGGTCAGTTCATAGATTTCCCAGGAAATCACCAGCGCGAAAATCTGGTTCGCCGCCGTCGCCGCGAGGCGGCCGTAGGTAAAACTCAGAAACGCCGGATGGGACAGGAGCCTGTCGTCGTTCATATGCAGGTCGATTATCGCTGACGTTTGTTATATCATTTTGTTTTTAAACGATTGCACTTAATTACCAAAAGAAATTAATAATGAACTTTCAGCAATTGCGCTATGTGCGCGAAACCGTCCGCCGCAGCCTCAACCTTTCGGAAGCGGCGCGCGCCCTGCATACGTCGCAACCCGGAGTTTCCAAGCAGATCCGCGAACTTGAAGACGAACTGGGCATCGAAATTTTCATCAGGCATGGCCGGCGTTTCATCGGCCTGACAGCACCGGGTCGGGAACTGATCGGCGTCATCGATCGAATCCTGCTCGAGGCGGAGAACCTGCGCCGGGTGGGTGAAAATTACGCTGCCGGAGACAGCGGTCGTTTGACCATCGCGACCACCCACACCCAGGCCCGTTATGCCCTGCCCCCGGTTATCGCTGCATTCCGCGAGCGCTTTCCCAAGGTTCGGCTCGCGCTCCAACAAGGCAGCCCGAGCGCGATCGCACGCTGGGTCATAAGCGGTGAGGCTGACATCGGCATCGCCACGGAATCGCTCGATCACTTTGACGAACTGCTTGCGCTGCCTGGTTACCGCTGGACCCACGGTGTGGTGGTACCCCCTGACCATCGGCTCGCGAGCGAAGCGCAACTGACACTGTCCGCCCTCGCGAGCCACCCTATAGTCACCTACAGCAAAGAATTCACCGGCCGTTCGCACATCGATCAGACCTTCGAGGCTGGCGGCCTGGTCCCGGAGATCGTCCTCACCGCGATTGATTCCGACGTGATCAAGACCTATGTCGAACTCGGGCTCGGTGTCGGCATCATTGCCTCGGTTGCCTTTGATCCGGCTCGTGACCGCGCGCTGCGCTATTTCGATGCTTCACATCTTTTTCCGGTCAACACCACGCGAGTCGCCATCCGCAAGGGAGCCTACCTGCGCGACTTCACCTTCGCATTCATCGAATCCTTTGCGCCGGAACTCGACCGCAAGCTCATAGCAGAAGCCCTCGCCGATGGCTAGGCTCGCAACATCGGCCTGACCGGGAGCGGTAACATGGAGGGATGCTTGAAACCGCCCTCTCTGCGCTGCTCGACGAAGGCCGTCACCTGATTCTGTCGGGATCCCGTCCGCTCGCTCTTCAGCGCGGCGCGAGCTTGCTGCTTCAGCGCCTGAACCAGAGTCCGCAGATCCGCCTGACGGGCGAGGCACCCGTCGAGGCCCAGGCGCTGATCGAACATTTCAACCGAATCGTTGCCGACCTGTCGCTCTCGCAGGCAACCGGCGGTTCAGGATCCGCGCTGGTACCGGCCGTTCTGCCAGTGCGAGTCTCAGCAGATCGACCCGCCGATTCGGTCGCTCTCCTCGCCCGTCTCTGCCGCGCCCTGCCCGGAGCCGATGTGAGGCTCCTGCTAATCGTCGAGCACGCCGAGTCGCTGGCCGACTGCCTATCGCTATTGGGCGCGCGTGCGCTTCACCTCGATGTGACACCCGAATCCCTGAGCGATCCGCCTCAAACTACGCCGGAACCTTCCGGTTATCAAAGCGAATCTCACGCAAGCTCCGACGCAAGAGCGGATGCTGCACCGATTGCAAAACCAGGGTGGTTTGCCAGTGTAGTTGACTCCGCATCCCGTCGGCCACTTCGCTTTGCGCTCTTCGCAATCGGCATTCCGGGCTTGCTGATCGCTGCCATTCTTGCAATCGGACTGGCTCGCGGCCCGTCATCAACGGGAAAACCGACCGAAGCAAAAAATCCTGAAAATCGTCTGGTACCCAAGCCTGCCCCATCGCCTGGCCCCGCCCCCGGCTCTGCGCAAACATCCTCCCAACCCGCACCCGCCGCAACGCCGCCTGCGGCTTCCGTGCCGCCGAAACCGGTTCAGCAGGCCACCGCAGCGTCAGCATCAGCGCCGGCAAAACCTGCCCCGGACGCATCGCCTCAGCCCGGCCCTTCGTCGACGGCTGCAGCCCAGGCTGCAGTCGCCATGCCTGGATTTAACTGCTCGCCGCCCGGCAGTGCGCCACCGCAGGCTCAGGCGCGTAATCCGACCAAGGACGCAGGGATGGTTTACCTGGTAGCAACGCGCCCGATGTCGGTGTGCGTCGCCGATGCTTCCGGCAAACCAGAGCGATTCGAACTGGCCCCCGACAAGGGGCGAAGCATTTACGGCAAGCCCCCGTGGCAAATTCATTCACCCGGTCTGGCCGATCTGCAGATTTTCTTTCAGGGCTCGCGGATCGTTTTGCCGCGAGGTGCGACCGATCGCGTCGAACTGACCGAGCAGCGCCCGAGCCAGTAGTCTCCGGACCGTTCGGCCGCCCGAGGTCTCGCCAGGCGGCGCGTCGAGCAGTTGCTGCCACGCCCTTTGCGGGCGGCGCTCACAGCCAGGGCTCGCGTCCGGCACGCGTACTTTCAAATAAATCGATTTTCGGCGCGAGCGCGAGCGTGTAGCCGAGTTCGTCCTGGCCGCTCAACAACAATTGTTTTTGAAACGGGTCGATATCGAACGGATATCGCGCCCCATCCGGGGCGGTCACCGTTTGATCGCCGAGATCGACCTGGACTCGCCCACCGGGTAACGAGGAAAGTCCGGTCAAGAGGCGCTCGACCGAGCTCGTATCGAGCACAACCGGTAGCAAACCGTTCTTTAAAGAGTTGGAGAAAAAAATATCGCCGAAGCTGGGCGCGATCACAGCGCGAAAACCATAGTCCCATAGCGCATAGACCGCTGCCTCACGCGACGAACCGGAGCCAAAATTTTCGCGCGAGATCAGGACCGCCGCGCCCGCGTACCGCGAATCATCAAGGACAAAGTCAGCGCGCAGGCGGCCGTCTTCGCCTCTCCTTAGATCATGAAACAGGTAGTCCGCCATCCCCGCAGCGCGGGGCTTTCTCAGAAAACGCGCGGGAATAATCTGGTCGGTATCGACGTTACGACGGTCAAGCGGGATCGCCACAGAATCCAGGGTATGGAAAGCGGGTTTATTCATCGCAGCGCCTCAGGTGTTAAGCCGGCGCGGATCGGAAAGCCGCCCTGTTACGGCCGCCGCCACAGCTGTCAGCGGGCTCACCAGATGCGTGCGAGCGCCAACGCCCTGCCGCCCGACGAAATTGCGATTGGAGGTCGACGCGCAATGCTCGCCGGAAGGCACGAGGTCGCCATTCATGCCGGCGCACATCGAGCAGCCCGAAAACCCCCACTGCATGCCGGCCTCGCGAAAGATTTTGTCGAGGCCGAGCGCCTCTGCCTCGCGGCGAACTGCGTCCGACCCCGGCGCGACCAGGGCGCGAACGCCACTGGCGACTTTGCGACCACGCAGAAGTCCCGCTGCAGCCTGTAGATCCTCCAGTCTCGCATTGGTGCACGAGCCGATGAAGACATGACGAATCGGGATCTCGTCGAGCGCCATCCCCGGCTTCAGTCCCATGTAATCAAGCGCTGCCGCCATGGATCGGGCACGCGCTGCGCCATCCGCCGTCGCCGGGTCGGGAACATGACCACCAGCCTCGGTGACATGCTCGGGGCTGGTTCCCCAGGTGATCATCGGCGCGAGGGCAGAGCCATCGATTGCGACGCGCTTGTCGAAGCGAGCCTCGGAGTCGCTGCGCAACATTTGCCATGCACGGACCGCCGCGTCGAACTGCTCACCGGCAGGCGCATAGTCTCTGCCCGCCACCCATTGGAAGGTGACATCGTCAGGCGCGATCATCCCCGATCTTGCACCCGCCTCAATGGACATGTTGCAGACAGTCATCCGACCCGCCATGGGAAGCGCACGGATCGCGCTCCCGGCGTATTCGATGGTGTGCCCCGTTGCCCCGGCAGCGCCAATTCGGCCTATGACGGCGAGAATGATGTCTTTGGCGGTCACCATTGCAGAAAGTGAGCCGCTCACCTCGACGAGCATGCTGCGACTCTTTTTCTGCCAAAGCGTCT
Organism: uncultured Bordetella sp.; assembly: GCA_964654745.1. Classification (GTDB taxonomy): domain Bacteria; phylum Pseudomonadota; class Gammaproteobacteria; order Burkholderiales; family Burkholderiaceae_E; genus SYIM01. The sequence goes on along the minus strand of CAZZKA010000053.1, from coordinate 5,800 downwards.
GCGTGGCCAAAACCTGACTGACCTCGGAGGCGCCGATACCAAAAGCGAGCGAACCCAAGGCGCCGTGGGTCGCGGTATGACTGTCTCCGCACACCAGGGTCATGCCCGGAAGAGAGAGCCCCAGTTCGGGGCCGACCACATGCACGATACCCTGGCGCGGATGTCCCAGGCCAAACGCGGTGATCCCGTGCGTCGCTGCGTTGCGCCCGAAGCGTTCGATCAGCGAACGCGCCTCGGCGTCGGGCTGGTCCTCGAGCCGCGGCCCGCGGGTCGGGGCGTAGTGATCCGCGACGCCGAATGTCCGTTCAGGGCTGCGGACCCTGAGTCCGCGTTCTGCGACGATTTCAAAGGCGCGGGCTGAACCCTCGTGAAACAGATGTCGATCGATAAAGAGCAGAGTCTGACCGTCCTCGTCGCGCTCGTGGATAGCGTGCGAGTCCCACAGTCGGTCGTAAAGGGTTCGGGGTTGGGTGTTCTTCATGTTCTTTATCCTACCGCGTATCGGGCGCCAGGCTTGCCTCGACCGCGCAAACTCGGTTCAATTCAGTTTCGATCGAAAAGGGATTCCCATGGCCTTACCCCGCCGCATCACCATCCACGAACTCGGACCGCGCGAAGGCATGCAGATCGAGAAAAACCCGATCGCGACCAGCGAAAAGATCCGACTCATCGATCTGCTTTCGGATTGCGGGTTTCATGAAATCGAGGTCACCTCCTTTGTGAGCCCCAAATGGGTGCCACAGATGGCCGATGCCGAGCAGGTGGTCGCAGGGTTCAGGCGCGCCGAGGGTACGCGCTACACCGCTATTTATCTGAATACGCAGGGGCTGCAGCGCGCAGTGATGACCGGGCGCCTGGATGTGGAGGGAAGCCTCAGCATCACCGCGAGCGACACCTTTTCGCGCCGCAACACCAATCGATCGATCGAAGAGAGCTTCACCGAAATTGCAGTCCGCGCCGAAGGCTTCAGCCGATTTGGGATTCATCCCCGCGAGATCAGCGTGATGGCGGCCTTCGGCTGCAATTACGAGGGCGATATCTCCCCGGAGAGGGTGGTCAATCTGATTGAGCGACTCATGCTGGTGGCCGAAGAGAATCGTTACGACATCGATACGATCCAGCTCGCCGACACCATGGGCTGGGCCAATCCCGACTCCATCCGCAGGCTGGTCGGCTCGGTACGGGATCGCTGGCCACACCAGCGAATCAACCTTCATCTGCACGACACCCGCGGGTTGGGACTGATGAATGCCTTTGCCGCGATGGAGATGGGCGTCGACGATTTTGATTCCGCTGTCGCAGGCCTGGGCGGTTGCCCGTATGCAGGGTTCAAGGACGCGCCAGGTAACATCGTCACCGAGGATCTCGTCCATCTCTGCGAAGAATTGGGAGTCGAGACCGGTATCGACCTCGAGCGCCTGATCGATGTCGCGCGGCAGGCTGAGGCCATCGTCGGGCACCCCCTGCCGGGCAAGCTCATGCGCGGAGGACGCCTGAACGACTATCGTCGGAGAACAGCGCGCTCAGGTTGATCGACGTACGGCCGCGCTCGAGATCCGCAGGCGCGGGCGATTTGTCAAACTCTCCGCCAGGCATTACGGTACCCACCGTAAGAACTCGGAGAACCCCGCACATGACCGACGCTGAAGCCGAACTTGTTTTCTGTGACCCAACCCGGCGTGCCGAAGGGCTGGCGGCCGCGCGCTCCGCAATCGACTTTCTGCGAACCACTGAGGCCCGAGACGAGCCAGAGGCACGGCGCAGGGTCGGTCCGGGCTTTGCACCCCGGTTTCCGCGCGGTCGGCACTATGACAGCCTCGAGACCTGGCTCGCCGCCTCCCGACAGTCCTACAAATTCATGCGTAAAAAGTTCGATCGAATCGATGTTGCCCTCATCGGAGAGGCCCACGCGGTCGTGTACTGCTACGGCAGTCTGCATGGCGAGTATCTGGACGGACGCACGGTGAACGGGACGCGCTTCATCGATCGGTTTGAAGTTCGCAACGGCCTGATCTGCGAGCAGGACGTCTGGAACGATCTGGTTTGACCGGCATGCCTCGTACCCTCACCGAGCCTGGCGCCGAGGAACTCTCGAGCCTCAAGGCGTGGACTATCTCCTCTGACGGCCGGTCTTTGCGTCGGTCAATCGAATTTGTAAATTTCGGCGAGGCCTTTGCCTTCATGACTCGTGTGGCGATGCGAGCTGAGCAGCTCGATCATCATCCCGACTGGGCCAACGTCTGGCGGCGCGTCGATATTCGTCTGAGTACGCACGATACGGGCGGCATTACAAACCTCGACGTTCAACTTGCCCGTTTCATCGACAGCATCGCTCCACCACCCCCACTACCCTGAGCTTTCAGCCATGACCGCAACGACACAGGCCTTCGTACCCGCCGGGCTTGATCCCGACCACTTCGCCCCCCGGCATTTTCTCTGGGAGGTCTCCGGAAAGGTCGCGACGATCACCCTCAACCGGCCCGATCGCAAAAACCCGCTGACCTTCCATTCCTACGCCGAATTACGTGATCTGTTTCGTGCGCTCACTTATTCAAAAACCATCAAGTCCGTCGTGGTAACGGGAGCGGGCGGTAATTTTTGCTCCGGGGGCGATGTCCACGAGATCATCGGCCCGCTGGTCGAGATGCAACGCGCCGACGATATGGCGGGGCTGCTCGCTTTCACGCGCATGACCGGCGATCTGGTCAAGGCCATGCGCGCCGCGCCGCAGACCATCATCGCGGCGGTCGACGGTATCTGCGCCGGAGCGGGGGCCATCATCGCGATGGCCGCAGACCTCAGGGTTGGCACCGCTGCGAGCAAGGTGGCGTTTTTGTTTACACGGGTCGGCCTCGCCGGCGCCGACATGGGCGCCTGCAATATTCTTCCGCGATTGATCGGCGCGGGGCGTGCTTCCGAGTTGTTGTTCACGGGGCGTTCGATGGATGGCAACGAAGCGGAGCGCTGGGGTTTCTACAACCGCCTGTGTGCGCCCGAGTCGCTGGTCTCGGAAGCTCAGGCCATGGCCCTGTCGCTTGCGAGCGGGCCAACGTTTGCCCACGCCATGACCAAGCGCTGCATTCATCAGGAATGGAACATGGGCATCGACGAGGCCATTGAAGCCGAAGCTCAGGCTCAGGCCCTGTGCATGCAGACCCGGGATTTCGAGAGAGCCTACGAGGCCTTCGTCAACCGCCGCAAGCCGGAATTTGCGGGCGACTGAACTCGGCCGCAGCGCTCAGGCTCCGAGCGAGGACATTGCCTGTCGAGCGATGATGACGCGTTGGACCTCGCTCGCACCCTCATAGATCCGCAACGCCCGGATGTCGCGATAAAGCTCTTCAGCCTTGTTACCCCGGGTCACACCTAGACCGCCGAAGATCTGTACGGCTTCATCGATGACCCGCTGAGCGGATTCGGTCGCATACAGCTTGGCCATCGATGACTCGCGAGTGACGCGCCGCTGCTGAATGTCCCGGGTCCACGCTGATCGATAAACCAGCAACGCGCTTGCATCAACATCGAGCGCCATATCGGCGATCTTGCCCTGGATCAACTGCTGCTCGATGAGGGGCCTGCCCATCACCATCCGCGAGGCTGCGCGCTTCATTGCGTCATCGAGTGCCCGCCGGGCAAATCCCAGCGCTGCAGCGCCCACGGTAGTCCGGAACACATCGAGCGTTGCCATCGCCACCTTGAAACCCTCGCCCGGCTGGCCGAGCAGCCGCGAGGCAGGGACGAAGCAGTCCTCGAAGCGGATCGTCGCGACCGGGTGCGGAGAGATCATCTCCAGCCGTTCGACGACGCTAAATCCTGGCGTATCAGCATCGACAACAAAGGCGGAGATCCCCTTGGCACCCGCAGCCTCTCCGGTCCGCGCGAACACGACATAGTGGTCGGCGATACCGCCGTTGGAAATCCAGGTCTTTACCCCGTGCAGACGCCATCCCCCATCAACGGCGAGCGCCCTGGTCGACATTGCTGCGACGTCCGAGCCGGCCTCGGGCTCTGAGAGCGCGAACGCGGCGATACGTCGCCCGCTGCGAACCCCGGGCAAGATCGCCTCTCGAAGCGCGGCATCGCCGAACAGGGTGATCGGTCCGGTACCCAGACCCTGCATGGCAAACATCACCTCGATCAGCCCCGAACGTCGCGCGAGAATCTCGCGGGCGAGGCAGATCGAACGAACATCAAGCCCCTGCGCGCCCTGCGAAGGCACAACCGCTTCGAGAAAACCGCTTTCGCCCAGGCTTTTGACCAGTTCACGACAGACGACATCCAGGCCGCGCGGGTCATGATGGTCAGGCTCAGCCTGCTCGGCTGCCCACGCTGCAACCTTGCCGGCGAAATCACGATGCCGGGCTTCGAAGAATGGCCATTCCAGAAAACTGTTGTCGCTCATCGGATGAACTCCGAAACGATTGTTGAGGGGTGAGGCGGTTTGCGAACCTGAACGCGGCGTGCAGCGCGACCGGGTCCGAAGCCCCGCGGTTGGTGTCGTCAGGCAGCAGCCAGGGCGCGCTCGATCGCCGCGACGAGTTCACGCGACTCAGGCGCGACTCGACTCGGATAGCTCGCGACCGGCTTGCCGGAACGGTCGATGAGGTACTTGTGAAAATTCCAGCGCGGAACTTCGCCGGTCGCGCGTGCAAGTTGGGCGTAAAAGGGATTAGCCGCCGAGCCGATCACTGCGCTCTTCGTGAACATAGGAAAGCGCACGCCATAGGTGTTGAAGCAGACCTCGCCGATCTGGGCGCTGTTGCCCGGCTCCTGCTGGCCGAAATCATTTGACGGAAACCCCAGTATCACCAGACCGCGCCGTTCGAACCGCGCATGCAGTTTTTCCAGCCCCTCGTACTGCGAGGTGTAGCCGCAGAGGCTCGCGGTATTGACCGCGAGGATCACCTTGCCGGCAAAAGCACAGAGGGAAACTGATGCTTCATCCTGCAGCCGCGCGAAGCTGTGCTGGAGCAGGGCCGGACAGGTGGACGTCGCCGACGGCTGCGCCGACGAGGCCGGAGAGCCCCCCGTGACGGTCGGGGCACCGGCCGCCAGCGCGAGCCCGCGCGGCAGCGCTATCGCGGCGCCCGCGAGCAGGATGCTGCGCCGCAACCGGCCACGTCGAGCACCCGGATGCATGCGCAGAGACTCTGCCGGGGCAACCGAACCCGTAGTTAAGGTGGTGATGGTCAAGATGTCATCCACGCGTACAATCAAAACCATGGAACTCTACATCACAGTCGGATCCCCCTATGCGAGGATGGCCCGCATGATGGTGATCGAAAAGGGGCTGCAAAACCGCGTGACCGAGATCCTCGCTCGCACGCGCGACGCGCAGAGCCCCTACTACGCCGTCAACCCCTCCGGTCGAGTCCCGTATCTGGTCTGCGAGGACGGTCTGGGCCTGGAGGAATCGGCAGGCATCTGCGACTACCTTGACGGGGTCGACGGTGCGCCGGTGCTCGCCAAGGCATCGCCTCTCCTCGGCCTTGAAGCAGCCCGGCTCGAGGCTCGCGCCTCCTCCCTCATGGACGGCCTCGCGGTCTGGTTTCGCGAGTTGGTCAGACCGCAGGATGAGCGCTCTCCTACTGTTATCGCTCACGAGCGCGCGCGAGCGCAGCGTCTGCTCGCATGGTGGGAAACGGCCATCGATTCGCCGTGGATGAACGGTCCGCTCAACCACGCGCAGCTGCGGCTGGGCTGCGGCCTCGCCTTTGCGCTGCGGATCCGCGGATTTGACTGGAGACCCGCCCATCCCCGTCTTGCCGGCTGGCTTGACCGATTTGCGGCGAGGCCCTCC
>CAZZKA010000052.1:0-16178 GCA_964654745.1 uncultured Bordetella sp. | reverse complement strand
GTTAAGCGCCAGGCCAGCTCACCGCCCGGGCCCTAAGCTACGCGCAATCCGAGCAGTCAGACCTAACCGTGCTTGGCGATCAGCGACTTGGCGGTTTCGAGCAGCTTCTTACCGTCAACGCCGCGCTTATTCATATCGGCGACCCATTCATCGTCAACCTGACTGGAGCGCTTGACGAACTCCGCGGCGTCGGCGGCGCTGATCTGGTAGATCGTGTTGCCTCGGTCGGCGGCGCTTTTGCGCCCGGGGACATCATTTTCCTGCTGGATACGACCCAGCCAGGCCGAGGTGTTGATCCCCGAGTTGTCGTCGATCACTTTCTTCAGATCAGGCGGCAACGACTGGTACTTCGCCGGATTCATCGCCATCACAAAGGTGGCCGTGTACAGCGCCGGCGCGTTGGCTGGAAATTCACTATGAAACTTCGTGAGCTCGTGCACGCGGACTGAAGGTACCACCTCCCATGGAATGGCGCATCCATTGATCGTGCCCTTGCTGAGTGCATCAGGGATCGCGGGAAGCGGCATTCCCACAGGGGTTGCGCCGAGCGAACCCAGCAGCTTGGTGATCTGGCGCGTGGCGCCGCGGATCTTCAGTCCTCTGAGGTCTGCCGGGGTACGGATCTGCTTATCAGTGGTATGAAACATCCCGGGACCGTGGACGTGGAGCGCAAGCAGATGAACCTCCTTGAACTCATCGGGCGTCATCGTATGGACATATTCCCAATAAGCCTTTGAGGTCGCCTCGGCATTGTTCATCATGAAAGGCAGTTCGAACACCTCGACCCTGGGAAACCGTCCCGCAGTCCAGCCAGGAAGCGTCCAGATCACGTCAACCACGCCGTCGCGAACCTGATCGTAGAGCTGACCCGGCGCGCCGCCCAGCTGCATCGCGGGATACGCTTCAAATCGGATACGCCCGCCCGATTCCTTTTCCACTTTGGCCATCCACGGTTTGTGCATGGTCAAAAACACCGCCGACTGCGGCGCCATGAAGGTATGAAACTTGAGCGTGATCGGCTGCTGGGCACCGACGTGAACCGCTGGCGCGCCTAGCGCCAGCGCGGCCGCGGAGGCCTTCAGAACGGAACGGCGATCAGTCATGATAAGTCTCCTCGTTGGTATCGGTCAGAACAGCCACTTCACCAATCCTAATGAAATTCCCGGGAAGAACAACAACAACAGAGTGCGCAGCGTATCACTCAGCAGAAAAGGCACGACGCCCCGGTAGCTCTCGCCTATTGGTACCGGATCAGTTCGCGACTTGATGATCCCGTTCACGACATAGACGTTGAGACCCACGGGCGGCGCAAGCAGTCCAAAGCCGACAGTCATCAGCACCATGATGCCGAACCAGATGCCCGTGTCCTCGCGACTCAGTCCGAAATCCAACCCAACCACGAGGGGAAAAAAAATAGGGATAGTGAGGAGAATCATTGACAACTCATCCATCACCGCGCCAAGCAGAACATAAAAAAGCAGTATCGCTCCCACGACTGCCACCGGCGGTATCCCCCAGCCTCCCACAACCTGAGCGAGCTGCGCGGGGACCTGCGTGAGTGCGAGCGCTGCATTCATCAGATCCGCACCCAGAAAAATCAGGAAAATCATCGCCGAACTTTCGGCAGTCTCATAAAAACAGTCCGCGAACTTTCGGATTGTCATCTCGCCCTTGGCAACCGCAGCGATAAAGGTGGCGAACGCTCCGACCGCAGCACCCTCCGTAGGTGTAAAGACGCCACCGTAGATACCGCCAAAAACAACCAGAAAAATCATGGCAATCGGGCCAATTCCACGAAGCGCAGCCAGCGGATCGGTTCCGGCCACGTCATCGTTCTCAGGGGCGTGCCCCGGGACCATCCGTACGTAGACAGCAATCGCGATCATGTAGCCCAGCATCGCAATCAGCCCAGGAACCATCGCCGCCGCAAAGAGCTTGGCGATATTTTGTTCGGTCAGGATCGCGTAGATCACCAATGGCACGGAAGGGGGGATCAGAATTCCGAGCGTTCCGCCAGCTGCGAGCGTCCCGGTCGTGAGTCGCCCGGAGTAGCCGTGCCGGCGCATCTCATCGTAGGCAACGTTGGTGATCGTCGCCGCTGTCGCCACCGAAGAGCCGCAAATAGCACCGAAGGCCGCACAGGCGAAGACCGCCCCCATGGCGAGCCCTCCCCGCAACCGTCCCATGACGCCAGCCGCAAACTCGAACAACGCCTTGCTGATTCCGCCCTGAGTAGCAAAGTGCCCCATCAAAATGAACAGCGGAATCACTGAGAGGTCATAGCTCGCAAAGCGCGCAAAGGCTTGACTGTTCAAAAAGCTCGCCATCGGCGCCCAACCGGCCTGCAGGACGTAACCTAGCGCGCCCGCGGCAAACATCGATACCGCTATCGGTACGCGAATGGCCATTAAACCCAGCATGACACCAAAGATCAGCATCGCAAGCGTAATCGGTGTCACGACGCTTATCCTCGGTCCAACCCGCGGGCGCTGAGCGCCTCGTAGGAATCAAACCCACGGAGCGCCTGATCAAGAGCGATCAGCGCCGTAAGCGCGAGCGCAGGCACCATGCATCCAAAGACCACCCATTCCGGGAACCCGAGCATCATGGATCCCGAGCCGGTTCTCCATGCATTGAGCCCACCGAGCGCGGAGCGCCATGTCAGGAGGGCCATGACCGCAGCGAGCATCAGAGCGCCAAACCGATCCATGCTGTCGCGTGCTCGATCCGTTGCCTTGACCGTAAAGAAGTCGACGATGATATTTCCCCGCCGTACCTGGCACCACGGCATGAAAAGGGCAACCGCCGCGCCTGCCGCAAAGGCTGCTAATTCAAAATCGCCATTGATCGCGGCGCCCGCCAGACTCCGCCCTGCGACGCTCGCCACGGTAAGCCCCGTGATGGCGACAAGCAGCATGCCCGCCAGAACGGCAGATAGACGGGCGAGCCGAACGAGTAGGATGGTCATGGCACTCAGATGGTCAGCGACCCGACGCTTGCGCCGCCACAGACGTACAGCGTCTGGCCGGTGACGAATCCGGCATGTTCATCAACAAAAAACTCGACCGCTCGGGCAACGTCGCCTGCCTCGCCAAGCCGCCGGACGGGGATCGACGCGGCGATTGCCGCTTCGCGCGCGCTTCCGGGCTCGACGACGGCGTGAAACATCTCGGTGCGAATCGGCCCCGGTGCTATTGCATTGACCGTAATACCCTCCGCAGCCAGTTCAAGTGCCCAGGTGCGGGCAAGCCCAAGGAGACCTGCCTTGGTCGCGGAATAGTGGGTACGCCCGGGAAGTCCCAAGACCGCGCGCGAGGAGATCAGGACGATTCGGCCCGTGCGTCTTGTCTTCATTCCCGGCAGGCAGGCCTGTGCCAGCGTGATCGCTGCACCGAGATGAAGTGCTACGAGCTCGTCAAACTGCGCAGACTGTGCTGCGTCGAGCCTCGCTTCACGGACCACACCTGCGCTATGCACGAAGACGCCGACGTCACCACGTTCGGCCACCCGCGCTGCGAAAAGCGCCGTCTTCCCCCGGTCCGACAGATCAACCGCGTGCGATTCCAGCTTGGGGTCCGTCAGCGGACATGGATCAAGCGCAGCAGAAATCACGGCATGCCCGCGTCCAAGCATGCGACGGACAACTTCAAGTCCGATACCGGAGCTTCCTCCGGTCACCAGAACGGCCGGAAGCCCGCTCATCTCGCCGCCTCTATCAGGGCCAATACGCGCAGCGGGCTGCCACTGCCATGCTGAATCTTGAGCGGAGCGCTGACGATCATCGCGCCGGTCGCCGGTAACAAATCCAGATTGCACAGGCACTGCAGACCGTAGCGGCCGGTGCCATGCATCAGGTAGTGACAGGGATAGGGCGGCCGCAGATGAAAGCCCTGACCGGCATCGGTACCAATCGCCTCAGTGCCGAACCCGATGATGTCGCGCTCCTCCACCAGAAACCGGACCGCCTCAGCGCTCGGGCCCGGCGTGTGCTGACCGGTCTCATCGAAATTCTGATACGCCACAGGATCCTGTCTCTTGGACCAGTCAGTGCGCATCAGTACCCAAACGCCCTGCCCGATCCGTCCGTGCGCGCGCTCGAATGCCTCGATATCGGCAACGGTCATCAGATAGTCGGGGTCGGCAAGCGTCTGCTCATGACAATCGATCACCACTGCAGGCGCAAGAAACTGCTGCGCAGGGATGGTATCCACCGAATTGTTGGGCAGGTCGCGGCCAGAAATCCAGTGAATCGGCGCATCAAAGTGAGTGCCTGTGTGCTCACCGCAGGAAAAATTGTTCCAATACCAAGCTGGTCCCCGTTCGTCATATCGCGAAATTTCCTCTATCCGAAACGGCCAGCATTGGCCCATTTCGGGCGGCAGCGTGATTTGGGGAAAGGAGGGCGAGAGCGTCTGCGTGAGATCGATAACCTTCACCTGGGTCGATGCGAGCGCCTGCGCGAGCGCAGCCAATACGCCACCAGGGGCTCCGCCCGCACTCATGCCTGCGCTCCGCCAAGGGCAAGCTCACGCTCGAGGATTTTGGGACCCTCACGCCAGCGCTCAAGCCACTCCTGCGCCACTTCGCCTGGGTAGATATCCTCCACCCCGTCTCGAAGCGCTTTGACCACCGATGAGGCGAGCGCCGAAGGTGCAAGTTTAGGCGGCGGCATGGTCTGATTCCACTCATCATCAATAGGGCCAGGAAAAACGTTGATGACGCGAATACCCGCTTGGCGCATCTCCGCCCTCAGACATTGGGCGAGCGAAAATGCCGCAGCTTTGGAGGCCGAAAATGTTCCGTGCGGTGGAAAGTTGCTGAGTGCATAAATCGATAACAGATTCACCCACGCCACGGCGCTCGTCGGACCATCCGCTGCGCGCGCCTTTAAAGCACCGCCAAAGGCCTGGCTCAGGCGAAGCAATCCGAAATAGTTGATTTCCATCTCATCACGCGCCACATCGGTTCCCTGTCGCGCGCCGATCCCAAAACTACGATGTACTTCGGCGTTGCTGATGACGATGTCGACCTTTCCGCCGAGCTCCCCACCCAAGCTGATGACCGAACGGCCATCGGTAAGATCAAGGGGCACCGCGGTCACCTGGGGCAGCGTCAGCAATTCATCGAACCCCGGAGTTTTCTTCCAGGGCTCGCTCACGCCCACCCAGACGATGTCGGCTCCGGCCTTGACCATGGCTCGCGCCATGGCCTGGCCGACCGGACTCTTACCGTCGGATATCAGAACCTTGCGAAATTTCGGGTCACACGTCATTTCGCGCAGTGTCGGGTCATCAGCCATATGCGGCACCTCATTGTCCGGAAATGCGATCAGAATCGCCTGCCCTGAGCGGTCGAGTCGGGCCCCCACCTGCACACGAGCGGGCGCTTCACCGACATCGCCGTGTAAATGCACGATCAGCGTGGGGCCGCCGTCCAGTTTCACCATACCGATTCGCCACGGCAGTCGCTCGCGAAAATAAAGATCATTACTGTGTCTGAGGATCGTGACGGCAAGAAGCTCGCCCGAACCGCGCTGATCACGCCAGGCAAGCTCTGGCGAAAGACAATTCACGCAAGCCTCGCGGGGCGGATATTGGACTGTCGAGCAGCGCTTGCAAGCCTGAAGCATCAGCCGGCCTTCAGCGGCGCCCGCGGTGAGGCCGAGTGCCACCCTGCCCCGCGCTGAGGGCGGCAGATTCATGACCCGCGTGCGCGGTACAGGGTTCTTGCGCTTGGGCCGCATCATCGGCATCGACATCAGGCGCTCCCGAGTACGACTGCGCCGGTGCACAGACACCGATCATAGGTGACCATACCGAACCCGGTGACCAGCCCGACCGTGGCACGGGTTACCGCGCGGTCACCCGCCTGACCGGTAAGTTGTCTGAGCGCTTCGGTCACACCCAGAAACCCCCCTGCGGCGCCAGCCTGCCCCGCGGACAGCTGACCACCGCCGGTGGTATTGGGAAAGCTCCCCGCCCAGGTCAGGTCGTGCGAGTCGACAAAGGCGGGGCCCTCGCCCTTGCTGCAAAAGCCAAGATCCTCAAACTGCATCATCACGATTACAGGATAGTCGTCGTAGGTCTGGATGAAATCTACCTGCCCGGGTTGCACGCCTGCCTGCGCCCAAAGATCATCCCGGTCGACCACCCACCCGCCACGAAACATGACCGGATCATCCGAAAACGCGTTGTGGCGTTCGATCGAGCCTCGCATGAGGGCATAGCGCAGACCAAGGTCTCGCGCTCTCTCCTCCGTCATTACCAGGAACGCTTCGCCGCCAGCGCACGGCATCACGCAGTCATACAAATGAACCGGATCAGAAATCGCCCGGGCATCGAGGTAGTCCTCCAGCGTCAGCGTTTGCCGGTGGAAAATCGCAAGCGGGTTACGATTGGCGTTGGCACGCTGAGCAACCGCAATCCGCCCAAAATGCTCACGCCGCGCACCAAAGCGCTGCATGTAGTGCGCCGTGATCATTGCGAACACCGAGTTGGGCCCACCCGCCCCGTACGGATAGCTCGCATCTCGTGCGAAATAGCTGAAACCTCCCAGCATCAACCGGAAGGAGTCGACGTGGTTGGTGTCGCCCGCCACGCAGGCGACTACATCGGCATCACCCGCCTGAACCGCCCGCGCTGCACGCCGCAGAGCCATAACACCCGATGCGCCTCCGTTTGGCAAATAGTCCAGCCAGCGCGGCGACAGCCCGAGATGCTGGGTCAGACCGACTGCCGTATCCGGCCCCAGTGAGAAACTGCTGATCGTCAGACCGTCGATATCATGCTTGGCCAAACCGGATTCTCGCACCAACCGCTCGACCGCCTGGCCGATGAACCAGTGGGCACCGCGGGTCGAGTAGCGGCGGTACGGCACAGTGACCGGCACAGCCACAGCCACACCCTCATAGGACAAGCGTGAACGCGCCATCTTAGCCACGCCGCTTTTTCTGCGATCGCGTGTCGATGCAGCCCGGGGTGCCCGGGAGCTTCGCTGCGAGCAATTTGAGCTCGCCTCGCTGCACCTTCTGTGAAGGCGTGAGCGGCAAGGCCTCAACAAACGCAACGAAACCTGGCGCTTTGAAATACGCCAGGCGCTCCAGACACCAGTCGACGATAGATGCAGCCGCCTGGGCTCTGGCATCAGGAGTCAAAGGCTCTGCGCTGATCACACAAGCAAGCACCTCGTCGCCACGGACAGGGTCCGGTGTTGCAGCCACAGCGACCGCCTTGACCAGCGGGTGCTGGAGCAGCACGCTTTCGACCTCGACCGCTGCGATATTCTCCCCACTTCTGCGGATCACATTCTTGCGCCGGTCGATGAAGTGATAGAGGCCCTGCTCATCTCGCGAGACCACGTCACCGGTATGAAACCATCCCTCCGCCCAGGCTGCATCAGTGGCTTCGCGATCCTTGAGATAGCCCGAAAAAAATCCATCGCGCGGATCGACGCCCGCATGTCGGACCAGCAATTCACCTGGCTCATCGGGCGCAGCATCACCACCCCGGTCTGAAACGATCCGAATCTCGACCTCCGGAACATCGCTACCGAAGCAATTGGTGCCCACCGCGCGTGGCTCCTCATGGGCGATCAGTACTGCACCGGCCCCGGTCTCGGTCATGGCCCAACCTTCGATCAGCGGAAAACCAAAACGCTCTTCGAATGGCGCATGGAGGCTGCGGTTAACGCCCGCACCAAATCCGAACCGAACCTGATGATCGCGATCGGTGGCAGAGGCGCCAGACTTCATCAGCATCGCCGGCATGACGCCGAGGTAATGGATCACGGTCGCCCGCGCTTCGCGAACCGCCGGCCACCAGGCATCCGGATGAAACCGGTCAACCAGACTGATGGCCCCGCCGGTCACCATCATGGTGACAACCGAAAAAGCCATCGCGTTCATGTGATTGACCGGAAGCGGGGTAACCATGCGCTCGCACCCGACCCTGAGCGAAACGTGCCCGCCAAGCGCGGCATACCATTGCGCCGCGAGCAGGTAGTAGCGGTTGCTGAGGATGCAACCCTTGGGGCGGCCTGTGGTACCCGAGGTATAGAGCAGACCGCATTCGCTCGCCAGACCGGGGCTTTCGCCTGCCCGAGGGGGCGCGCTTGTTACCGTTGGCGGCAATCCATCCAGCCCGATGACGGCGATCGTACGCCCTGCGGAGGTGGCCGCCTGAGCGAGCAGCGCATGGCGCGGGGGTGTTGCGACCACGAGACCGATCTCCGAGTGGTCGATGAGATACTCGAGCTCGGCAGCGCGCAGCTCGCCGCTGATCGGCACCACCGACGCACCCAGCCCATTGAGGGCGAGCCAGTGCAGCAGAAAATCAGGCCGGTTGTCGAGCATGAGACCCACCCGATGTCCGTGACCATAGCCCGCCATCCGGTAACGTTCCCTAAGTGCGCCGACCCGCTGCTGCGCCTGTGCATAGCTGATCTCACAGGGCTCAAGACCATACGCTGCCGCGGTACCGCTTAGCAGGTGAATGAACGTGTGCCCGGGCCAGCGCTGGGCCGCCATCTCAAGGGCCTGCGCGACGGTATGAGCGGCACCGTTATCGTGAGGCTCGCCCGGTTGCGCACAGCGTAGCGGGCGGGCATCAGGCACGGATCCTGTCGCTGTCGAAGAAGCTGATGAGGACAAGTCGCGCGACATGGAACTCACATGAAAAGACTGATGTTGCCGAAGGCTGCATCGCAGTTGACGAGATCCACCCGCTTAAGGCGGATTCGCAGTGCGCCGTCAACCCGCACCAGGTGATGCGTTGCCCAGCCAGCGAACAAAGTCTGCCGGTCAAGGCGTGTTTCAACATAGTGGAAAGCCGTTCGTAGTCGGTAAGAGCCCTCCTGCTCGTCGGCATGCTCGACCCTCGGGGTTTGCAGAAGATGGTGGCAGCGTGTACGCGGCTGCTCGGAGTAGGTGCGCGCGCCGGCCAGCCTCTCAACGCGAATTTTCAGCAGCAGCTTATCCTCGTACATGAGCGAATTGTGCAGCAAGGGATCGGTCTGCCCCGGTGCAACCGGCATCCAGTAGCGGGCATCTTCGGTGAAGAGTTCCAGCCAGTCCGCGTAGCGCCCCTCATCGAGCAGCTGCGCCTCATCGAGCACGAAGTCGATCAATCGATCGCGCGGGTTCATAGGCTCGCCTCCGCCTCGCCCCCCATAAAGCGCACCCAGGCGCGGAACTGATTGCGCATCTGCGCCTCACTTGTGCCGCGGACCACCTCCGCGCCGCTCCGCCCCTCGGCGGAGTCAAACCAGCGGCCAATGTTGACCCATTCACGCATATCCGTTTGTAAGCCCTGTTGCGCGCGCTCGTAGACCTCGAGGTCATCATGTCCGACGATCGATGCGGGTGAATTGATGAGTCGGTTGTACATGCAGGTGCGCTCAAAGAGCAAATCGGGAGCGCCAACCAGTCTGAAGGTCCAACTTTCAACCAGAGTCTTGTCCACCGCAATCGGCTTGAAAACCCGGATCGTCTGGATCGGGCCTTTCACCATGATGTTGGGGAAGTACATGGTGTTGTGACGCACATCGCCCAGGATACGCTCGGTACGCTCCCGTCCATAGGCCTCAACCATCGCCTCGAAATAGCCGGGAATCGGAGAATAAGCAGCGTGAATCGAATCAGAGACGCCCGTATGACCATGGCCATTGGGCCAGATCCGGATGCCCATGTTCTCAAAAAACTTGTAGGAGTTTACAAACGGGGCGAACTGCTCCACCGCCATGGGCTTGGGCGTTCCCTCTGGCTGCTCGTTCCAGAGCCTGACTGTTGTGCCCGCCGAGGATTCGTGCGCGACCATCGGATGACAGGCGTCGGTCTGATTTTCTGCGAGCATTTTCCAGTTGCACTGGTGCATGTAACGAAGCACCCCGCCTGCGATCTCAAGTCTGCCAGCGGGCGAGCGATCGATCATGTTGTCGATGGTCGACAGCGAATCCCCGAAAAACTCGGCAAACCCCATACCCTGCTCATTGAGCCGGCAAAAAACGAAGTCGCGATAAACCTCGACAGCACCCGCGCGTGCAAGACCAAGCCTGCCCTCAGCCGCCTCGAAACCGTTGCTTTGGTAGCCCTCTTTGACCGGAACGTTTTGCAGCGCTCCGTCGGTTCCGAAGGTCCAGGCGTGATAGGGACAGCGGAAAAATTTGCCTGTATTGCCGCTACCTTCACTAACCAGTCGTACACCTTTGTGCGCGCACCGGTTGATCAGGACCGATATGCCGCCGTCAGCCTTGCGTACCATGACCACGGCTTCCGGCCCGATCTGAGTGGTTACGTAGTCACCGGCGCGGGGAATCTGGCTACCGTGACCAACGTAAACCCAGGTGGATCGGAACACCCGATCCATTTCCAGCTTGAAGAGGTCAGGATCGGTGTAGACCGCTTTATGTACTTCCGAATCGCGGACCAACGCGCCAATCGCCGCAGATCGCCATTGCCCGCCCATCTCGCTCATTCGCGCCTCCCCAGGCAACACTCTAACCGGCGCCGCCTAAATATAAAATTCCACGGCCGGGATCGGCTCGGTCGCGTGCATCAGGTCGACTCGCTTGAGCGCGATGCGCCAATCATCGGCCTCGCGCACCAAGGTGTGCCAGGCGACGCCCGGCAAAGCGATGGTGCGACCGGCGCGCAACTCGTGGTACAGAAAAACGGTACGTGTCCGGAGTCGATTTCGAGCAGCAGAAAGCTCCAGAATGTCGGGTGTCTGCAGCAGATGATGCGCACGCCCGGGCGGCTGCTGCGAGTGCGCATGGCCGCTTTGCAGGCGGGCGATCCTCACGGCGCGAAGCATCCCGTCATCGTGCAGATGAGAAGCCTCAAGCCTCGGGTCGGTAGCCGACGACGACACGGGCAGCCAATAAATCCCATCATCAGTGAAGAGACGATTCCATTCATCGTAGCGCGCCTCGTCCAACAGACGGGCCTCAAGGCGCAGGAATTCTCCGACCGCTCTGCCGATCCCGGCATCAAACGCGGGCAGATTCATGACGCACCGCGCCCGGCAGACGGCCCTGCGCCATTCACCATGAACCCAGCCCACGCTTCGTACTGGTTGCGGATCAGCGCCTCGTCGATACCGCTGACATCGCGCGGCAGGGCGCCCTCAGCTTTACGGGCGTCACGATGCAGGCTCACCCATTCATCCACCCCCGCAGCGAGCCCACGCTGAATGCTTTCAAACAGGTGGAGGTCATCGTGCGCGACGATGGACATGGGGGAAAACACCTGACGGTTGTATAGCAGCGCGCTTTCCAGCAGGGCGTCGGGCGCACCCGCCGGTTGAAAGGCCCAGGCTTCCAGCACCGTCCGATCCACAGCGAGCGGCCGCAACACCCGCATCACCTGGGGAGCACCCTTAAGCGCCATGAGCGGGTAGAAGACGACATTTTGAGGGGAGAAATCGAGTACCTGCCGGGCCCGCGACTCGCCGTGCGCCGCTCGCAGTGCATCACCGTAATCGCCCAGCGCGGCATAGGAGGTATGGATGCTCTGGTGAGTCCCCAAAAGGCTATGCCCCGAGGCGAGGACGCGTCCGCCCATCTGTTCAAAGAATCCGTACCCGGAACCGAATGGCAGCAACTGCCGGATCGCGAGCGGCGGATCCCCCTCCTGCCGCCGTTCTGACCAGACCGATCGGGCCGCGAGCGTGGCCGAGGCATGGGTCGTGACCGGATGAACCGAGTCATTGATATTTTCAAGGTAAATCTTCCAGTTCGCCTGGATTTCGGTGCGAAAAACACCTCCGGAGACGACCAGCCTTCCCTCGGGTGAACGGTCAGCGAGAAGGTCCAGGGCATCGAGCAATTCGCCCTGGCACTGAGCAAAGCTGCGGCCATCGGACTGGGCACGCGCAAAGACGAAGCCGCGATGGACTGCCAGTTCGCCCCAGGGGCGGAGCCCCTTCGATGCTTCACTGTCAGCAAAGCCCGTCCCCTCGTATCCCTCTCTGAGTGGCATGCCCGCCAATTTACCGTCGGTGTGATAGGTCCAGCCGTGATACGGACAGCGCAGCACCCTTGCGATCCGGCCGCGCTCTGCTGTCAGGACCGGCGTCCCCTTGTGGGCGCACCGGTTGTGAAGCACCGCGACGGATCCGTCCTCTCTCCTCAGCATGATCACCGGCGCGCCGCCGAGATCGGTCGTAGCGAAATCACCCGCCTCCGGGATTTGACTGTCATGCCCTACAAAAAGCCATGCACGCCGAAACAGGCGGTCCTGCTCGAGTTTGAAAATCCTGGGGTCGGTATACAAACGGCGATGTACCTCATCCCCGCGAACGAGCGAGAACGGGTCCAGGGAGTCTGGATCGGGACTAACGGCGGGCATCGACATCATGGCTGGGCACAGGCTCTGCGATCACCGGATTCAAGTCTACTTGCTGAGCAGCACCGCCGGGAGCCAGGTCGCCAACCCCGGAATGAGCCACACGAGCGCGATCATCAGCAGCCCCATCAGCACATAAGGGGTGACCGCGGCAAAGATCACGGGGGTGCCGATCGAGGGCGGCGCCACGCTTCGCATCGTAAAGAGCAACATCCCAAACGGCGGCGTGAGCAGACCCAGTTGCATGCAGATGAGGTAAAGCACGCCCCACCAGAGCGGATCCCAGCCGTAAAACTGCACGAGGGGAACAAAAAAGGGCAGTGTTATCAACATCATGCTCACCTGATCGATGAAGCAGCCCAAGACCAGAAGGATAAGCAGCATTCCCGCTAAAGCGCCCCAGGGCGGGATTCCGCCTTCCCTCACCAGAGCGACCAACCCGTTGGTAGCTCCAGAAAATGACAGGATCTGCGAGAAGGTCGTCGCGCCAACGATGATGAACAGGATCACCCCGGATATCGCAGCGGTACCGGCGAGCGCCTTTTTCAATGAACTCCAGGAAAGCGAGCGATAAACGAGCGCTACGACGACGGTCGCCAGGGCACCCAACGCGGCGCTCTCGGTGGGGGTCGCCCAACCCGCCGACATGGCGGCAATGACCAGAACAAAAATGAAAACCAAGGGGGTGACATGGACCAGTAACGGCCCCCACCGTTCCCATCCGCGATGGGAAACCCCAACATAGCTCGGGGCGAGGGTCGGGTCGCGCTTGACGCTCAGCAGGATCCACCCGAGAAACATCGCGGCGAGACAAATTCCCGGCACAACCCCGGCGATGAGCAGACCAGAGATGGAAATGCCGGCGAGGCTGCCCAGCAGCACCGTGATCGCAGAAGGTGGGATCAGCATATCCACACCCCCGATTGCCATAATCGGCCCCATCGCCATTTTCGGGTGGTAGCCCCGGCGCAGCATCTCGGGAAGGAGCAACCCTCCGAGCAGCGCCGTGGTGGCGATCGTCGAACCCGAAATCGCCGAAAAGACCGTCCCCGCCACGATCGCCACCACGCTCAGGCGCGCGGGAACGGCCTGGATCGCGCGATCAAATCCGTCGATGGCTTTGATCGCAAGGCCGGTGTGGAAGAGTATCTCGCCCATCAGAATGAAGAACGGGATGGGGGTCAGAGAAAAATTAGTTACCGATGCGACCCCGTTACGTACCGCCTGCATCAAGCCCGCTTCGCCACCGAGGAAAACAATCGCACCTACGATATTGATCCCCAGAAAGGCGATGCCCGCGGGGACTCCGGCCAAGAGCAATACGGTCAACGCGCCAAAGAGGAGCAGCAGCGCCTGCCACCAGATCATGCTGCGGTCCCCTCTTCGGACACCAATCCCTCGGGCCAAACGACTCGCCTTGCGCACTCGACAGCGAGCAGTACAAAACTGATGGGAAACGGCACATAAAGCCACCATTCGGGAAAGACCAGGGCCTTCAGCACCAGGCTGCCCGCCGAACGGCTATCCAGCACCGTCATCAAGCCGTACCACGCAAGCGTGAGGCTCACCGCTAGGCCAAGGAGCGATGCCATCCGGTCGAGGCGACGCTGCCCATCGGGCGACAGAATGACCCCCAACAAGTCCAGACGAACATGTTGATTGCGCCACATGAGCCAGGGTGCTGCAGCCAGCGTCGCGAGCGGCAGCGCATATTCGGTGACTTCGTTGATCCAGGGAATCGAGCGCATGCCCAGGTTGCGGCTGAGCACATCGAAACAGACCATAAGCGTAATGGCGCCGAAGGTCAGGGCCGACAGGCCGCCGCAGGCGCGCATCAGCGATGCATACACGAAGGCTCTCCTCGCAAGAGTGTGGGCGGCGCGGTGTCGGGCATCGACCTGTCCTAGGACCGTGTTTCGCGCTCAGCCGGTCTGAACCCTCCGGCATGACGCAGCATCGCAAGCGTACGCGCCATCACGTCGCGGCGGTACTCTGCCGGATCGCGATCGCTGTAGTCGTAAAAGCCTCGGCCCGACTTGAGTCCCAGTTCTCCCGCTGCCATCATCTGATTGAGCACCGCGGGCGCACGATAACGGTCTGCGTCGATCGATGCCGACATCTCGCGACTCGCGTGGTAGAGGATATCGGCTCCCCCAAAGTCGATGAACTCGACGACGCCTATCGCCGCAAAACGCAAGCCCAGCCCGTAGCGCGTTGCCCGGTCGATGTCCTCAGCGGTAGCCGCCCCTTCCTCGATCATCCTCGCCGCCTCATTCATCATCAACGCCTGAAGACGCGGCACGATATAGCCAGGCGTCGCGCCGCAGACAACCGGAATCTTGCCAATCGATTCCATCAGCACGCGCGCCCGCTCGAGCACAGCCGCAGCCGTACCCGGGTGCACCGACAGCTCGACTACCGGAATCAGATAAGCCGGATTCAGCCAGTGAATATTGAGAAACCTCTCTGGCCGGACAACCAGGGGAGCAAGCTCTGTCACCAGGATGCTGCTGGTCGTCGAAGTGAGGATCGCTTCAGGCGCGCAATGGCGCGACAGCAGCGCAAATGCCTCTCGCTTGGCGGGCAAGGTCTCAGGTACGCCTTCAAAAACGAGCTCTGCAGCGGCAAGCGCCGCCGGCGCCGAGTCGGCGTGAACAAACGCTATCCGTCTGAGGATGGCCTCCGTCAGATCCTCCGGGAGAGCCCCCAGTGCGACCAAGGCCCGCAACGTAGCCCGCAGTTCAGCCAAGGCGGAGGCCTCGAGGCTCCGTTTCTCCTCGTCAGTACGATGCTTGATATCGACCAGCGCGACACGGTGCCCGGCCCACGAAAAAGCCAGTGCGATACTGCGCCCCATGCGCCCGGCACCGGCCGCCGCAAAACGCGCCAGGGGCTGGTGTGAGACCGACGCCAAGACCTATTCCCCTTTCAACAAACGCGTCTGCAACACCGCGGGTGCCAGGTCGGCGAGGCCCAGTGTCTCCAGACTTCGCGCACCCAGCCGCAAATCCCGGCCCAGCCAAGCGCCCGCAAGTGCGAGCAGGCCGTGGGTGACCGGCGCGTCAACCCCCGCCCAGCGCGCGAGCGAACCAAGCAGGCAAAGCCCCAACTCCACATCCTCGGTGACATAGCGGTGCGACATGAGATCGATGGACTCACGCCAGTCCCCTGATTTCTGAAGCTTTCGGTGCGCGTCGCCGTACATCCACTGGTCGCTCCTGTAGTGATCGGCAAGCGGATAGTGCGGAGCGCGGTAGCCCAGCGCCTCCCGGATAGCAATGCGCTCGGCATCCAGCTTATCGGTAACAGCGCGAACCGCCGGTTGCGTACCCTCGCTGTGGATATCCCAGCGGGCATGGTGTTGCAACGGTGCGGCGTTCATGACCACCAGCGGCGGATGGATCACCGGACCGGCATTCATCAGTGCGCCTGACAGCGCATCGCCGCAGGCCAGCACCGGGTACGCCTGACCGATGAGGCCAAGCGCCCTGTCGGCATGCCGCGCCGGATAAACGCCGGTAGGCAGACGCACCGCGCGGATCGTGACGTTGACTTCGGCGGGCCCATGCAATCTCGCCAGGTAAGGCAAGGTCCCGGTTTCCGCCCATAGCACCTCTGCGCGGCTGCCTGCCTCGCGCACCCAGCGCGCCATCAGGTAAGACCCAAAGCTGCCTGGCGCAAGAAAAACAACCTGCCCATCGCGCAAATGCGGAGCCATGAGTCGCGCCAGATCCGCCTGCGCCACCGCGGGAGTCGGCAGCACCACCAGTTCGGCGCCAGCCAGAGCATCGCCGACACGGTCGCAAACCTGGGAAATCGGAACGACGCGCGCGCCCCG
>CAZZKA010000051.1:0-16191 GCA_964654745.1 uncultured Bordetella sp. | reverse complement strand
CGGAGTGTCACTATCCCAGGCGGGTGATGCGATCCGCAATGCAATGCTCGAGGTAGGGGCGCCCGCCTCGATTCGCGGAACCTTTCAAGGAACCGCTCGGGCATTTGCCCAGTCGCTGGACAGCCAGCCGCTGCTGATCCTTGCCGCAATCATCACGATCTACCTGGTGCTCGGCGTCCTTTACGAAAGCCTCGTCCATCCGATCACCATCCTGTCGACCTTGCCTTCAGCCGGCGTTGGCGCGCTCCTTGCGTTGAAGTGGTTCAATACAGAGTTTTCGGTAATCGCGCTGATAGGCGTGATTCTGCTAATCGGCATCGTAAAAAAGAACGCCATCATGATGATCGATTTCGCCATCGCCTATCAAAGGCATACTGCGTGCCGACCCGGGGTCGCGATTTATCGTGCGGCACGTCTGAGACTGCGTCCCATCATGATGACAACCGTAGCAGCGCTTTTCGGGGCCATCCCGCTAGCCATCGGCACCGGCGACGGGGCCGAACTGAGACAGCCGCTTGGCTTGTCCATCCTCGGTGGGCTGGTGCTGAGCCAGCTGCTTACGCTATACACGACACCGGTCGTCTATGTCGGCATAGACCGGCTGCGCTCTGGAACGGTAAGCCTCTGGCAACGCCTGCGGCGCGGGGCTCCACCTGCTCAGCCGGGAGCCGCCGGTGCGCGCTGATCAAGGCCGCCGGCCAACCCCGACCGGGGTAAATATGCCTATCGCCCGACTGCTTCGCCAGGCCTCACGCCATGTCCCCAGGTCGCTTCCGGTCGCGCTGTTGCTGGCCCTGCTCGGCTGCTCAGCACCTGCTCCCGCACCATCGCCCCCCAAAGCGCTGACGGAAAAGGTGCCCGCCGAGTTTCGCCAGGCCGAGCTTTTCAAGGCGACGGAGACGAGGGTCAGCATCCCACGTGGCTGGTGGCAGCTGTTTGGCGACGAAGCGCTTAACGATCTTCAGACAAGGCTTATCGCAGATAATCCCAATCTCCTCGCATCCCTGGCGCAGATCCGCATCGCGCAGGCTGCACTCGATAGCAGCCGGGCCCCGCTCAGCCCGACCGTCGGCACAGCGCTGTCCGTGACGCGCAGTGAGTCACAGCAGGCGTCATCAAGCGGCACCGCCCTTGTGCCAGCATTGTCGGCAAGTTGGGAGGCCGACCTGTGGGGCCGACTGGGTTCACAGATCGATGCTGCCGCTGCCAGACTTCAGGCAAGCGAATTCGATCTTGAGGGCCTGAGACTGTCCCTGCAGGCTTCCCTCACCCAGACATGGCTCGCACTGCGCGCAGCGCAGGCGCAGGGTGCCCTGCTGGAGACCACGGTCGAGGCTTATACGCGCTCACTTCAGATGACCGAGGATCGCTACCGCGTGGGTATCGTCCCCGCGACCGACGTTGCGCAAGCCCAGACCCAGCTCAAAACCGCGCAGGCTCAGGCCGCCGAACTACAGGGTACGCGTGCAGTGCTCGAAAATGCCATTGCCGTACTGACCGGCCAGCCGCCAGCTGCCTTGGCCACGCTGGCAGCCAAGGGGCTACCCGAAGCACCCGAGGTGCCCTTGCAGCTGCCGGCGGAATTGTTACGGCGTCGGCCCGACGTTGCCGCAGCCGAGCGCCGCGTTGTCGCCGCCGCAGCACAACTCGGTGTCGCACGAGCGGCGTTTTTCCCTGCTGTCACGCTCAGTGCCAATGCGAGCCTCCGCTCTCGCAACCTTGCAGACCTGTTCGCGGCGCCGCCCCTGCTCTGGTCTCTGGGGCCAGGGCTGGCCATCGCCGCGCTGGACGGAGGTGCCCGCCAGGCTGGTCTTGAGAGCGCACGCGCGTCGCTAGAACTGGCTTCGGCGCAGTACCGCCAGGTCATACTGACAGCGATGCAGGAAGTCGAGGACAACCTCGCATTGATCGCCGCACTCAACCGACAAACCCAATTGCTTGAGGAGTCGCTGATTCAGGCAAGGCGCGCGCTCGAACTCACACTTAACCAGTATCGCGCCGGGACTGTGAGTTATCTCAATGTGGTCGCTGCGCAGACCACCGCGCTATCGGTCGAGCGCAGTCTGCTCGATGCCCGCAGCCGGCGGTTGAATGCCAGTAACCTGTTGCTCAAGAACCTCGCTGGCGGCTGGGGACGAGCACAACTCCCACCCGCGGCGACCGGCGCGCCGGCCGCCACCCCGGCCGCGCCGCTGCAACCTGCACCCGCCCGCTGACATGGCTAAATTGCCCCAGCCCACCCCTCAGGATCTCGCCTGGCTGGGCGTCGCCGAAGGCGCCGCCCTGATTCGTGAGCGAAAGCTGTCCCCTGTCGAGTGGGCTCAGGCGCTGATCGACCGGATCGACGGACCCGGACGTGCGCTCGATGCATTCATTCACACCGCCCCGGAACAGATCCTGGACGGTGCACGCGAGGCCGAGCGGGTATCCGCGCGCGCCCGGGAGCTCGGTGCTCTGCACGGGGTACCGTGTGCGGTCAAAGACATCATCGAAACCGCCGACATGCCCACGACGGCGCATTCCAGACTGCTAAAGAATCGGACACCCGGTATCGATGCGGCCGTCGTCGAGCGCCTGCGAAGCGCCGGCGCGCTGATCCTCGGCAAAACGGCAACGCATGAATTCGCCCACGGCGGTCCGTCTATCGATCTGCCCTGGCCGCCAGCTCGCAATCCCTGGCATCCCGATCATTTCCCAGGCGGATCGAGCAGTGGCTCGGGCGTCGCGCTCGCAGGCGGTCTTGCGCCCGCGGCACTCGGCACCGATACCGGAGGCTCAATCCGCATACCGGCGGGCCTGTGCGGCATCACCGGTCTCAAGCCGACCTACGGCAGAGTCAGCCGCTACGGCATCTTCCCGCTTGCACCAGCTCTCGACACCGCCGGTCCGATGGCGCGCAGCGCACGCGACTGCGCGCTACTGCTTCAGGTACTTGCCGGTCACGACGCTCGCGATCCCGCCAGCGCTCACAAATCCGTTCCGAACTACAGCGCGGCACTCGATGGCGATCTGAGGGGCGTGCGGATCGGTGTCATTCGCCATTTCTGGGAAACCGATGCCCGCGTCCACGCTGATGCCGCGGCCGCAATGGATCGCGCTATCGAGGTACTCACTGCGCGCGGCGCTGCGACCGTCAACGTCCGGCTGGCGCCTCTGCTCGAATACGGAGATGTACGTGCGCTCGTTCAGGAAGCCGAAGCCTTCGCGATCTACCAGCGTGTGTTACGCGACTCGATCGATCACTTCGGCAGCGACTTCCTGGCGCGGATCCTGCCGGCCTGTCTGGTCCCCGCCGCGGCCCAGGTTCAGGCGTCCCGCAAGCGCAGGCTGCTGATCGACCAGATGCGTGCCGCCTTGAACGATGTCGACGCACTGGTCACGATCGGGACCGGGCCTGCGGCACGCTTTGACGCGCCCGACACTCATGGCGCGCTATACAGCCTCTGGAGCGATCGTCCCAATATCCCGGCGCCGTTTTCAGTGACGGGATTTCCAACCTTAAGCCTGTGTAACGGATTCGCCCGCAATGGCCTTCCCACTTCGATGCAAATCGCGGGCCGGCCTTGGGATGAGGCGATGGTATTGAAGGTCGCCGACGCCTTTCAGCGAGAGACCGACTGGCATTCTCGGCACCCGCCCGACCCGGGTCCTGTCTCACCGGTGACGCTCGCTGCGCCCTCGCCGGCTGAGCCGGTCGGTGAGGATATCGAGCAATGGGTAACGGCGAGCCTGCGCCTTGCGCAATTGCGGCTGCGCCCCGAGCACCGTGCGTTGATACTCGCAGCGGCTCCGCGGGTTCAGAGGGCGATCGAGCGGCTGGGGACGATCGACAACCGTTATAGTGAAACCGCCGGGCTCTTCAGTCTTGCGTCGGCAGACTGATCGAACCCCGAAGCCGCGCGGTCAGGGCGACCGCAGAGGACGAAGCGATCAGACAAGGATCGTTCATACCGTTCCATCGACAATAACTTCGATCAGCCGCGTACCGGGCCGCCTGAAGGCTGCATGCAGGCAGTTGGCGAGCTCGGCAGGATCCTCGATTCGCTCGGCCTCGGCACCCAAGGCCCGCGCCATCTGAACAAAATCTATCGAAGGGTCAGCAAAGTCCATACCGACAAATTGCCTGCTGCCGTGAAATGCGAGTAAGCGCTGTTTGATGATCCGGTAACCGCCATTGTTGATAAGCACCACGCTCAGAGGCAGTCGGTGATGAACTGCCGTCCAAAGCGCCTGGAACGTGTACATCGCGCTGCCGTCGCCGGTAAAACACACCACCGGGCGGCCGGGATTCGCGAGACTCGCGCCGACCGCTCCGGGCAGCCCCCAGCCGATTCCCCCTGAGGCGAGACCGTGAAAGCCGTATCGGTCACGGTAGGCGAGGAGCGCCGGGATATGGCGGGCTGCCGTCAGCGACTCCTCGACGAATATCGCGTTCGCGGGCAAGGCCTCGATTGTCTTGAGGAGAAGCCAGTCCTGATCGACAGGGCGGCGGGCAGCATGCGATTCGATCGTGCGAACGAGTCTCTGCCTGCGCGCGGTCCAATTATCAGCCGCGAGCGCGGCCACGCGCGACTGCGCTCTCTGAGTCTGCGCAGCGCCGCCCAGCGCGGCGATGCGGTCGACAAGTGCGAGCAAGGTTTCACGGACATCAGCGCGCAGCGCGATCTCCACGGGGTAATTTTTACCGATATCCCAGTCGACCTGCCCGACCTGGACGATGGGCATGCCGGGAGGCAGCGGATCGACAGGATGATCGACCGACATGCGGATGGGGTCTGAACCGAAAGCGATCATCAGATCAAAGGCTTCGAGTACCTCGCGGCAGTGCGGCTGATTGCGCGAGAGGGCGCCGATAAAACACGGGTGTTCTGAAAGAAAGTGGGCGCCGAACGGGATGCTCTGCTGATAAACCGGACAGCCGAGCGCGAGCGCAAACAAGCCCGCTGCGGCAAGCGCATCGCCGGCTACAAGTTCGTCGCCTACGATCATCACCGGGCGCTCGGCTGCGAGAATCCGGCGGACGAATCCGTCCAACGCCCTCTCGGTAGGCCGCGTGACCGCATCGATATGCGTGGGCGCCCCGAGGTCTAGTTCAGCCTCAGCGTTGAGGATATCGCCCGGCAGGGAAATGAACACCGGCCCGGTGGGCGGCGTGCGGGCGATCTTTGCCGCCCGATGGACGATGCGAGGTAAATCCTCCAGCCGGGTTGGCTCTACGGCCCACTTGACCAAAGGCTCAGCCATGCGGACCAGCGAATCGTAGAGAAGCGGCTCGCGTAATCCGTGGCCCTGTTCCTGCTGACCCGCGGTGAGGATCATCGGAGTACGGGTAAATTTGGCGCCAAAGAGCGCCCCCATTGCATTACCCAGGCCAGGCGCTACATGAACATTGGCTGCCGACAGCCGGCCAGAAGCGCGGCTGAAGCCATCAGCCATGGCAACGACTACGCTCTCCTGCATCCCCATCACATAGGTGAGTTCAGGGTGATCAGCAAGCGCATGCATGATCGGCAACTCGGTCGTCCCGGGATTACCGAAAAGATGCGTGATGCCTTCGGACTTGAGGAGCTCGAGAAATGCCGAGCGACCCGAGCGTCGCGTCATGGTGGTAGCTGCCTCTGGTCTTTCCGACCGGGTTTATCCGCCGCCCAGCGCGTCGTTGATCTGCTCGTGAAACTGCGCCATCGTCATCGCTGCGTCGATCTCACGCGGCAGCGCGTCCCGGGCAGAAAATACACCGATGATGTTGCCGTCAACACCGACCACCGGAAGATGCCGGAACCCGCGCTCGATCATGATGAGGACAGCCTGAGAAACCGTCGTATGAGGCCGGATCACCTGGGGGTTGCGGGTCATCACCTCAGAAACCGGAGTGGTCTTGGGATCGACAGCCTTGGCAACCACCCGCGTGACGAGATCGCGTTCAGTGAGAATGCCCAGCATCGCACCCGAGGCGTCGAGGACCAGTACGCTGCTGCAAGCGGCCCGGGTCATCACACCCGCAGCCTCCCAGACTGTTGCAGTCGGCAACAGCTTGGCGAAGTGGCGCGAGGCCATCGATTTGGAAACGATCCTGTCAACCATTCAGATCTCCGATAGGGCGGGCGATCATCGCAACGCCGCATTGATCCTGGCAAGAGTCGACTGACCCGGGCTTAGATCCCTGGGGCTCAGTTTATTGAGCGGTGCATGCGTCGTATTGAGCGCCGAATGCAGATCGAGAGCGAGAGGGTCGACGTAGAGCAAACCCGTCACAATCTCGCCTCGCTCATGGCGCTCATGCATGATATTGAGCGCTGCGTACCGTTTGGTCGGGTCGTAGTCCTGATCGAGCTTTCGAAGCCGGAGGATGCTGCCGTCGTGCTGCTCGACTTCGATCAACTCACCCGGCTCATACTCGGCGGTGATTTCCTCGCGAGTGGGCATGAAGTCGATACGACTCACCGCCTCATTGTGCTGACGCACATAGTCATAGCTCTTGGTGCTCCCGTTGTGGTTGTTGAAAGCCACGCAGGGGCTGATCACGTCGATGAATGCCGCGCCACCGTGGCCCAGCGCCCCCTTGATGAGCGGAACAAGCTGCTCCTTGTCGCCAGAAAAACCGCGGGCTACATAGGTCGCACCGAGTTGCAGGGCAAGGCCCACCAGATCGATCGGGCTGTCGTGATTCACCGCACCCTTCTTGCTCTTGGAGCCCCGATCGGCAGTCGCCGAAAACTGCCCCTTGGTGAGACCGTAGACCCCATTGTTTTCGACGATGTACGCCATCCGCACGCCGCGACGCATTGCGTTGGCAAACTGTCCCAGCCCGATAGACGCCGAATCGCCATCGCCGGACACACCCAGATAAATCAATTCACGGTTGGCGAGATTAGCGCCGGTGAGCACCGAGGGCATACGACCATGCACGGTGTTGAAGCCGTGCGAGGCACCCAGAAAATAGTCGGGTGTCTTTGAACTGCAGCCGATACCGGAGAGTTTGGCGACCCGGTGCGGCTCGATATCAAGTTCCCAGCACGCCTGGACGATGGCCGCTGAGATCGAATCGTGGCCGCAACCCGCGCAAAGCGTGGAAATACGGCCCTCGTAGTCGCGACGCGTGTAGCCAACCTTATTGCGGGTGAGACTAGGGTGATGCAGCCTCGGCTTGGCGATGTAGGTCATCAGGCAGCCTCCTTGGTCTTGCGATCATTTGCACGGCGCAGTTTCGCTGGCAACCGTTCACTGATCGCTCGCGATATGAAGCGGGCGGTAATCGGCGTTCCGTCATAGTGCAAAACCTTCACCATCCGTGCCGGATCGATCTCGAACTCATTGACGAGGAGCGCGTGCATCTGCGCATCCCGGTTCTGCTCTACGACATAGACCTGCTCGTGCGCATCAATGAATTGGCGCACTGACTCCGGGAACGGAAATGCGCGCAAACGTAAACCGTCGAGGTGTACACCCTGCTCCTCCAATAGGTGAAAGGCCTCGGACATGGCCGGACTGGTCGACCCGAAATAAATCACGCCGAGCCGCGTCGCAGCGCGAGCCTTGCGCTCAACCGGTGCAGGGACGAGATCCGCCGCCGTACGGAACTTTTTAAGAAGCCGCTCCATGTTGTAGATGTAGTCGGGCCCCTTTTCAGAGTAGCGTGCATACGGATCGCGCGTCGTACCGCGGGTAAAGTAGGCGCCCTTGGTCGGGTGCGTCCCGGGCAGCGTGCGCCAGGGAATGCCATCGCCATCGACATCCTTGTAGCGCCCGAAATCGCGCCCCGCCTCGAGCTCTTCTGCGGTCATGACCTTGCCTCGGTCATAGACCCGCGAGTCGTCCCACTCGAACGGTCTGGTCAGCCGCTGGTTCATGCCGATATCGAGATCGGTCATGACGAACACTACGGTCTGCAGGCGTTCGGCAAGGTCGAGCGCTGCCGCTGCGTGCTCAAAGCACTCGTGCGGATCTTCTGGGATGAGCAGCACATGCTTGGTATCGCCATGCGAGGCATACGCGCACGCAAGCAGATCCGACTGCTGGGTACGGGTCGGCATGCCAGTGGAGGGGCCGCCCCGCTGCACGTCGATGATCACCACCGGAATCTCTGCAAAGTAGGCGAGGCCTATGAACTCAGTCATCAGCGATACACCAGGCCCCGAGGTCGCGGTAAAGGCTCGGGCACCATTCCAGCCCGCCCCGACCACGATCCCGATCGATGCGATTTCGTCCTCCGCCTGGACAATCGCAAACCGGCGCTGGCCGGTAGCAGGATCGATGCGCAGCTTTTCGCAGTAGCTCTGAAACGCCTCGGGCAGGGACGATGAGGGCGTGATCGGATACCAGGCGGCAACCGTCGCGCCGCCGTACACGCAGCCAAGCGCTGCGGCACTGTTACCGTCGGTGAATATGCGATCGCCGACATTATTCGCCCGGTGAACCTTCAGGCCGATCGACAGATCCGGGAGGTTCTGTTCGACCCATGAGCGTCCCATATGAAGCGCTTTCATGTTGGACTCGAGCAGCATCTCCTTACCCTTGTACTGCTCGGCAAATAGTTTCTGGAAAACATCGGGTTCAACGCCGAGCAACACCGATAGCGCCCCGACATAGATGATGTTCTTGAACAGTTGGCGCTGCCGCGCATCGCGGTAGTTAGCGTTGCTGATCTCGGTCAGCGGCACGCCGATGATATGGACATCGGTACGAAATTTTGACTCGGGGACCGGGCGCGTCGAATCGTAAAAGAGGTAGCCGCCAGGCTCGATTTCAGCGATATCGGCATCCCAGGTCTGCGGATTCATCGCGACCATCATATCGATGCCGCCGCGCCGGCCGAGCCAACCCTGCTCGCTCACCCTGACCTCATACCAGGTCGGTAAACCCTGGATGTTGCTCGGGAAGATATTGCGCGGACTCACCGGCACGCCCATCCGCAGGATGGCCTTGGCGAACAGTTCGTTGGCCGAGGCCGAACCGGAGCCGTTTACATTGGCGAACTTGATGACGAATTCATTGACCGATTCGATTCGCTTCATCATGCCTGCTCCAACTCGAGCGCTTTGATGGACGTGTCTCGGCAAGCCGAGCCGGCTTTAGCCGTGTTGAGCAGAAACTTAGCCATATCCCAGGCGCCGGTCGGACACCGCTCGGCACATAGCCCGCAGTGCAGGCACACATCCTCGTCCTTGACCATCACACGGCCCGACTTGAGCGCCGCCGAAATGTAGAGTGGCTGATCGTGATTGACTGCCGGCGCCTTCAGGCGCGCGCGAAGGTTGTCCTCCTCGCCATTCACGGTGATGGTGAGGCAATCGGTCGGACAGATATCGACGCAGGCATCGCACTCGATACAGGTCTCGCGCGTGAAGACGGTCTGTACATCACAATTGAGGCAGCGCTCGGCTTCCTTGAATGCAGTGGCTGCATCAAAGCCGAGTTCTACCTCGACACGGATGGACGCGAGCGCCTTTTCCGCCTTGGCCCAGGGCACTTTGAAGCGCTGGTCCTCCGATACATCATTACTGTAACTCCACTCATGGATACCCATCTTCTGGGACATGAGGTTGGTATGGGGCGGCGGGCGGCGGCGTACATCCTCACCGTTTAGGAAGCGGTCGATCGATACGGCCGCATCGTGTCCGTGCGCCACGGCAGTGATGATGTTCTTTGGGCCGAATGCCGAATCGCCACCGAAGAAAACGCGAGGCAAGGTCGACTGCAGGCTCTTTTCGTTAAGCTTGGGCAAACCCCAGCGGTCAAATTCGATACCGCAGTCCCGCTCGATCCACGGGAACGAGTTTTCCTGGCCCACAGCCATGAGCACCGTATCGCAAGGAAAAAACACATCGGGCTCACCTGTCGGGACAAGCGAGCGCCGCCCCTTGTCGTCATAGACCGCCTTGACCACCTCGAAGGTCATGCCCACCAGTTTGCCCGCCTGCATTTCAAAGGTCTTGGGCACGTGATAGTTAATGATCGGGATACCCTCATGCATGGCATCCTCTTTTTCCCAGGGGGAGGCTTTCATTTCCTCAAACCCGCTGCGAACGATCACTTTCACATCCTTGCCACCGAGGCGAAGCGCCGAGCGGCAGCAGTCCATGGCTGTGTTGCCGCCACCGAGCACGATCACCTTTTCCCCGATGCTCGTGACATGCCCGAACGCGACCGATGCAAGCCAGTCGATGCCGATGTGGATCTGCGCGGCCGCTTCCTTGCGGCCCGGTATATCGAGGTCACGACCGCGAGGGGCACCGGTCCCGACAAAGACCGCGTCGTACCCCTGGGCGAGCAGTGTCTTCATCGAGTCGATCCGCTCTCCGGAGCGAAACTCAACCCCCATGTCGAGGATGTAGCCGCACTCCTCGTCGATCACTGATTCGGGCAGGCGAAAGCGCGGGATCTGCGAGCGAATGAAACCGCCCGCTTTCTTTTCCCCATCGTAGATGGTGATCGAGTAGCCGAGCGGGGCCAGATCTCGGGCAACGGTGAGCGAGGCTGGCCCGGCGCCGATGCAAGCGACGCGCCGTCCGTTGGATGGCGCGATATCGGGCATGCGGGACCGGACGTCGTCCTTGTGGTCGGCGGCCACGCGCTTGAGCCGGCAGATAGCAACGGGCTCCGGTTTGTCACCGTTACTTTCCTCGACCCGACCTCGACGGCATGCGGGCTCGCAGGGCCGATCGCAGGTGCGTCCCAGCACGCCCGGGAATACGTTGGACACCCAATTGATCATGTAGGCGTCGGAGTAGCGCCCCTGCCCAATCAGTCGGATGTACTCGGGAACGGGCGTATGCGCCGGGCATGCCCACTGACAGTCGACAACCCGGTGAAAATAATCGGGGTCGCGGATATCGGTCGCTTGCAAAGGCTCCTCCTCCCAGAGGTTGCGCCGAACTCGGCGCGCCCGCCCCGGTCTTTTTGTTCGGTTGGCGGGCGCTTCGATCGTAGGCGCAAACCTGCTCCGATGGCAATGCTGCAACGCACCAACCCGGGCGACTGGGGCGACGCCGGCCATGGCAGCCAAATCCGTCTCAGCCAGAATTTTCCGGTCCAGCCGGTCACGTTCGTCGTGCTCTTTCCTCCCGGCAACGCACCGGATGTCGCGGCGAGAGCAAAAGGCGACAGACGACCCTCGCCATACGCCCAGACGGGCCCGGGTTCAGTCGCTTTGCGGGGATAGCGCCCGCGGGCACAAGGTCAGGTGCGCGGCAGCGTCACGCCCTGCTGGCCCTGGTATTTGCCGCCCCGGTCGCGATACGAGGTATCGCAGACCTCGTCGGACTCGAGAAAAATCACCTGCGCGCAGCCCTCCCCAGCGTAGATCTTCGCGGGAAGCGGCGTGGTGTTCGAGAACTCCAGCGTCACATGTCCCTCCCACTCCGGTTCGAGCGGCGTCACATTGACGATGATGCCGCACCGCGCATAGGTGGATTTGCCAAGGCAGATGGTGAGGACCGAGCGCGGAATACGGAAATATTCGACGGTACGCGCGAGCGCAAACGAGTTGGGCGGGATGATGCACACCTCGCCTTTAAAATCGACGAAGGATTTCTCGTCGAACTGCTTAGGGTCGACGATAGTCGAGTTAATGTTGGTGAAGATCTTGAATTCATCGGCACAACGCAGGTCGTAACCGTAGCTCGAAGTACCGTAAGAAACGATCCGACGCCCATTGACCTCGCGTACCTGGTTGGGTTCGAACGGCTCGATCATTCCTTTTGCCGCCATGCGACGGATCCACAGATCCGATTTGATCGTCATCGATAACTCCGAA
Organism: uncultured Bordetella sp.; assembly: GCA_964654745.1. Classification (GTDB taxonomy): domain Bacteria; phylum Pseudomonadota; class Gammaproteobacteria; order Burkholderiales; family Burkholderiaceae_E; genus SYIM01. The sequence continues at coordinate 4,436 of CAZZKA010000051.1, read as the reverse complement.
GGCAGACACACCAAAGAAAAGATTTGCGTACAGGGTGAACCGGGCCCAGCTGAACGACAGTTTTAAGAGGCGCTCAAGACCCGACTGGCATTGTAGTCGGCTGCGCGCGCCGCCCCTCGGCAGCCCGTCAGCGGAGCAGGGATTGGACGTCTCCGATACGCGCAGGGGCCCGCTGCAGGTCAGCCGCCACCCCGCTGGGTATGCCTATCGAAGCGGGAAATCCAGTCGCGGGCCTGCGCGGCTGCGTGCACCGGATAGGAAAACTCCAACTCCAGCTGCTCGATCCTCAGCAGAGCGATTCGGCGCGGTTCAAGCACGCGCCAACGCAATGTGATCTCAACGCCCTCCGCGTCGACCGTCACGGCTCCGAACGGCGTATGCGGGAACAGGCTTGCCGCAGGGCGAACGACCGGGTCAGGCAATGATCCGCTGCCAGCGCCAGTCACCGTCGGCTTGTGCACCCCGGGCTCGGCAAGGCCCGGGGCTGCACAAAACTCACCCAGCCAACGCTTGAGGTCGCCAGGGGTGCAGGCCATCACCCGGCGGTCGCCGAAATCAGCCACCGGCGATGGGGGGCCAGATCGCGAGCGCCTCGCCGTCCTTGAGCACCCGCGTCGCGCGCTGCGCCGGCTCGACATAGCGCCCGTCGATCAGCACCAGATGCACGAGGCGCGCAGGTAGCGAGAACCGATCGATGAGTTGCTGCACCGTCGTACCCTCGGGCACATCAAAACTGACTGCATTGGCTTCGCGGGCGTTGCCGTCGACCTGCGCGGGCAGATGATCAGCGAGCATCGCGAAAAGTTTGAAGGTGATCCTCACGACCTGACCGTGCCTCGCCAACGACCCTGCCACAGGCCCTGAGACTGCACGCTCGCCAGATAAGCTTCCATGAGTCGGGTCGGGTCGCGCATCAACTCGTCCTTCCACTCGCCGAGCTTTACCTGGCCCTCGACCAGGTTGCGCAGCACTCCGACATGCTCCGTCATACCCAGGCTGTTGGAGCCCACCATCACATCGTCCTTGAACTCAAGCCGCAGATGCTTGAAGTTCGCTGCATCCGTCAGTTCAACATGCTCACCGCCCGAGACTCCCTGCCACTGGCCAAACGAAGTCGAGACCAGGCCCAACGTGTCGAGCACATTGATCTGCGTCACGCCGCGCGAGCCGATGCGGCGGCCCGCCATGTTCATCGCCGCCACGTAGGCCTGATCGACAGCGTTTGGCTGTATGGCCGAGACGATGGTGGTACCGCTTGCGACATCAAACGCCTCGGCGCAGTCACCGGCAGCGTAAATACCCTCGACCGAGGTCTGCTGGCGCTCATCAACCACCACACCCTGCAGACACTTGATCGGAGAATTTGAAAGGAATCCGATATTGGGGCGCACACCGGTAGCCTGGATCACCAGGTCAAACTCCTCGCTGGTGCCGTTGGAGAGCCTGGCGCGCAGAGGCTTGGCGGGCTCGAGCGCCTCGACCCGTGTGCCGGTCAGCACCCGCACGCCCTTCTTTTCACACCATGCCTTGATGAGATTGCCCGCAGCCGGCCCCATCATGCGTGGCACCATGCGATCGCCCATCTCGACGACAGTGAGCTTGACCCCGCGCTGCGCAAGCGCCTCCAGGATGATGCAGCCGATGAAACCCGCACCCATCTGAAGCACGCGCGCGCCGGGTTTGGCGAGTTGCAGAATGCGCCGCGCATCGTCCATGGTCCAACAAGTCTGCACAAACGGCGAGTCCAGGCCGCTCACCGGTGGCTTGACGGGCACCGATCCGGTCGCGATCAGGCAGCGGTCAAAGTCCAGTGACTGCCCCTCGGACAGGGCGATGCGGCGCGCAGCCGTGTCGATGCTCGTGACGCGGCCCTGGATCTGACGCACACAGAGCTTGTCGAAGTGCTCGGGATCCTTGCGCAGATAGGTGCCAGCCTCATCGATATTGCCGACCAGAAGATAGGGTATGGCCATGCGCGAATAGGGCGGCACGGGTTCATCACCGACAAGTGTGATCTCATCGTTGGTGCGGTGTTTGCGAATCGTCTCGGCGGCAACCACGCCCGCCGGACCGTTGCCTATGATCACATGCTTCATTGCCATGCTCCTTCATGCAAACCGATACTCATCGCAGGGTCCCGCCGGGGGGCGCACCAGCCCTGGGGGATCGGTGCAACAACGCTGCCCCCACAAACAAACGGGCGACCCGCAGGCCGCCCGTTCTGAAGCGCAGCCGACGATCAGAGGCCGAGGCGCGAGCGCGTCTCAGCGGTGAGCCGGCCCTCGGGATCCCATCCGCGAACCTTGTAGTACTCCGGAATCATCTTGTCGATGCCCGCGGTCAGCCCCTTGGCGGGCCCGGTCTTGGCTGGCTCGGTCTTCAACCGCGGCGGCAGATCATCGTCCTTGCGGGTAAAGCCCGCGCGATTATTGAAATCGCGCTCGAGGTTCCAGATCCGCTCGCCCACCACGTTCAGGTTCTCCAACGAGAAGTTTTCATCGCAGGCGGCCTGAAGTTGCGGCGCGAGGTCGGCCAGGGTCCATGCGAAGGTGGTGAACACGCAGGTGCCGGACGAATCAAATACAGCCGTTGCATCCTGAAAGGCCTTGACCAGATCGGCTTTGCCATCGGTGGTGAGCGGGTCGGTCTTGACCGGGATGCCCAGAATCTCCGAGGCCACAGTGTAGGAGCGCAGATGACACGCGCCGCGGTTGGACGTGGCGTAGGTCAGGCCCATGCCCTGAATGCCACGCGAGTCATAGGCCGGGAACTCCTGGCCCTTGACCGACATCGACAAATCGGGGCGACCATATTTGGCGGTCAGTCGCTTGGAGCCCAAGGCCAGTTCTTTACCGAAGCCCTCGCCGCGCGCGGTCATCTCCGCTGCGCGGCAGAGCGCCTCAGCCGAGCCGAATTTGAGTTCGATACCGGTCTGCTCCTTGGTGATGAGGCCCAGATCGTAGAGTTCCATCGCGGCGCCCAGCGTGGCACCGAAAGAAATCGGATCCATGCCGTCTTCATTGCAAAGCAGATTGGCATATTGCAGGGCCTCGAGATCATTGACGCCGGGCGCAGCGCCCAGTGCCCACGCGGCTTCGTACTCGAGTCCACCGGAGGCGCCCCAGTATTCGGGTTTGTTGACGACCGAGAAGTGCTTCTCGTCGATCTTGGAGACGCGACCGCAGGCTATCGTGCAGCCGAAGCAGGCCTGGTTGGTAACCAGATGCGATTTGCCGTCCGGGCGCTTGGCGAGCATCGCCTCAGCTGAGATCTGGCTCGCGCCCTCGAACTGCACATCGCGATGATTACGCGTGGGCAGCGAACCCGTCTCGTTGATGACGTTCATCAGCACCTGGGTGCCGTAGGTGGGCAGCCCCTGTCCAGTGACCGGGTGATCGTGCAGGATCTTTTTCTTTTCGGCGGTGACCTTCATGAAGGCCTTGGCGTCGCGGATATTGCCCACGCCTTTGGTGCCGCGCACGGCGATCGCTTTGAGGTTTTTGGATCCCGCCACGGCGCCAACGCCCGAGCGGCCGGCAGCGCGATGCAGATCGTTGACCACCGCTGCGTAGAGCACCTGGTTTTCGCCCGCCCGGCCGATCGAAGACACGCGCGTGAGCGGGTCCTGCAATTCTTTCTTGAGCGTTTCCTCGGTATGCCAGACCGTCTTGCCCCAAAGGTGCGCGGCATCACGAATCTCAGCCTTGTCATCGACGATGGAAAGATAGACCGGCTTAGCCGACTTCCCCTCGAAGATGATCATGTCCCAGCCGGCCATCTTGAGTTCGGCGCCCCAGTAGCCACCCGAATTCGAGCATGCAATAGCGCCGGTCAGCGGGCCCTTGGTGATGACCGAATAGCGGCCACCGGTCGAGGCCATCGTGCCGGTAAGCGGGCCCGTGGCCCAAATGATCTTGTTGTCGGCCGACAGAGGGTCGATCTTGGCATCGACCTCCTCGACGAAATATTTTGTGGCGAGGCCACGTTGACCGAGGTAGTCCCTCGCCCAGTCCATGCGCAGCGGCTCGCTGGTGCAGGTGCCCTTGGTGAGGTTGACGCGTAGGATTTTTCCAGCCCATGACATGATCGATTCTCCTCAGGCTGCGGTCTGGTTGCCGAGCTTGTCGGCCCACTGTTTCATCCGGTCCAGACCGGTCCAGTTGGCGTCCACGTAGGTGATAGCGCCGGTGGGGCACGCCTCGGCGCAAGCCGGTTCGCCCCCGCACAGGTCGCACTTCTGCACCTTGCCGGTGTCCTGCACATAGTTGACCGTACCGAACGGACAGGCGATCGTGCAGACCTTGCAGCCGACGCAAACATCCTCCAGCACCACCTTGGCACCGGTGCCGGCATCGATCTTGATTGCTTCGACGGGGCAGGCATGAAGGCACCAGGCCTCATCGCACTGCGTACACGTGTAGGGCACCTTGCGCCCC
>CAZZKA010000050.1:0-16263 GCA_964654745.1 uncultured Bordetella sp. | reverse complement strand
GGTCATGATCTCCAACCTGCTCATCATGGTTATCGTCGGCGGCTACGAGACCTTTGTCTCGCGCCTCAGACTCAAAGGCCACCCGGACCAACCCGAGTGGCTGTCCCATGTCAACGCCAACGTGCTGAAAGTCAAGCTCGCAACCGCGATCATCGGTATTTCGTCCATACACCTCCTGAAGAGTTTCATTTCCGCGGGCACACTGACGGACAAAACACTGCTCTGGCAGACCGTCATTCACGGCATGTTCCTCCTATCGGCCGTTGCAATCGCCCTGATCGACCGACTGATGGTCCCGCCGGGCGGCAGCCACGGCAAGGCGAAAAACGACTCACCCAATTCCCACTGATTTCCTAAAGAGTCCCATCATGAGCACGATCCAATGCGAGGACCTGATCGAGTCTGTCGCGGCGTCACTCCAGTTCATCAGTTATTACCACCCTGCCGACTACATCCGGCATCTGGCTAAGGCGCGGGAGATCGAACAGAGTCCGGCGGCGAGGGATGCGATCGACCAGATCCTCACCAACTCAAGGATGTGCGCCGAGGGTCATCGTCCGCTTTGCCAGGACACCGGCATCGTCAACGTATTTGCCAAGGTTGGCATGGGGGTGCGTTGGTCCGGTTTCACCGGCTCGCTTACCGATGCAATCAATGAAGGCGTCAGGCGCGGCTACATGCACCCCGACAATCTGCTTCGCGCCTCGATCGTCGCAGACCCGCAGTTCGAGCGTAAAAACACCCGCGACAATACCCCTGCCGTTGTTCATATCGAACTGGTTCCCGGCGAGACCGTGGAGATCAGCATCGCTGCAAAAGGGGGCGGCTCAGAAAACAAATCCAAGTTCGTGATGCTCAATCCCTCAGACAACCTGGTTGACTGGGTGCTGAAAACGGTTCCCACGATGGGAGCCGGCTGGTGCCCGCCAGGCATGCTGGGCCTGGGCATCGGCGGCACAGCCGAAAAAGCCATGCTGATGGCCAAAGAGTCACTGATGGATCCCATCGACATGGGAGATCTGATCGCTCGCGGCCCGCGCAACAAGCTTGAGGAATTGCGCGTCGAACTCTACGAAAAGGTCAATGCACTCGGGATCGGTGCGCAGGGGCTTGGCGGGCTGACTACCGTGCTCGATGTGAAGATCAACATGTATCCCACTCACGCGGCATCAAAGCCGGTCGCGATGATCCCCAACTGCGCGGCGACGCGGCACGCGCATTTCGTGCTTGACGGCAGCGGCCCAGCCTTCTGCGAGCCGCCCAGCCTAGACGACTGGCCCAAGGTCAACTGGGCGCCTGACGCTCAATCCAAGCGGGTCAACCTCGACACCCTCACGCCGGCCGAGGTGGCGACCTGGAAGCCGGGCGAGCGGCTGTTGCTCTCAGGCAAGATGCTCACGGGACGAGATGCCGCGCACAAGCGGATCGAGGATATGCTCAGCCGCGGAGAACAGTTGCCCGTCGACTTCCGTAATCGCGTCATTTACTACGTCGGGCCGGTCGATCCGGTCCGCGATGAGGTAGTGGGCCCGGCGGGTCCGACAACCTCCACCCGGATGGATAAATTCACCGAAACGATGCTTGCCAGGACCGGCCTTATCGCCATGATCGGCAAGGCTGAACGCGGGCCGACGGCGATCGAAGCGATCAAGCGCCACAAGGCCGCCTATCTGATGGCGGTGGGTGGAGCCGCCTATCTGGTTTCCAAGGCTATCCAGCGCTCGCGCGTGGTGGGTTTTGCCGACCTTGGGATGGAGGCGATATACGAGTTCGATGTCAAGGACATGCCCGTCACAGTCGCGGTCGACTCCGAGGGCACCTCGGTCCACAACACCGGTCCCAAGGAGTGGCAGGCGCGAATCGGAAAGATTCCGGTTGCCCTCGCCTGATCCGCTGTGAACGAGATCGTCGCCAGCAGCGCCGGCCGTTTATCGCAGCTTATCTCCTCGCGCGCGGTTTCGTGTCGCGAGGTCATGATCGCCTTCCTCGACCGGATCGATGCAGTGAATCCCTCGGTCAATGCAATCGTCGCGCTGCAGCCGAGGACCTCGCTGGTCGCTCAGGCCGATGAGGCCGACCGGCGCTTGGCACGGGGCCAGGCCGACGGATGGATGCACGGCTTTCCGCTGGCAGTCAAGGATCTCGCATCGACCGCCGGCATCGCGACCACATTCGGATCACCGATCTTTCGCGACCAGATTCCGTCAGTGGACAGCCTCGTGGTCGAACGCATGAAGCGCGCAGGCGCGATCATCATCGGAAAGACCAACACGCCCGAATTCGGCCTGGGCTCGAATACCTACAATCCGGTCTACGGAACGACGCTCAACCCGTATGACAGAGCCCGTACCGCGGGTGGCTCGAGCGGAGGCGCTGCCGTTGCACTCGCGCTTCGTATGCTGCCGGTGGCAGATGGCAGTGACATGGGCGGATCGCTGCGCAATCCCGCGGGATGGAATAACGTCTATGGTTTTCGGCCATCGTTCGGCCGGGTACCCAAACTCCCAGAGTTCGACCTGTTTCATCAGCAGCTGGGCGTCGAGGGACCTATGGCGCGGTCAGTTGCCGATCTCGCTCGGTTACTTGCCATTCAGGCGGGGCCAGACCCACGTAGCCCCCTTAGCCTCCAGGAAGACCCGGCCCAGTTTTCTCTGCCGTTTCAAGGCTCGGTTCGAGGGCTCAGGATCGGATGGCTGGGCTCACTCGAGGGTCATCTCCCGCTTGAGGCAGGCGTCTCTGAAGTCTGCGAAGGTGCTCTGCAAATTTTGACCGAAATGGGCTGTAGCGTCGAACCGGCGTCGCTGGGTTTCGATCCCGAACGCCTCTGGACGGCATGGCTCACGCTGCGCAGCACCCTCGCGGGAGGGGCGCTTTCCGTGCACTATGCCGACCCGAAGCGCCGGGCGCTGCTGAAGCCAGAAGCCATCTGGGAAATCGAAAACGGGCTGCGCTGCAACGCGCATGATATCTATCGAGCATCGGTCGCCCGCAGCGACTGGTTTCGAGCGGCACTGCAGCTTTTCGAAAGATATGACTTTCTCGCACTGCCCAGCGCGCAGTTGTTTCCCTTCGAAATCAGCCAGCACTGGCCCGATCAAATCGCCGGAAGAACGATGGACACATACCATCGCTGGATGGAAGTCGTCGTCCCGGCGACGATGGCGGGGCTGCCCGCCCTGAGCGTTCCTGCCGGTTTCGGCGGGGAGCGCGGCCTACCGATGGGCTTGCAGCTGATCGGGCGCCCGCGCTCGGACCGGTCGGTGCTCGAGCTGGGATACGCCTACGACCGCGCGACCGATTGGCCGCGCCGAGCGCCGCCGCCGGAACCTCAGGCTTGAATCCGGCTCTGGCCGGTATACACTGCCGCCCGATCGCATGCTGTGTCTTCCCCCAGGAACCCTGATCTGCCAGCCAGCGTCATGAGCTATCTCCTGATCGATATCGGCAATACCTTTTTCAAGTGGGGCATCTATTCCGCCCCGGGGCCAGGCGGCGACACCGCCCAGTCACGCGTACGGGAGTTCGGCAGAGTGCTCCTCGACGAGATCCCGATGGTGATGTCCGAGTGGCGCAGGCTTCCGTGCCCTGACCGTATCGTCATCGCCAGCGTAGCCGGTACCAAGGTGGTGAACCCGGTTCTGAGGGCATTTGAGGTCTGGCCGGATGCGCCCGACCCTCACTGGATCGGTTCGCGCGCGGCTCAGTGCGGGATTACCAATGGCTACCTTAACCCCGCGGCCCTCGGTTGCGATCGTTGGGCGGCGCTCATTGGGTCGAGGGCCCTGATCGGTGAACGGGCCGCGCTAGTTGTGGTCTGCGGCACGGCAACGACACTCGATATGCTTTCCACCGACGGCCAGTTTCTGGGAGGGGGCATCATGCCCGGCCTGGGCCTGATGCAGCGGGCCTTGCATCAAAACACCGCCACGCTGCCTGATGCGCCAGGCGACTATGTGGACTTTCCGCGTCAGACGGTAGACGCCATCGCGACCGGTTGCGCGCATGCGCAGGCAGGCGCCGTGGAGCGGGTTTTTTTTCTGCACAAGCGCAATTTCCCTGATCTGCGCTGCATTCTGTCGGGGGGCGCCGCGCGGTCGCTCGGACCGCGACTGACGATCGAATTCACCTACGTCGAAAACCTGGTGCTCGAGGGTCTTTATCGCATCGCGGCGAGTTTCGGCACCGAGGCTACGCCCGTCCGATCCGGTTCGTCCGACTGAGCTCAACGACTCGCCGGTACCCCGATAGTCACTATTCGATTTAAAGACGTTGAACCGCCGCCCGGCGGCCCCGTTCCATATCGAGTGTGCGAAGCAAACCCAGCGCGATCACGAAAAACAGTCCTGTGGCGAGCAGCGCGATCCGGTGCTCCCCCCCGGTTACCCAGGTTACCGCGCCGTAAGCAAGCGGGCCCACGATCGCGGCGATCCTGAGCGCGAGCGACCAGAGTCCAAAGAACTCGCCCGATCGCATTGGCGGCGACAGAAAGCCAACCATCGCGCGCCCGCAAGACTGGCTAGAACCCATGCAAAGGCCCGCGAGCGTTGCCGCAACCCAGAAGCTCGCCTGGGTCTGGCCGATGACGGCGACCAGGACCATCACAATCCATCCGCAGAGCGTCACCGCCAGAGCGCGGCGATGGCCGACCCGATCTTGAAATGGCCCGAACGCGAACGCTCCGCCCGCTGAGGCGATATTGACTGCAAAAACGAGCATCATCGTATCGGTCTGGCTGAACCCCATCTGCTGCGTCGCGTAAACCGCGGCGAGCGCGATGACCACAGAAATGCCCGCCTGGTAGCAAGCGGTGCAGACGAGCAGTGCGCGCAGGTCTGGAAACTGCCCTAGCGCGGCGACGCTTGTCCGTACCTGCTGCCAGACCGTTGGGCGAAGCGCCATCTCTGGTGCCGTGCCCCTGGGCCCCCCCTCCCGACTGGGATCCCGCGGCCGCTCGCGCAGTAGCAGAAACGTCGGCAGGCTCGCCAGCGCGAAGATCGCCGCAGTCACCAGCATGGTGTCCGGTACCGCAGCGCCCGCGTTCGACCCCCGCTCAGGTGCGGTCAGCAGCCAGGCCAGCGACAGGCCGAGCGTCAACATCCCGCCAAAGTAGCCCAGGCCCCAACCCCAGCCCGAGATTTTCCCCATCGCTTCAGGTTCAGCGAGGTCGGGAAGGAAAGACGCGATAAAGGTTTCCCCGATACCGAAGCAGACGTTGGAGACAACGACGAGCACGATCGCCGTTACCAGGGCCCCCGGCCCCGCCAGCGCGAGGAGGGCCGTGCTGACCACGCATCCGAGGGTAGACGCTGCAAGCAGACGTTTACGGGCGGAATGGGCGTCCGCCCAGGCGCCAAGAAGCGGTGACAGCACCGCCACGATCAGACTCGCCAAGGCAAGTGTGGCGGTCCAGGCAAATGTTGCCCATTGCTCGCCACCGGCGACCACGGATACGAAATATGCGTTGAAGACCGCGGTGATGACAACGGTCGTGTAGCCCGAGTTGGCGAAGTCGAACAGCGCCCATCCGACCAACTCGCGTTTTCTCACCCCGGGACGCAACACCTCAGCGTGCACCAACCGCCTGACGGACCTGATCCAGCGCGACAGGATCCTCGATCGTGGTGAGGTCGCCGGGGTCCCTGCCTTCGCACACCGCCTGGATCGAGCGACGCAATACTTTGCCGCTGCGCGTCTTGGGAAGTGCATTGACGAAGTGCACTCGGGATGGGCGTGCTACCGCACCGAGCTGCTTGTCCACCACCGCCATCAGTTCTCCTTCGAGCCGAAGTCGCGAGTCGGTATTAAATACTGCGGCGGGGTCGCGCAGAACGGCGAACCCTACCGCCACCTGACCCTTGAGTGAATCCGCAACACCCACGACCGCGCATTCTGCCACCGATGTGTGGCTCGAAAGGGACTCTTCAATCTCGCGGGTGCCAAGCCTGTGTCCGGCAACGTTGATGACATCATCGGTTCGCCCAAGGATGAAGTAATAGCCGTCGGTATCGCGTATTCCCCAGTCAAAAGTCGAGTAGGCAAGCTTTCCAGGGATACTCGAAAAATAGGTACGGACAAATCTGTCATCGTCACCCCACACCGTCTGCATGCAGCCCGGTGGTAACGGCGGCAGAATGGCAACGACCCCCTTCTCGTTCGCACCGACTTCTTCGCCCGTTTGCTCGTGCAGCAACCTCACGTCGTACCCGTACATCGGCATGCCTGGGCTACCGAAGCGCGTCGGCGTCTGCTCGATGCCATGGGCAACCGTGAGAATCGGCCAGCCGCTCTCGGTCTGCCAGTAGTTGTCGATCACCGGGCGGCCCAGGCCCTCAGAAATCCAGCGCGCGGTCGGTTCGTCAAGCGGCTCGCCCGCCAGAAACAGGGCCCGGAGCGAGGACGTGTCATGGCGGGTAAGAAAGGCGGGGTCCTGCTTTTTGAGGACCCGGATAGCGGTCGGCGCAGAGAACATCACCGAAACCTTGTAGCGCTCAACCAGTTGCCAAAGGATTCCTGCGTCGGGACGGACTGGCGTCCCCTCATACATGATGGTCGCCATTCCCGCGATCAACGGGCCGTAAACAATGTATGAGTGACCAACAACCCAACCGATATCACTCGTTGAAAAATAGGTTTCGCCAGGGTTACCGCAAAAAATATGTTTCATCGAGGCCGCGAGCGCCACCGCATATCCACCGACATCCCGCTGAACGCCTTTCGGCTTGCCCGTCGTCCCCGAGGTATAGAGCGTGTAGGAGATTTCGTTCGACTCAAGCCACGTGACCGGTACCTCAGCGTCGCGGTATTTTTCGCGAAGTTCGGAGTAAAGATGATCCCGGTTAGGAGTACGAGCAAACGGTGCAAGTCCGCGATCGACCATCAGCACCGCGTCCGGCGCCGCCTTGGTCAGAGACAGAGCCTCGTCTAGCAACCCCTTGTAGGGAATGACCTTCCCGGCACGCGATCCCGCGTCGGCACTGACGATCAGACGAGGGCGCGCGTCGTCTATCCGCGAAGCCAGGCTGTGAGCGGCGAACCCGCCGAACACGACCGAATGGATCGCTCCGATCCTCGCGCACGCGAGCATTGCGAACGCCGCTTCCGGGATCATCGGCATGTAGATGATCACGCGGTCGCCGCGCGCAACCCCAAGCGACTGCATCGCAGCCGCCATGCGCATGACCTCGGCGTGCAGTTCGCAAAAGTTGTATACACGCTCGGCGCCGGTTTCGGTCGATACGAAAATCAGCGCCGGTCTGTCACCGAGGCTTTCGAGGTGACGGTCTACCGCGTTGTGGCACAGGTTGGTCTCTCCGCCAACAAACCACCGCACGAAAGGCAATCGAGAATCGTCGAGGACCCTGCCGAAAGGTTTGTGCCAGTCGATCAGTGCCGCCTGCTCAGTCCAAAACTCTTCACGGTGTTCGATCGATCGGCGATGAAAAGACGCCAGCGAAGTTGTCTTTGCTCCCATGAACCGCGTCTCCCTTTGCGACCTGAGAATATTTCGTTCCCCGAAGCCGCGGCAATCTAGCCCTGGGCGCTTACCCGCCGCTTACGCAGGCTGCCATCACTGCGTCGGCCGATTTCCGGGGCAGCCCAGACGAGCCCCATCGGGCTGCAACGTATCGCGGCATCGGTCGGGGTCTCTCAGTCTCCACGGTTGACGACTCTCAAATGCACAGCCGCCATCTTGTTGCAATTGCGAATCATTCGCATTAAGATCCCTGGTGGGTACTCTTACCTGAGAGCGACTGCTCCTCAGAGCCCCCCTGCTTTCTTCCTTTTGCCCTGAACCGACCGACCACAAATGCCTTCAGTGACCGATCGCGCGTACCCACCGCACGCTCTCGCCCGGCCAACTATCAGCGCCGCCTTCTCAGCCCTGCTGGCCACCGTACTGTTTGCGCTTCCCCCTGACGTTCGGGCCCAACCCGCAGACAAGGTACTCAACCTCTATTCCGCACGTCATTACCAGACCGACGAAGCGCTTTACAGCGGATTCACTCAAAAAACTGGGATCCGTATTAACCGGATTGAGGCCGGCGACGAAGCCCTGCTCGAGCGCCTGCGAACCGAGGCGGGCGCGAGCCCGGCCGATGTTCTCCTTCTGGTTGATGCCGCCCGGCTGTGGAAGGCGCAACAGGAGAGCCTCTTTCTGCCGATTCGCTCGGCTGTCCTTGAGGCAAGAATACCGTCGAGCCTGCGTGCTGCGCAGGGTGAGATGGGGTTCGCATGGTTCGGCATCTCAACCCGCGCCCGCATCCTCATCAGTAACCGGGCCCGCATCGCCGATTCGGCGGTATCAAAGTACGCCGACCTGGCCGACCCGGCACTAAAGGGCAAGGTCTGCACGCGCTCGGCGGCCCATCCGTACATGCTCTCGCTTATTGCCTCTATCGTTGCCCACGAAGGCGAAGACGCGGCGTCACGCTGGGCTGCCGGGGTCGTGGCAAATTTCGCGCGATCGCCACGCGGAGGCGACACCGACCAGATCCGGGCCGTAGCAAGCGGTGAGTGTGGCGTTGCGCTTACCAATACCTATTATCTGGTGCGCATGATGCAATCAGACCGGCCTGCGGACCGTGATGCGCTGCAGAAGATTCGTGTCACCTGGCCGGATCAGGATGGCCACGGCACGCACATCAATGTGACCGGAGGCGGTGTCGCCCGACACTCAAAAAATCGCGCAGCCGCGGTCAGCTTTCTGGAATACCTCGCCAGCGACGAGGCCCAACGCTATCTCGCGGACGGCAACAACGAATGGCCCGCTGTTCCGGGTGTGCGGATAAATAACCCGTCGCTCGAAGCGCTCGGCCGCTTCAAGCCCGATCCGCTTCCGGTCGATGCTTTGGGCAAGGCGCAGGCGAGCGCCGCACGGCTGATCGATCGGGTAGGCTGGCGCTAGACGCAACCCGATACGCTCTCAGCCCTGCGCAGCAATGACTTTGATTTCGACGAGATACGCGGGCGTCGCGAGCTTGGCTTCGATGGTCGCTCGCGCCGGCGTGTGCCCCTGGGGAACCCACGCATCCCAGACCTCGTTCATCGCAGGAAAATCGGCGATGTTGCTGAGAAAAATCTGCACTTGCAACATCTTCGTCTTGTCGCTTCCCGCCTCTGCGAGCAGCCGGTCGATGGTTGCAAGAATCTCTGCGGTCTGACCCTTCACATCGCGTTTGGTATCTTCTGCGACTTGTCCGGCGAGATACACGACCGAGTTGTGAATTACGACGTCGGACATGCGTTTGCCCACATGCAGGCGTTTGATATTGCTCATCCAAGATTCTCCTCAAGAAAAGTTTCTACCGTATCGATCTGACCGACGGGAATCAGACTCGGAGCATGGCCGACGCCGTCAAACTCGACCAGACGGGCCTTGGGACCGCGTTGCGCCATGGACTGTGCAGTCCCCCTGTCGAGCAGATCTGACAGAGCGCCGCGCAACAACAACGTGGGGCAGGCAATCGCTTCGTAAAGCGGCCAGAGCGACACCGGCCCCGCTCGGCCAGCGGCCGCAAAAGGTTCAGCGATACGAGGATCGTAATGAACCCTCCAGTGATCCCCGTCCTTTACCCAATAATGCCTCGCGAGAAGGTCCCAACCCTCCTCATCGTGCGCCCCGAATCCTGCTGCGATCGACTTGGTGTAACCGAGGCACTCTGCATAGGATCTGAAACGCGGCGCCTTGCCGACGTAGTCGCCGATCCGGGCCAGTCCTTCGGCGCTCAGTTGCGGCCCGACGTCGTTGAGGACCAGGCAGGCAACTGGATTATTGGTAAGCGCAGCGAGACTCATGCCAATCAGACCACCCATAGAGGTACCGACCCATCCGACCCGCTCCGTATCGAGCCTGGCGATCAAACTCACGCAGTCGGCAAGGTATTGGGGAATGGCATAGAGCGCCGATTGCGCAAGACGTTCCGAGCGACCGCGGCCCGCCATGTCCGGACAAATCACCCTGAACCGCGCAGAAAGCCGACGGGCAAGCGCGTCAAAATCGCGGCCGTTCCGGGTGAGCCCGTGAACGCAAACAACGACCGCTGCATCTTGGGCACCCGTACGAGCCGCCCACTCCCAGTAAGCAATGCGGTGCAGGCCGCCAGGGCTTGCGCAAGTCAGAAAACGAAGTTGCGGTTGATCCATCGGTGAACCAAGAGATTTGAGGAGAGGCGATCCGCCACGGTTTGCCGCTGCAAACACTCGCGACTTACAATCGCTCGCCCTGATAAGTCTCTGAATTCTACAGCCTGAGGAATGCAGCAATGCTCAAAGGAAAACTCGCCCTGGTGACCGGCTCGACGAGCGGTATCGGACTGGGCATCGCTCAGTCGCTTGCGCGACAGGGAGCCGATCTGGTGCTGAATGGCTTTGGAGATCCAGCAGAGATCGAGCGTCTGCGCGCTGAACTGAACAACCGATATGGGGTCAAGGTTCACTACCAGGCCGCCGATCTCACCAAACCTGCCGAAATCGATTCAATGATGGGTCGCATCGCCGACGCGTTTGGAGCCGTCGACATCCTGGTTAATAACGCCGGCATCCAGCACGTCGCTCCGATAGATAAATTTCCGGTGGATCGCTGGGATGCGGTCATCGCCCTCAATCTGTCCTCCGCCTTCCACACGACGCGCTGCGCGCTCCCGGGTATGCGGGCGCGCAATTGGGGGCGAATCATCAATATCGCCTCGGCTCATGGACTGGTGGCCTCCGCTGAAAAAGCCGCTTACGTGGCCGCCAAGCATGGCATCGTTGGGCTCACCAAGGTCACTGCGCTCGAGACCGCACGCACAGGCATCACCTGTAACGCCATATGTCCCGGCTGGGTGCTCACCGCCCTGGTTCAAAAACAGATCGATGCCCGGGCGGCGCAGAACAACATCAGCAGCGAGGCCGCCCGGATCGCCCTGCTGGGCGAGAAACAGCCGAGCCTCGAGTTCGTCACGGTCGAGCAACTGGGCGAGGTCGCTGCTTTTTTATGCTCGCCCGCTGCGGATCAGGTACGCGGCGCCTCGTGGAGCGTGGACGGAGGCTGGACCGCCCAGTAGTCGCTCGTCAGCGAACCCGCCTCGCGTGGCGCGCATTCGGCGCTGGCGCGGATCATGACCCGCCGGTCGCCAGGGATCCCGGCGGAATAACGCGCCAGTATCGTTGCGGGTCAAGGCGGCTCAGTCTGGAACGAACTTCACCGGTCGCTCCGTCGAAGCTGACCTCCACCGCACCGTGCAGGTCCGTCCGAAGGATTCCCGCGCCTGCAGCTTCGTAACGCGCCAAAACTTTTGCGGTCGGGTGGCGGAAGCGATTGCGATAGCCGACCTGAATCACTGCGATGCGAGGCGCCACAGTCGCGAGAAAGGTCTCGGTCGATGAGGTATTGCTGCCATGGTGGGGAACCAACAACAGGTCGGATCGCAACCCGCTGCCGAAGCGCTCGACCAGCGCTGTCTCCTGTCTGGCCTCGATGTCTCCGGCGAGCAGTGCGGTCCCCGCTGACGAACTGACCCGCACCACGCAACTTACCGCGTTGGTGGGCGAGCGGGCCGCGCCCGGCGGAAATTCGTCGCCCGGGTGCAGCAGGTCAAATCTGACCTTGTTCCAAACCCAATACTGACCGCGTCGGCATGGGCGGTGATTGTCGAGCCCTTGAATCAGCGGGTGATCGGTTTGGAGCGAACTCATTACCTCCCTGACCCTGATGTGGCGCAGAACGCTGGCAAGGCCTCCGGCATGATCGATGTCGGCATGTGAAACGATCACGGTATCGATATCTGCGATCCCCCTCGACCGAAGCCACGGAACGAGCACCCTCGCGCCAGCATCAGCGTCCGGATCCCAGGCGGGACCGGTGTCATAGAGCAGGCGCCGACCCTGAGTCTCGATGAGAACCGCCATCCCCTGGCCGACATCGAGCGCGGTCATCCGAAAGCCGCCCTCGGCAGGTCGCTCGGGACCACATAACCATAGCGGCACCAGGCCAACCGCCCAAAGTGGACGCCAAGGAACGGGCCTCGGCGCGAGCAGCATCAATACCGCGCCAAGGGCGAGCGCGAGGCTGATCGCGTCGGGGGTTGCCAGCACCCCGACCCCCACCGGCCAGTCACGCATCATCCGTAGTGCGTCCAGCAGCCATTGCACCGGTAACCCAGCGCAAGGCGCCAGCAACGAAGCCAGTTCCGGCGAGAGCAGCGAGATGAGCGCGAGCACCAGGACCGCAGGCGTAACGAAGCCCGATACCAAAGGGATCGCGAAAGCATTGGCAATCGGGCTCAGCAGCGATACCGTTGAAAAAAATACCGCTCCGAGAGGCAGCAGGCATAGCGTGGCCGCCCATTGCGAACGGATCGCATTAACCAGCCACCGGCCTTGCAGCCAGCGCCCGACAGCAGGCAGACGCGCGGACCCTTGTTGATCAGGATTCCGAGCGGCCGAACCGGTGGTGCTCACCGTTCGCTGATGAAAACCCGATGCCATCGCAATGACGCCCACCGTCGCGAAAGACAGCCAGAAACCTGATGCGAGCGGAGCCCACGGATCCATCACGCACACCACCGCCGCGGCGAGCGATAGAACGGGAATAATGCCGCGATGTCTGGATTGCGTAAGTGCCCAGGCGGTTGCCGCGAGCATCCAACAGGTCCGCTGAGCGGGAATACCCCATCCCGCAAGCCCGGCATAGCAGAACGCCGAGATCAAAGCCGCAGCCCACTGGAGCGTCGGCGCAGACACCCACAGCAGAAGCCCAGAACGGGCGACAACGCGCGAGCCAAGCAGCCAGCGGGTGGCGAGCGCAGCCAGGGCAGCCAGCATCGTGATGTGCAGCCCGGAGATACTCATGAGGTGCGCGACACCTGTGTGGTTGAAGAGTTCCCAGTCTCGCGTAGCGATGGCGGTCTGATCGCCGAAGGCCAGAGCAAGGAGTACCCCCCTCGCGTCGGATCGCACTTCCCCCAAGGCATCTCCCAACGACGTCAGACCCGCCTGCCGTGCCCGCTCGAAAGTCACCGAGAGGCTCGAATGCCTACCGTCGAGCCGAACGTTGGGCAGGTCGCCGTGGCGGGCACGACGGATGCTCCCTAACGCAACGATCCCCTCCTCCAAAAATCTCAGCTCAGCGTCAAAGAGGCCCGGGTTGACACTCGCGAGGGGAAGCCTGAGCCGGACATTGAGTTGCCATCTGTCCCCCGGCCGCAGCTCGGACGGCTCGGTCGGAACATCGCGCCCGAATGCCGAAGCGCCGCGGCTGAAGCTGCGCGGCCAGGATAGGCGAACCACGTACCCTCGAGGACACCCCGAGTCCAGTGTCGGGCAGTCCTCGACCAAAAAGGTAAAACGCGTCCCATACGCGGTCGCCTGCGGGAGCCCGGCGACCGCCCCTGTGAGCACCACGTCGTCGCCCTCCAGCGTCGGATCGATGCGCGCGGACAAACCCTGCGCCGCAAGCCAACCGGCCCAGCAAAAGGCCAGTACGCAAACCGCAGCCCAACGCGCGGACCCGGCACCCCGCGCAACCCACAGCGCGAGCAAGGCGAGCAGCCCGAGGGGGGCGAGCACAGCGGTAGGGGGAATCTGCGGCAGCTGATGCAGAGCCAGGCACCCGATCAACACTCCGGAAGCAGTCGGGAGGAAGAATCGGTCGGACCGTGGCCGAAACGGCAAACCGCCTGGCGCGCTTTCCGCGCCGCGGGAGGATTCCGTCAAGCGCCGAGGATGGGCTCCGGCTGAGGTCGCTCGCATCCTGTGATGCTGACTGGCCCGCCCGCTTCCGTCACACGAGGCTTCGGCCTCGCGACCGATCCGCGCGGGCTAGCCACCTGGCCGAACCGCAGCCGCTCCTGGCCTGACACGCATCTCCAGGCGAGGCAGTACGCGGCGCGCATTGGCTGCAGTGCGCAATACCAGCTCCCGGACGGGTTGTCGCCTGAGGCTGGCAAGGGTTTCCGCAATGCCTGCAAGCTCACCCGGCTCGTTGCGGCCAGGATGGACCCATGAGGGCGAAATGTCCGGTGCATCGGTTTCGAGCACAAACGCCTCGTCAGGAAGCGTGGCCGCGAGGTCGCGGATCCGCAAGGCCCTCTCGAACGTCATAGCGCCTCCGAAACCGAGTGCGAAGCCGAGCGAAATGAAGGCTTGCGCCTGCTGAACGCTACCGTTGAACGCATGAGCGATGCCCCCGCTCAGACCGGCGCGCCGAAGATGCTTGAGAACCGTATCGAGGGCGCGCCGGACGTGCAGAATCACCGGCAGATCGAACTCGGCGGCGAGCTTGAGCTGCGCCTGAAAAAATCGCGTCTGTCGGTCCAGGTCAAGCCCGGGTACGAAATGATCAAGACCAATCTCACCGACCGCGACGAGCGCCGGATCGCCACGGGCGTCAACGAGAGCGTTACGCAACTGCTCGATCGCATCGTCCTGCGCCCGATCGACATAAAGCGGATGAATACCCAGCGCATAGACAAAGCCCGGCTCGCGCCCAGCCATCTTTCGCACCGTCTCAAAGTTTGCCACCTCGACGGCCGGGATCACCACCGAAGCCACCCCGGCAAGCCTCAGGCGCGCAATCACCTGCTCACGGTCGTGATCGAACTCGCTCGCATCCAGATGACAGTGCGTATCGATCAGCATCGCAACCGCTCAAACGCCGGACGCGAGGACGCCGTCACGAAGGGCCAGAACCCTGTCGGCGCGCGCGGCTAACTCGTTGTCGTGCGTCACGATGATGAAGGCTGTTTTGAGAGCGGATCGCAATTCATCGATCAGCTCGAACATCCTTCTTGCCGTCGCGCGATCCAAATTGCCGGTGGGCTCATCGGCAAGAACGCACGCCGGGCCCGTAACCAAAGCGCGGGCAAGGGCGACCCGCTGCCTCTCCCCACCCGACAGTTGCCCTGGCAGATGGGCGAGACGCTCGGACAAGCCCACCCTCGCAAGCATATCCATGGCCGCTGCGTCAGCCGCCGCTTTGGAATCGCGCCGCACGCGAAGCGGCATCGCGACATTCTCCAGAGCGCTGAATTCCGGTAACAGATGATGAAACTGATAAACAAAGCCCAGCAGGCGGTTACGCAATTGCCCCAGACCGCCCTGATCGAGGCTGGCGATCGGCCTGCCACACCATAAGATCTCACCCTCATCTGGGACATCGAGGCCGCCGAGGATGTGGAGCAGCGTGCTCTTGCCGCTGCCGCTTGCACCAACAATTGCCACACACTCTCCTGCACTGACCTGCAGATCGACCCCCCCCAAAACCCGAAGAGGCGAATCGCCGGTACGAAAGGTCTTGACGACTCGGTCCGCCCTGAGGACCGCGGCGTTTTCCACCATCGAGCCAACCGACGCGCTCATTCGTATCGCAACGCCTCGGCGGGTCGGACTGAAGCGGCCCGCAGGCTCGGATAGATCGTCGATGCGAGTGCGAGCACGCAGGAGGTGAGACCTATCCGCAAAACGTCGGCCACGTGCAGATCGCTGGGCAGGTGATCGATGAAATACACCCCTTTTGGCAGAACCTGAAGACCGAACCAACTTTCCACCGTTGCGACAACCGGTCCGACATTGAGCGCGAGCAGCGTTCCGGCGATGACCCCAAGCAACGTTCCCAGCAATCCCACCCCCGAACCCTGGATGATGAAGATCTTCATGATCGACGCCGGACTCGCGCCGATCGTCCTGAGAATTGCGATATCAGCCTGCTTGTCAGTCACGGTCATGACGAGCATAGACACGAGATTGAACGCAGCAACCGCAATGATCAGTGTGAGGATGATGAACATCATCCGTTTTTCTATCTGTACCGCCGCAAACCAATTACGGTTTTCGCTCGACCAGTCCCTCACGAGCAGGTCAGCAGGCAAGGCCCTGGCTAACTCCCGCGCCACCGCGGGCGCGGCCATCATGTCCCGGGTGAGCAGACGGATCCCGCTCACCCCGTCCACACGAAACAAACGCGACGCGTCCTCATGATGCATCAGGAGCAGGCTGCTGTCGTACTCGTAATGGCCCGAATCGAAGACTGCGACAACCGTGAGTTGGCGCAGGCGCGGCATGAACCCGGCCGGTGTCGCCGTACCCTGTGGCGCTATCAGCGTCACCCGGTCGCCAACCGAGAGCAGCCACTGTGATGCGAGCTCACGCCCGAGCGCTACGCCAAAACTGCCCGGTGTCAGATTTTCGAGTTGCCCCTTGGCCATCCGTTGGGCCAGCTCGGTGACCCTCGGCTCGAGCGATGGGTCGATACCCCTGACGATTACCCCTCGAACCGAGGAGTCG
>CAZZKA010000049.1:0-16449 GCA_964654745.1 uncultured Bordetella sp. | reverse complement strand
AGCATAGCCGACCGGGAACCAGAAACCCGAAATCGTTTATGCAGCCGCTCGACGCTCAGCAGCGGTTGCTCCGCGCCGGTTGACTCGCCCGACACGGCGTTCGGAGGATCCTTCGCCTGGGTCATCATCAAATACCCGCCGCCAACGCTGCGTTCGGGCGAACCCTGCCAGTGGCCCCGGCTTCGGACAGCAGTGCTCCTTCGAGAGGATGCCAGCAGGCAACGCGATGGCCAGGCGTCCTCGCCAGGGACTCCCCGTCACCGAGGGCGGGCCGGACGGTGCGGCAACGCTCGCTTGCATTGTCGCAACGATCAGCAAAACGGCACGCGGGGAGGTCGGCTCGACGCAGGTCGGGGAGGCTCCCGGGCACGGGTTCGAGCGAAGCGATCGAGCCCGATGGCTGGGGCGTCGAACTGATCAGCCTGCGCGTGTACGGGTGCAGCGCCTGCCGGAACAATTGATCCGTGGGTGCGTCTTCGACCGCCTGGCCTGCATGCATCACCACGATCCGGTCGCAGTAGTCGGCAGCGAGCGCCAAGTCGTGAGTGATGAAGAGCGTCGCCATCTGGCGCTCGCGGGCGAGACCGGTGATCAGGTCCATCACGGCAGCCTGGGTCGTCACGTCGAGCCCCGTGGTGGGCTCGTCGGCAATGAGCAGCGCGGGGCGGCAGGCGAGCGCGAGCGCGATCATGACTCGCTGGCACATGCCCCCGGATAATTCGAACGGATAGGCATCGAGCCGGCGCTCTGGGTCGGCGATCGCAACTTCGCGTAATGCCTGTGCAGCGCCAGCGCGAAGACCACGCGACAGATCCGGACCCCGCGCCATGGCGTGGCGGCGCAGCACATCCTCGATCTGCAGACCGACCTTTCTAATCGGATTGAGCGCGGTCCGCGGGCTCTGAAAAATCATCGAAATCTCGCGGCCCCGCAGTTCAGCAAGCGTTCTGGCATCGGCACGCAAAAGATCGGTGCCGCCAAAGAGCGCACTGCCGCCCGTCACGCGCGCGGCGCGGTCGCTGATGCCGAGCATCGCGTAGCTCAGCACCGACTTACCCGAACCGCTTTCTCCGACCAGTCCGACGATCTCGCCGCGGCCGACATCAAGGCTGACATTTTCCAGGGCGCGCACAGACCCGTCGCGGGTATGAAACTGCAGGCTCAGGTCGCGAATCGAAAGAAGCGGCGGGCGCGGATCGGTCCTCATGTGCGCCTCGCCGGATCAAGCAGGTCGCGCAAAGCGTCGCCCAGCAGGTTGAAGGTGAAAACCGCAAGCATGAGCGCAGCCCCTGGAAAGAGGCTTACCCACCACTCGCCCGAGACGATCGTCTGGGCACCCTCGGCCACGAGAATGCCCCACTCTGGCTGAGGCGGCCGCACGCCCAGCCCGATGAAACTCAAGCCCGCCGCATTGAGGATCGCCCATCCCATGTTGAGGCTGACCTGAACCGATGCAGCCGGCAGAGCATTGGGCAGCAGATGGACTGCGAGGATCCTGAAATCGCTGTTGCCCGATAGCCTTGCAGCCTCAATCCATCCCGCGCTGCGGCGCACGTTGGCCTCAGCACGGGCCACCCGTATATAAAAGGGCAGGTTGATCACCGCCGTGGCAAGAACGATATTGCCCACGGTATTGCCGAGCGCGGCGACGATACCCATAGCAAGTACGAAAAGCGGAAACGCCATGATGGTATCGGAGAGTCGCGTAACAAGCCTGTCCCACCAGCCGCCGAAGTATCCGGCGGCGAGTCCCAGGGGCAGACCGATAACGAAGGAGACCGCCACAGCGCCCAGCGCAATACCCAGATCGAGTCGGGTCGCCACGACCACGCGCGAAAAAATGTCCCTCCCAAGCGCATCCGTCCCGAACCAGTGATCAGCCGACGGCGGTCGCAAGGCAGCTGCGCTGTTACTCGCGAGCGGGTCGTAGGGAACGATCGCAGGCCCCGCCAGCGCGAGAAACACCAGCACCAGAAACAGCGAGACCGCGAGCAGCGTGACCGGATTATCAGTGAGCACATGTCGCGCGTGGGAAAGAAAAGAACGCGAGCCGCTCATGATTCGACGGTGACGCGCGGATCGACCAAAAGATAAATGCAGTCGACGAGGAGATTGACCAGAACAAACAGTATTCCCATCGTGAGCACGAAACCCTGAACTGGGGCGTAGTCGCTCGCGGTCAGCGCATCGATTGCATAGCTCCCGATACCGGGCCACCCGAATACTTTTTCCACGATGACGCTGCCACCGAGCATGAATCCAAACACCATGCCAAGCGTGGTGATGACTGGAAGCAGTGCATTGCGCAGCGCATAGCTCAGCAGGACCGTAGCCGGAGCGAGTCCCGCGGCACGAGCAGTGCGGACAAAGTCCGAACTCAGTACGCCCAGCATCGAAGCGCGCGTCATCCGTGCTATCGGCGCGAGGACGAAGATCGCCATGGTGGCGACCGGAAGCATGAGCTGCCGCGCCGCCGCCCACCAGATGCCGAGATCGCGCGCGATCAGGCTATCGATCAGAAGGAATCCGGTGATCTCACGAGGCGCCGAAAACATCGCGTCCAACCGTCCCATCGGCGAAGGAGCCCAGCCAAGGAGAAAATAGAAAACATACGCGAGGAGCAGCCCGGTAAAGAAGGTCGGCAGCGACACCCCCGCCGTGGTCACCACGCGGCACAGTTGGTCGATCCAACTGCCCTGGCGCGTTGCGGCAAGTACACCAAGCGGGATCGCTACGGCGCAGGCAATCACCAGGGCAACGAGCACGATTTCAAGCGATGCGGGAAGGCGCTGTGCGATCTCGGTCAGCACAGGCTGTCCGGTGGTCAGGGACAGACCCAGATCACCCCGGGCGAGGGCTGCTACATAGCGCAGAAACTGCTCGGGAAGCGAGCGATCCAGCCCCAACTGCTGCCGCACCTGCTCGATCGCTTCGCGGGTTGCCGCGCCTCCGGCGAAGTAGGCCGCGGGATCACCCGGCAAAGCCCGGGTGAGCAGAAACGTGATGACCACGACTCCGAGCAGGCTCGGAACCGCGGCCAACAGGCGCTTGAGGATCAGGCGGCCCATTTCCGGAAGCGCTCGCTCAGCCCTTGGACAGCTGGCGGTAGTCCGGCTGCAGATGGAACCAGTACATGTAGCCCTGCACGTCTCGGCGCATCGCCACATCCATGGTCGGCTGCAGCAGTGGCACGCGAGGCACCTCGTCGTAGGCGATCTGGATCATCTCCTTGACCGCACCCTCGTAAACCGAACGGTCGGCGGTGAACTGCGCTGTGCTGATCAGCTTGTCGAGGGCCGGATTCTTGTAGCTCATCGTGTTAAAGACAGCGTCCTGGCCGTGATAGCACCAGAAGAAAAAGTACTCCGGATAGTCAAGCCAGCCGCCAAAGCGGTTGACGATCATCGGCATATCCTTCTTGAGCAGCGCAGCCCGCCAGGTGGCGCCCGGGATCTTGTTGATCTGCGCCTTGATTCCGATCGAAGCCAGCGACTCCTGGATCAGCACCGTCATCGGTTCACCGATCGTTGCGCCACCAAGGTCAAAGCTGATCGTGGTCTCAAAACCATTGGCGTATCCGGCTTGCGCAAGCAGTGCTTTGGCCTTGGCAACATCGGTGGCATACCCGGTAGGCTGCGGCCAGGCGATCGAAGCGACCTTGGAGGAGCCGCCGTAGAGCTTGGCGGCCCGGCGATAGATCGCGTTATCAAAAATCTTGTCGTAGGGCAGAACCCAGGCGACCGCCTGCCGTACCTTTGGATTGTCGAAAGGAGGTTTGGTGACGTTCATGCCCAGGTAGAACATCGAGTTTTCGATCGGCATCGACGTGACTTTTACCGCTGAGGTTTCGCCGGACAGTTCAGAAAAATCTTTCGGCGGCAGGTCGAAAGTGATGTCGATGTCGCCTTTGACCAGCAGCGCCCGCCGGTTGCCGGCGTTGGGCACATCGCGCTGCACGATGCGGCGCAGCTTGGGCATAGGGCCACACTTCCAGTCGTCGTTACGCACATAGATGATTTCCTGGCCCGGCTTCCACGATTCGACCTTGTAGGCGCCGCCGCCAGCGGTGTTGTTACGGGTCCAGGCAAGACCCCAGGGGTCCTGGGCGGTCACATGTTTTTTAACCAACTCACTGTTGAAGATGGAGGGAACGGGAACCGCAAGGTCGTTCATCGTGAGCTTGTCCTTGCGCAGAAAATTCACCCGGAACGTGAGTTCATCGACGACCTCAAACTGATCGGGTTTTTCCAGGGAGCCCGCTGCCATCTGAAAGGTCGGGAAACCGCCGACGCTCACGGCGCGGTCAAAGCTCCACTTAACGTCCTTGGCGCGCACCGGAGTGCCATCATGAAACCGCGCATCGGCGCGTAGCTTGAAGGTCACCGACATGCCGTCGGCGGCAATCTGCCAGCTCTGCGCCAGCTCGGGCTCGAGACGGTCCCGGTCATAGATCACCCGTCCGTCGGGAAGAGTCTTGCGGCCGTAGGTCATCAGCCTGTCGTAGCAAATCCAACTCACACCATAGGCGGGGCGATTGGCGCCCACCGTATGGATGTCGAGGGAATTGGGCCCGAATTCGTTGGCCACGACCAGTACGTCGGCCGGGCGCGACTGTGCCTGCGCAGCAAGCGGAAGAGCGCCCAGTGCAACCGATCCAGCGGCGCTGTGCGAAAGAAACTGCCTGCGATCCATGATTGAACTCCGTCTCAGAGGTTTAAGGGGCGGGGGAAGAAGTCAAAGAGACCTGGGCGGGCAGCCGATCGCCGGAAGGCGTTTTCGACTGGCCGAGGGAGGCGAGATAGGCTCGCCAGCCTCCCAATGCGCTGATGTCGATAGCCCCGCCAAGCGCTGCCGCTTCGCACACGAAACCGTGAACCCGAGAGCCATCGGCAAGCTCGATTGACCCCAGCCCAAGAGGCGACGGGATCAGGGCTAAAAATGAGCCGACCTCGCTCAGTGGCACATCCCATATCTCTAGTTCAATCGAGGCGCCGCCTTCGGCGACTCGCAGCATTCCTGGTTTGGGTGGTTGCGTCCCCGGCAGCGCGTACAGGCGATAGCATGGGGCGGTACGCGTGCTGCGCTTCAGCACCGCGCGGCGCTCGACCAGCTGCCAGTTAAGCGGAAGCCCTGAAAGGTGCGCGCCGACCGCGGCGATGGGCAAGGTCGGCTCGGTCGCCGGTCGCGGCAGGTCGGGCACTCGCGAGTCCGCCACCGGCACACGCGAGTCCGTCGCCCGCGAACGCGACCCCGCTGCTCCGGCTGCGATTCCGGAGGACTGTTCCCATTGGCTTGCCCAGCTGGCAAGCGCGGCATCGTCGCCACCCCGGGCAATGAAGGTAACGCCAAAGGGCCGCCCGTCGGCGAGAATCGTCGCAGGCAGGGAGATCGCGCACCAGCCGAGAAGATTGACAAAGTTCGTGAAGGCTCCGAGCTGAGAATTGACCCCTATGGGATCGGCGGCGAGCGCCGCGTGTGTGGGATGGCGCGGTGCGGTCGGCACCATCAGGATGTCGAAGTCATCCCAAAGCGCCGCAAGGCGCCGGCGCGCTCTCGCAAGCGTGTACTGGGCTTTGAAGCCATCGACGGCATCAAACTGCTCCGCCTTGCGAATGACCGCAGCAACCGTCGGATCGAGCGAATCCGGCTGCGTACGCAACAGCTCGTCGATCACCGCATACCGCTCGGCGACCCACGGCCCCTGATAGAGCAAATCCGCGACAGCAAACAAATCGTCGAAACCGCGATGACTGACCGACCCGGTCCATGCCGAAACCCGGGCCACTGCGTCAGCCCAGGCTCGCTCGTAAGCGGGTTCATGCGGGAAAAGGGCTGCCGAGGCAGGCACCGCCACGCGCGGGGTCCGCTGCCAGCGCGCGCGGCCGGGCAGAAAGTTCGAGTAATCGTCCAGCGGATCCGAGCCCTCTATCACGGACAGCACTGCGGCCGCATCGGCGGCGCTCACAGCAAAGACCGATACGCAATCGAGTGTCCTGCATGCCGGCAGGACTCCCGCGGTACTGACCCGCCCCGGCGTGGGTTTGAGCCCGACAATGTTGTTGAAACCGGCCGGTATACGCCCTGACCCTGCGGTGTCGGTGCCCAGTGCGAACGCCACATCCCCCCGGGCCGCCGCAAGCGCCGAGCCCCAAGACGACCCGCCGCTGATGTGCTCGGATGACAGCGCACTTGAGGGCGCGCCAAACGGCGAGCGCGCGCCCACCAGACCGGTCGCAAATTGGTCGAGGTTGGTTTTGCCGATCAACACCGCACCAACATCGAGCAGACGTTGCACCGCGCTGGCCGACGTTTCAGGCAGCCGGGCGAAGGCGGGACAGGCCGCGGTGGTAGGAATTCCCGCGACATCGATGTTGTCCTTAACGGCGAACGGGACACCGAAGAGCGGAAAGGCATTGAGAAGCTCGACGCGAGAGGCTGTCGAGGCAGCCAAAGCCTCGAGCTCGCTCATTCGCCGGGCGAGGGCGTCTGCGCCAATCCTGTAAATCCACACTTCCGCGGGGCTGTCGCGCAGCACCCGATCAAGCCGCGCCTTGAGCAAATCAGCGACCGGGGCACCTGCCAAAACGGCATTTCTCCAATCGGCGAGCCCGGACAGCTGCTCTTCATCAAAAACTCCGGTCATGGCATCAATTTGGTGCGTAAGTGCACATTGTTGTATACAAGCGAGGATGCATGCATGAAGCGTGCCTGTCCGACCCGCGCCGGGCGCTCGCGCGTCGACTCAAGCCTCGCGAAGACGGAGCGCCTTCGTCGAACCGCTACACTTTCGGGTTTTCCTCCACCGCGGTTCCCAGCCATGCAAGAGAAGTACGACGCCGGCGCCATCGAGCGCGCCGCCCAGCGGCACTGGCAGTCGATCGACGCCTACCGCGCGATTGAAAACGATCCGCGCTTTCCCAAGGGAAAGTTCTACGCCTGCTCGATGCTGCCCTACCCGTCCGGCAAGCTGCACATGGGGCATGTCCGCAACTACACGATCAACGATGTCATGTACCGGCATCTGCGGATGCAGGGCTACAACGTGCTCATGCCCATGGGCTGGGATGCGTTTGGACTGCCCGCTGAAAACGCAGCAATGAAAAATAACGTGGCGCCAGCCAAATGGACCTGGGACAACATCGCATACATGAAGAAGCAGATGCTTGCGATGGGCCTTGCGATCGACTGGAGCCGCGAGGTCGCCACCTGCTCGCCCGACTATTACAAATGGAATCAATGGCTGTTTTTGCGCATGCTCGAGCACGGCATCGCCTATCTCAAAAATGGGATCGTCAATTGGGATCCGGTCGACCAGACCGTGCTCGCCAATGAGCAGGTCATAGACGGCAGAGGCTGGCGTTCGGGCGCGGTCGTCGAAAAGCGCGAGATCCCGATGTACTACCTCGGCATCACGCGTTATGCCGACGAGTTGCTTGGCGACCTCACCCAGCTCGGCTGGCCTGAGCGCGTCAAGGTGATGCAGGACAACTGGATCGGCCGGTCAACGGGCGTGCGTTTTGCGTTTCCCCACGACATCCGGGATTCATCGGGCGGGTTGGTCGGAGACGGCAAGCTCTATGTCTTCACCACGCGCGCAGACACCATCATGGGCGTGACCTTTGTCGCGGTCGCACCCGAGCATCCGCTTGCCGATGTCGCTGCCGCGAGCAACCCGAAGGTCGCGGGCTTTGTTCAGGCCTGCCGGCAGGGCGGCGTCACCGAGGCCGAACTCGCCACACGTGACAAGGACGGGGTGCCGACCGGACTCACGGTCCGCCATCCGCTTACTGGCGAACCGGTCGAAGTCTGGGTGGGGAACTATGTGTTGATGAGCTATGGGGACGGCGCTGTCATGGGTGTTCCGGCGCATGACGAACGCGACTTCGCCTTTGCCCGCAAATTCGATTTGCCGATCCGCCAGGTGATTGCGGTCGAAGGGGAGACCTTCTCCGATGAGACCTGGCAGCCCTGGTATGAAAACAAGCAGACGGGGCGCTGCATACACTCAGGCGCCTACGACGGTCTATCGCACCACGAGGCGGTCCAGGCGATTGCTGCGGATCTGCAGGCGCGCGGACTGGGCGAAGCGCGGATCCAGTATCGCCTGCGCGACTGGGGTATCTCGCGGCAGCGCTATTGGGGTACCCCCATCCCGATCATTCACTGCACCGACTGCGGTGCGGTGCCGGTGCCCGATGACCAGTTACCGGTCGTGCTGCCCGAAGACCTGGTGCCCGACGGCAGCGGCAACCCACTGGCCAGGCACGAGGCCTTCCTCCGCTGTCAGTGCCCCAAGTGCGGCAAGCCCGCCCGGCGCGAAACCGACACCATGGATACCTTCATCGATTCGTCCTGGTATTACATGCGCTACTGCTCGCCGGACAACGCCGAGGCTATGGTCGATGCCCGCAACGACTACTGGATGCCGATGGACCAGTACATCGGCGGCATCGAGCATGCGGTGCTCCACCTGCTCTATGCGCGCTTCTGGACCAAAGTGATGCGCGACATTACAGGCCACTTCCCGGCTGATACCGGACGGGGTCTGGTGCGGTTTGACGAGCCTTTCTCGAATCTGCTTTGCCAGGGCATGGTGCTCAACCATATTTACTTCCGAAAAGCGGAAAAAGGCGGCATTGAATATTTCTGGCCCGATGATGTCGACAATGTGCACGATGCCCGCGGTCAGGTGGTGGGGGCGAAGCTGCGCAGCGACGGCAGCGCTGTCGAATACGGCGGCGTGGGCACCATGAGCAAGAGCAAAAACAACGGTGTCGATCCGCAGTCGCTCATTGACCAGTATGGCGCCGACACGGCGAGACTCTTTGTCATGTTTGCCTCGCCGCCAGAGCAAACACTCGAATGGTCGGGCGCCGGCGTCGAAGGCGCGCACAGATTCCTCAGGCGACTCTGGGCCGTGGCCCACACGCACCAACAGGCAATCAGTTCCGCCGGCTCGCTCAATATCCAGGCGCTTGATGAAGCAGGACAGAACTTGCGGCGCGAGTTGCATAGCATCCTCAAACAGGCCGACTACGACTACCAGCGCAAGCAATACAACACGGTTGTATCCGCAGCAATGAAGATGCTCAATGCGATCGAGAATGCCAGGCTCGCGCCGGGCGCGGCCAATGCGGCCCTGCTCGCGGAATCCCTTTCGATCCTGATCCGTGTGCTCTATCCGATCGTTCCCCACATCACCCACGCGCTGTGGGTCGATCTGGGCCTCGCCGCGCGGCACGGCGATCTGCTCGATTGCCCCTGGCCGCAGGTCGATGAGACTGCGCTGCGGCAGGACCGCATCGAGATGGTGCTGCAGATCAATGGCAAGGTCCGCGGCAGCATCACCGTGGCGGCCGATGCGGATCAGGCGGCCATCGAGGCCGAGGCGCTTGCGAACGAAGCCTTCATCCGCCACGCAGGTGGCAAGCCTGCCCGCAAGGTCATCATCGTTCCGGGGCGCCTCGTCAATGTCGTGGCCTAGGATCCAGATATGCCGATAACGGGGCGGCGGAGCGTCCTGCCGGGCGGCGCCGTTGCGCGGACCCGGCTGCGCCTCGTCGCCGCGCTCCTGGCGGCCGGGATATCGTCGGGTTGCGGATTTCAAATGCGGGGCAGCGCCCAGTTGCCGTTTCGCAGGCTCTACTCTGGCTTTCCGCGTGGATCAGCGATCGGCGCCGAATTACGCTCGTTCATTCGCGTGAGCAGCGACACGGTCATCGTTGATCGGGTCGATGACGCCGATGCGAAACTCGAGGTGATGTTCGAAAGACGCGAACGGGAAATCGTCGCCTTCACCAGCACAGGCCGGCCACGCGAATACCAGCTGCGGCTTCGCGTCCGCGTGCGCCTGGTCGATGCGCGCGGTATCGAATGGATGCCACCAACCGAGATGGTGCTCAGGCGCGAGCTTACTTCGAGTGATATCGAAGTCGTCAATCGCGCCCAGGAGGAAGAGCTTCTTTATCGCGAGATGGAGGCAGACTACGTCCAGCAGCTGCTGCGCAGGCTCGCCTCGCTGAAACCCCGGGTCTGAGCAAGCGCCGTGGCCCAGATCCGACTCGACGCCCTCGAAAGCCTGCTTGCCCGGGGTGTTCCGCCCATCGTTTGGATCCACGGTGACGAGCCTTTGCTGGTCCTCGAGGCAGCCGACTCGGTCAGGAATGCAGCGCGCAAATCGGGTACTGCCGAGCGAATGGTGATGGATGTCGACCGTAGTTTTAAATCAGACCGGTTCCAGGCCGAGGCAGGAACCCTGTCGCTATTCGGTTCAGCCCGCCTCTTCGATCTCCGCGTGACGGGCAAGCCAGGCAAAGAGGCTGGCGAGAGTATTGCGCTTGCCGCAGAGCAGGCGGACGCATCGCTTCGCCTGCTGGTGACTAGCCCGCGACTCGAACGGGCGACAACCGAAGGGGTCTGGTTTTCGCGCATCGAGCGGGTCGGCGCAGTGCTGCCGGTATTCCCCGTCGAGCGCCGCGAGTTACCTCGGTGGATTGCCGCGCGACTGGGCCGGCAGAAGCAGCGAGCCGACGCCGCGACCCTCGAGATGATCGCCGAAAGGGTGGAGGGCAATCTGCTCGCCGCCCATCAGGAAGTACAAAAACTCGGGCTGCTCTTTCCGGAGGGCGAACTGACAGCCGAGGCTGTGCGGGCCGCAGTACTCAGTGTGGCGCGCTACGACGCGTTCGGTCTGGTCGACGCGATGCTGGCCGGTGAACGCGAGCGTGCGCTGCGCAGCCTTGAGGGCTTACGCGCCGAGGGCGAGGCCCTGCCCTTCATCGTCTGGGCGATCGGCAACGCGGCGCGTACGCTGCACCGCCTGCACCGTGCGCGTCAGTCAGGAACGCCCGTTGCCCAGGCGATGCGCGCTGCGCGCATTTTCGGTCCGCGCGAGCGCCATTTCGAGGCGGCGCTGCGTCGTACCCGCCAATCGGACTGCGAAGCTGCCCTGCGCGAGGCGGCGCTCGCGGATAGAATCGTCAAAGGTGTACCGCCTCCAGGCGCCACACCGGGGGACGGCTGGCTCGCCATCGAGCGTACCGTGATGAAACTGGCCGCCGGGGCGCCGGCGGGAGAGCGCTGATACCGTGGATAAAGAGGCCCTCGACATCGCTGCCTACATCGACGACTTGGGTCGGCGGGCGCGGTCGGCCAGCCGGCTGATCGCGCGCTCGGGAACGGAGTCACGCAACCGCGCCCTCCAGGCAACCGCCGCCGCAATCCGGCGCGAATCATCGTCCCTGCAGCGCGCCAATGCGCTGGACCTGAGGGCCGCCCGTGCGGCGGGTCAGGACGAGGCCTTTGTCGACCGACTCGCGCTGACACCTTCGGTCATCGAGACGATGGCGCAGGGTCTGGAACAGATCATGATGCTCCCGGATCCGGTGGGCGAAATCAGCAAGCTCAGCTATCGGCCCTCCGGAATTCAGGTCGGCCAGATGCGGGTTCCGCTGGGCGTGATCGGCATCATTTACGAGTCTCGCCCCAACGTCACTATCGATGCCGCCGGGCTATGCATCAAATCCGGCAATGCCACGATCCTGCGGGGTGGATCGGAAGCCCTGCACAGCAACCAGGCGCTCGCCGCGCTGATCCGCGAGGGGCTGAATGAGGCGGAGCTCCCCGCCGATGCGGTGCAGGTCTTTGAAACGACAGACCGGGCCGCGGTAGGAGCCTTGATGGCCGCTGAACGCTGGGTCGACGTCATCGTGCCGCGCGGAGGCAAGTCACTCACCGAGCGCGTGTCACGCGAAGCGAGGGTGCCGGTGATTCGTCATCTCGACGGCATCTGCCATGTGTACATCGACGACGAAGCCGATATCGACAAGGCGATCCGTATCGCCGACAACGCCAAGACTCAGCGGTGCTCGCCCTGCAACGCGATGGAGACACTGCTGGTCGCCGAGTCGATCGCCGCGACCGTATTACCGCCACTCGGGCGCATCTATGCCGGCAAAGGCGTCGAAATGCGGGGCGATGCCCGCTGCCGCGCGGTGCTCGAAGCTGCGGGGATCGCCTGCCTTGCTGCAACAGAAGAGGACTGGTCCACCGAATACCTCGCCCCCATTCTTTCCATTCGTGTAGTCGCGGGACTCGACCAAGCCATCGAGCACATCGCCCGCTATGGCTCGCAGCACACGGATGCCATCGTGACCGAGCACCACGAGCGGGCCATGCGTTTTCTGCGCGAGGTCGACTCCTCGTCAGTCATGATCAACGCGTCGACCCGATTCGCCGACGGATTCGAATTCGGCCTCGGGGCTGAGATCGGCATTTCCACCAACAAATTGCATGCGCGCGGACCGGTAGGCCTCGAAGGGCTTACCTCGCTCAAGTTCGTCGTCTTCGGCAGCGGCCAAATCCGCACCTGACCGGGGCGATCTTTATGAGCACTGGCTATCTTTGGGTCAAGGCACTACATATCATCTTCGTAACGAGCTGGTTTGCAGGACTGTTTTATCTGCCAAGGATTTTCGTCAACCTTGCTATGACCGAGGGTCCGGGCGCCGAGCGTGATCGCCTCCTCCTGATGGCACGCAAGCTCTGGCGTTTCATGCAGCCGCTCATGATTCTGGCGCTCGGCCTTGGTCTGTGGCTTTGGCTTGGGTATGGCGTCGGCGCGCGAACCGGTTGGATGCATGCCAAGCTCGCGATCGTGGTGTTGCTGATTGGCTACCATCATCTCTGCGGCCGGATACTGCGGCGAATCGAGAGCGGTGAGGATAAGCGCTCGCACGTCTGGTATCGATGGTTTAACGAAGCACCGGTCGTCGGTCTCTTCATCGCGGTCATTCTCGTCGTGGTCAAACCTTTCTAAGTAAATCGCGGGCTAAGGTCGGTGCTGCGACGCCCTCGCGGCGCCGCCCCTTCCGTCAGGAGTCATCGCATGGAACGAACCCTCAGCTACTTCATGGCCACGACCTCGCCGTGGACCTACCTTGGACATGCGCGGATCATCGATATCTGCGCACGCCACGGCATATCGCTCAACATGATGCCGATGGACCTGGGTCAGGTTTTTCCAATTTCAGGCGGGCTGCCGCTCGGCAAGCGCGCGCCACAGCGCCAGGCCTACCGCCTCTTTGAGCTCGCGCGCTGGCGCGAGGTGGCGGGGTTGCCGCTTATCGCGCAACCGAAGTTCTTCCCGGTTGACGGAAACCCCGCCGCGATCGCCATCGTCGCTGCGCAACTGCACCACGGCGCACAGGCGGGTCTCAGGCTCGCAGAGGCGGTCCTCAAGGCGGTTTGGGCCGAGGAACGCAACATCGCCGATCCGCAAACCGTCGAGGCACTTATCGCAGGATGCGGTCTCGATACCGCTGCGGTGCTCGGCAAAACCGCTGAGGCGACCGACACTTATGCGGCCAATACCGCCCAGGCGATCGAGGCCAAGGTCTTCGGGGCACCCTGGTACATCTGGAAGGGCGAGCCGTTCTGGGGGCAGGACCGGCTTGATCTGCTCGAACGGGCGATTGGGCGCGGCTAAGGTGTCATCCCGCGCGCCGATAAAGCAGCCCAAACCCGCTACCCGTACCGAGCAACACAAAGGCGAGTCGAACGCCGCCCTTGCGCTGTTTGCCTCGTGCCCGCGCGGGCTCGAGACCGTCCTCGCGCGAGAGCTTGAACGGATTGGCGCTGTCGCACCGCAGGTAACCGGCGCAGGCGTGGTATTCGATGGCGATGCGCGACTTGCGATGACGGTCAATCTGCGAAGCAGGATCGCCTCCCGAGTGCTCTTGCGCGTGGCCGTCGCTCGTTATCGCGATGAAGACGGGCTTTACAAACTGGCCAGACAGACCGAGTGGGAGAACTGGTTCGACGAGCGATCGACCCTGCGGGTCGATGTCGCCGCCCAGCGCTCTCCACTGCGCAGCCTCAATTTCGCCGCGCTTCGCGTCAAGGACGCGATCTGCGATCGTTTTCGGCAGGCAAGCGGCGTTCGTCCCTCCGTCGATACGCGAGACCCGGATGTTCGCGTGTTCGTGTTTCTGGGCGTCAACGAGGCTAGCCTTTACCTGGATCTTTCCGGCGAATCGCTCTTCAAGCGTGGCTGGCGGTCGGGTGAAGACGCCAAAGGCGCCGCACCGCTTAAGGAAAATCTCGCCGCCGGACTGCTCGCGCTCGCCGGCTGGCAGCCGGGGATGCCGCTGCATGATCCCTACTGCGGATCTGGCACGATACTGATCGAAGCCGCCCAGCAGACGCTCGGGTGTGCGCCGGGGCTCGCGCGCGGCTTTGGTTTCGAGCGCCTGCAAGGATTCGATCCCTTGGTGTTCGCGGATTTACGGCAGGCCGCCCGCGATGAGGCGGTGAGCGCGGTCGCGCGATACAACCGGGCTGGCCAAAACGCGTTTCTGTCGGGCGCCGACATCGATCCGCAGGCGATTGCACGGGCGCGTCGCAATCTCGCGCGAGCCGGGATACCCGAGGGCATGGTGTCGTTGTCAGTCGCGGACATCACGTCGCCGCGGCTCAGGCGTCCGGCGCCTCGGCCTGCGCCTGTGGCTGATATTTCTACGGCCGATGTAACCGCGGCCGATGTTCTCCCGGCCGGTGTTCCCTTGGCCAGGGCTCCCGCGGCCGATGTCCCCGCAGCGGATCGGCCTGCCCGAAGCAGCCCGTCAACGACGCGCGGGCAGCTCAGCACGCCCCGGGGCCTCATCGTCAGCAACCCTCCCTACGGCGAACGGATGGAGGCCATCAGCGGTGATGACGGGAGTCTCGCGCACTCGGGCCCGCCCCCTACCTGGGTCGCACCGGATGACTCACACTTCCAGGCCATGCGTGCGGCGGGCACGAGTCTGCGACGTACGTTTGGTGGTTGGCGCGTATGCCTGCTGTCACCCGACGGCGATCTGCCCAAGCAACTGGGGATGCAGCCCCGGCGCAAGACCCCACTGTTCAACGGCGCGATCGAGTGCCGGCTATATTGCTTCGACATCTTCGAACGAGCCCAGGGATGATCCACGCATCGACAGAAAACCGTGATCCTGCCGAACCTGATGCGGGGGCGGGAAGCGGAACACAGGCCGCGGCAATGCGTCTGCGGGCGGTGAACCGTCGGATCGAACGCGCATGTGCGGCAGCCAGCCGGCCGGCGGGCTCGGTGCGCCTCCTGGCGGTTAGCAAGACCTGGGAAGCAGAACGGGTGCTCGAACTCGCGGCGCTTGGGCAGCGCGCGTTTGCCGAAAATTACCTTCAAGAAGCGCTGAGCAAGATCGAATCCTGCCGTGCACAGTCTGCGGGCCTGGGCGAACGCACCCCGCAGCCCCTCGACCCAGAGCCCCCTCGCGCGGAGCGCGCCGACCTGCAGCCGCTCAAACCGAAACCGCACGATCTCGAGTGGCATTTCATAGGGCCGATTCAGTCCAACAAGACGCGTCCGATCGCTGAAAACTTTGACTGGGTGCATTCCATCGACCGCGAACGGATCGCCCGCCGGCTCTCCGAGCAACGCCCGAGCGGCATGACCCCGCTGGAGGCGTGCGTACAGGTCAACGTGTCGGGAGAGGCGTCCAAAAGCGGATGTGCCCCTGAGGAGGCAGTCGCTCTCGCGCTTGCGGTCGCGGCCATGCCAGGGTTGCGATTACGGGGCCTGATGGCAATCCCCGAACCAGACCATGACGAGGGAGTGTTGCGCCGACGATTCGCCCTGCTCGCATCGCTCGCCGGCGAGATCCGCAACGAGCTGGCAAGGCTTGATCCGGGGGGATCGCTCTCCCGGAGCTTTGACACCCTATCAATGGGAATGTCAGACGATCTCGAGGCTGCGATCGCCGAAGGCGCGACAATAGTAAGAGTGGGGACTGCGCTCTTTGGTAAGCGGCGCGGAAAACCCGGCGAAGCCAGCGCTTAAGCGATCAACCCCGATGCGATCAACCCCGATGCGATCAACCCCGATGCGATCAACCCCGACGCGATCAACCCATCCGTTTGATGGCGGACGCGAGACGGCTCTTGTAGCGCGAGGCGGTGTTCTTGTGAAGGATGCGCTTGTCAGAAATGCGATCGATGACCGACTGAGCCTCCTGAAGCACCTTGGCGGCAGCGGCCTTGTCTCCCGCTCCGATCGCCTTGCGAACACTCTTAATTGCGGTCCGAAGCGCCGAACGCTGACTCGAATTGTGCGCATTGCGGATGGTCGCCTGGCGGGCGCGTTTACGGGCCGAAGCAATGTTTGCCATGAGAAAATTCCTAAATGACTTCTAACGGACTCTGCTTGGGTTCTATGCCCCTCTGATCACTCTGGATCCGAAAGAGCGGACAATCAGGCCCGAATCAAAATTCCTGGTTAATTCTTTTGAACGACAACTTTGACCGACTTTCTCTTTTTCCCCACCGACTTTTTTCCCGCCGACTTTTTCCCCAACGATTCTTCTCGCGAAAGGCCTGTTTTGCTTGTATCAATCGTTGCTTGTATCAATCGTTGCTTGTATCAATCGTTGCTTG
>CAZZKA010000048.1:0-16900 GCA_964654745.1 uncultured Bordetella sp. | reverse complement strand
CTGATCCAGCTGCCGACCCTGTAAGGTCAGGTCTCGGCAAAGGTAAACCTCCATAACCTCATCGGCAAAGCCGATGGCTGGATGCAGTCGCGTAAGGAGCGCCCACTCGCGCGCCACATAGCCGGTCTCCTCCAAGAGCTCGCGCCGGGCGGTCTCGATGAATGACTCACCCGCGTCGCGCTTGCCTGCGGGAACCTCCACAAAGACGCGTTGCAACGGGTAGCGAAACTGCCGCTCGACCAGGATGCGGCCGTCGTCAAGGAGCGGCACCATGACCGCTGCGCCCGGATGAAGAACATACTCGCGAGTCCCCTCGCTGCCATCGGGGAGACGGACGTGGTCTTTCCGGACCTCCAGGAATCCGCCCCGATAGACGGTCTCGGAGGAGATGAGGATTTCGTCGAGGTCGTTCACCTGGCTGGCCTGAACCCGGTCGCAAGGGGGCAGGCCGCCTCGCATCCAAACGCCCTCACAGCCTCAGGAACCCAGGGCTTGCCGCACAGCGTCGAGGCAGACGCCTAGCAAGGGTCCGGGGAGCAGTCCAAGCGAGAAGACAAGCAGTCCATTGGCCGCAAGAACAAACTGCGCGGACCGTTCAGGATCCAGCTTTGCACCATCGGCCGGATCATCGAAGTACATAAGCTTGACGATCCGAAGATAGTAGAACGCTGCAACCAGCGACAGCATGACGGCAAGGATCGCGAGCCAAAGCAGACCTGCTGAAACTACCGAGCCCAAGATCACAAATTTGGCGTAGAAGCCCACCAGCGGCGGAATGCCGGCGAGCGAAAACATGAGAAGCAGCATGACGAGCGCAACCCAGGGGCTACGCTGGTTCAGGCCACGCAGATCATCGAGCGTCTCGGCCTCGAATCCAGAGCGGGACAACATCATCACCACTCCGAAGGTGCCGACGGTCGTCATCACATAGGTCACGATATAAAACAGCGATGAGCCCCAGGCGTCAGCGGTGCCTGCTGCGTCACCGTCCACTACGCCAGCAACCATGCCGAGGAGAACGAATCCGATCTGTGCGATCGTCGAGTAGGCGAGCATGCGCTTGATGTTGGACTGCGCGATCGCGACAACGTTACCGACGATAAGGGAAGCCACAGACAACACAAGCAGCATCTGCTGCCAGTCGCCCCAGGCAGCAAGCATGCCCTCGGCAAGCACCCGAAACGCGATTGCGAACGCAGCGAGTTTCGGCGCGCCCGCGATCAGCAGCGTCATCGCAGTGGGCGTGCCCTGGTACACGTCGGGGATCCACATATGAAAAGGCACCGCCCCAAATTTGAACGCAAGGCCTGCAACGATGAAGACCACCCCAACCGCGCACACCCAGCTGTCGATCTCGCCCGTCGCAAATCGCACGGCGATTTCATCGATGGCGAGCGTGCCTGCCCCACCATATATCATCGACATGCCGTAGAGAAGAAACCCGGACGCAAGCGCGCCCAGTACGAAATACTTCATCGCGGCCTCGGTGCTGACCGCAGAGTCCCGACGCAGCGCAGCCAGCGCGTAGAGCGAAAGCGACATCAGCTCCAGCCCGAGGTAGACGAGCAGCAGATTATTTGCCGAGATCATCACGAACTGCCCTAGCAGCGACAGCAGAGCGAGGCAATGAAACTCGCCCCGCGCAACGTCGCGCTCCTCGCAATAGCGCGATGACAGGGCGAGCGTCGCAGCAACGACAAGCACCGCACAGATCTTGAGCAGGCGCGACAGCGAATCGACGATCACCATCCCGCCAAATCCGGTGTCGGTCGACCCTGCTGGCTGCGCCAACAGCGCCAGCAGTGGCAGTGCCAGAACCAATTCAGCCCGAAACAGGCTTCCAAGACGGCGACGGGCGCCTCCTGTCTCACTCAGCAGCAGGCCGCATATCCCGAGAAGCAACAGGATTTCGGGCAGCACCAGGGAAAGCTTGAAGGGATCGTCAGCCATCGCTACTCACTGGATCTTGGACACTGCAATGTGTCGAAGCAGCGCCTCGATCGAGGCATCGGTCATGTCGGTGACCGGTTTCGGGAAAATACCCATCGCCAGCACCATGAACGCCATCAGGACCAGCATCCAGAACTCGCGCCGGTTGAGGTCTGATAGGCCAGCTACAGCGTCGTTTGCGACTTCACCGAAAATGACGCGCTTGTACATCCAGAGCGAATAAGCTGCGCCAAAGATCAAGGTCGTGGCGGCGAGCGCAGCGACCCAGAAATTGAACTGCACTGCGCCCAAGATAACGAAGAACTCACCGACAAACCCGGCTGTCGCGGGTAGACCGGCGTTGGCCATCGCAAACAGCATGAACAACGCGGCAAACCTCGGCATGGTGTTCGCAACGCCGCCGTAGTCAGCGATGTTACGAGAGTGCAGACGATCGTAGAGCACACCTATGCATAAAAACATCGCGCCGGACACAAACCCATGCGCGATCATCTGCACGATCGCACCTTGGACGCCCATCTGATTGAAGATGAAGAACCCCAGGGTTACGAACCCCATATGGGCAACCGAGGAGTAGGCCACCAGTTTTTTCATGTCGGTCTGAACCAGCGCAACGAGGCCGATATAGACGACCGCAATCAGCGACAGCACGATCATGAAACCCGAGAGCTCCTGGCTCGCGTCGGGCGCAATGGGCAGGGAAAATCTGAGAAACCCATAGGCGCCGAGTTTCAGCATGATCGCCGCCAGCACCACCGAGCCCCCGGTCGGAGCCTCGACGTGGGCATCAGGAAGCCAGGTATGGACCGGCCACATCGGCACCTTGACCGCAAAGGCTGCAAGGAAGGCGAGGAAGATGAACACCTGCTCGCGCATCGACAGCGGCAGCTGGTGCCAGTCAAGGATCGAAAAGGTCCCGGACATCAGATAAAGGTAGACAAGCGCAACCAGCGTGAGCAGTGACCCCAGGAGCGTATAAAGAAAGAACTTGAACGCTGCGTAAACGCGATTCGGCCCGCCCCAGACTCCCACGATGATGTACATCGGGATCAGCGTTGCTTCGAAGAACACGTAAAACAGCAGGCCGTCCAGCGCGCTGAAAACACCGATCATCAGCCCTGAAAGAATCAGAAACGCGGCCATGTACTGATGTACACGGGATTCGATGACCTCCCATCCGGCAATCACCACCACGATGGTGATAAACGCGGTGAGGAGCACAAACCAGACCGACAGCCCGTCGACGCCCAGGAAATACGTAGCGCCCAGCAACTCAATCCAGGGGACTTGTTCGACAAACTGGAGATCGGATGAGCCGCGCTCGAAACCGCCGAGGAGCGGCAAGGTCACCAGCAGTCCGATGATCGCGCCGATCAGCGCCACCGCGCGTACGGTTGCAGCGTTGCGGTCGTTGCCGAAGGCGAGCAGAAACATCCCGAAGGCGATCGGCACCCAGATTGCTGCACTCAAAACAGGAATGGCATTCATGACGGGCGGGTACCGGGCTAGCCTCGTAGGATCGGAAGCGCGACGAACAGGAGCAGCAGCGCCACGCCGACGATCATCGTAATTGCGTAGGTGTTGATTCGGCCCGTTTGAATCAGGCGCAGCAGCGACGCAAACCCGCCGACCAATCGCGCG
The DNA here is from genome assembly GCA_964654745.1 of uncultured Bordetella sp. Taxonomy (GTDB): domain Bacteria; phylum Pseudomonadota; class Gammaproteobacteria; order Burkholderiales; family Burkholderiaceae_E; genus SYIM01. The sequence goes on along the minus strand of CAZZKA010000048.1, from coordinate 13,309 downwards.
CTGCCGTTGACAGCCACGCCGTCGATCAGTTCCTGGTCGCCGCGACGCCAAAGCGCGCCACCCAGCCATCGCGCACCGGCCGCGAACACAATTTCATTGAGCCGATCAAGGTAGTACTTGTTCTCAAGCAGCCGGTGAACGCCTGTAAAGCGTTGCCTGATCGACTCCGGAAGAGACGGGTTGACCATGTAGCAATACCAGGCCGCGCCCACACCAGCGAGCGCAAGCACGAAAGGCAGGGTCTGAAAGGCGTGAACGCCCAGCTCCATGGCGCCGTGGAAGTTGGCTGCAAGGCTTGCCATGGCTGGATGACTATCGAGGACGGCGATCACCCCGTCGAAATAGCCGCCGAACAGCATCGGTCCTACCGTCACAAAGCCGATTGCCAGCGACGGAATCGCCAGCAATACGAGGGGTAGTGTCACGACCCAGGGAGACTCGTGAGGTTTGTCGCCAGCGGCCAGTCCGTGGTGATGATCGTCGCCGTGCCCGTCGTGGTGCCCGGCATGACCCCAGCGCTCCTGGCCGTGAAAAACCAGGAAGTACATGCGAAACGAGTAAAAAGCGGTAATGAATACGCCCGCGAGGACAGCGACGTGGGCGATGCCGGCACCCGGCACTGTCGCGAAACGGGCAGCCTCGATGATGAGGTCTTTTGAGTAGAACCCTGACAGGAACGGAGTACCGATCAGTGCGAGGGACCCGATCAGCGAGGTGATCCAGGTAATGGGCATGTAACGCCGCAGCCCGCCCATGTTGCGGATATCCTGATCGTGATGCATGCCGATGATGACCGAACCAGCGGCAAGGAACAGGAGCGCCTTGAAGAAGGCATGCGTCATCAAGTGGAAGATCGCAACCCCATACGCCGAGGCACCCAAGGCCACCGTCATGTAACCAAGCTGCGATAGGGTCGAGTAGGCGACGACCCGCTTGATGTCGTTTTGAACAATGCCAAGAAAACCCATGAAAAGCGCGGTGATGGCCCCGATCACCATCACAAAGCCCAGCGCGGTGTCGGAGAGTTCGAACAGTGGCGACATCCGCGAGACCATGAAGATGCCTGCGGTCACCATGGTCGCCGCATGAATCAGCGCCGAAATAGGCGTGGGCCCCTCCATCGAGTCCGGTAGCCAGACATGGAGGGGAAACTGCGCTGACTTGCCCATTGCACCGATGAACAGGCAGATGCATGCGACCGTCAGGAGCGACCATTCGGCCGCACCTAGCAGATTGATCGTTACGCCGGCGAGATCCGGCGCGGCCTCGAACACCTCAGCGTAGTCGAGACTACCGAAGTACGCGAGCACGAGGCCGATACCCAGCACGAAGCCAAAGTCACCGACCCGGTTGACGAGGAAAGCCTTGAGGTTGGCGTAGATGGCGGTCGGCCGGGTGAACCAGAACCCGATAAGAAGGTAGGAGACCAGACCCACCGCCTCCCAGCCGAAGAAAAGCTGCAGAAAGTTGTTTGCCATGACCAGCATCATCATGGCGAAGGTGAAAAGCGAGATGTAACTGAAGAAGCGCTGGTAGCCCGGATCCTCGGCCATGTAGCCGATCGTGTAGATGTGGACCATGAGAGAAACGAAGGTCACCACGCACATCATCGTGACCGTCAGCGTATCGATGAGAAAACCGATTTCAAGCCGCACGTTGCCGACGATCGCCCACTCGTAAAGCGTGCCGTTGAAGACATTGCCCGCCAGCACGTCAGCCAGGGTCCAGAAAGACGCAGCGCAGGAAACCGCCACGCCTCCTATGGTTACCCAGCGAGCCCCCGCCCGGCCCACCGAGCGGCCGAACAGACCTGCGACCACAGCCCCTACCAAAGGCGCGAAGGCTGCTAGCAGGTAGGCAAGTTTCATATCGGGGTGCATGGTCGATCAGCCCTTGAGACTGCCGAGATTGCCTACATCGATGCTGCGCAGATTGCGGAAAAGCACGACGAGAATCGCCAGACCGATGGCCGTTTCGGCTGCTGCGACCGTCAGGATGAAGAAAACAAACACCTGGCCTGCCATATCGCCCAGGTAGTGTGAAAAGGCCACGAAATTCAGATTGACGGCAAGCAGCATCAACTCGATCGACATCAGCACGATGATGACGTTACGGCGGTTCAGAAAGATACCGACGATGCTGAGCGCGAAAAGCACGGCACCGAGCGTGAGGTAGTGAGCAAGGGTAAGAGTCATCGTGTCAGCCCTGTCGCGGCGGCGCCGCAGCCCCGTCCGCAGGTGCCGCGGGCGGCTCAGAGCCGGGCCGGGGCTCGGCTGGCATGTTGACCAGACGCACGCGGTCCTCCCGGCGCGTGCGCACCGCCACCGACGGATCGTTGTAACGGGAGTCTTTGCGCCGGCGCAGCGTGAGTGCAATCGCGGCGATGATTGCTACCAGGAGAATCACCGCGGCTACCTCTACGGGATAAAGATAAACCGTGTAGAGCGCCTCGCCGAGGAGTTGCGTATTGCCCGGCGCACCGGCCGGGGCCTCTGCCGGCGGCAGGGGTCGGGCCAGGCGCGTCCAGATGACTAGGCACAACTCGACGACGACCGCCGCTCCCACCAGGACCGCGATCGGCAAATTACGCCAGAAGCCTTCGCGCATGCGATCGACATTGATGTCGAGCATCATCACGACGAACAGGAATAAGACCATCACCGCGCCGACGTAGACCAGCACGAGCGCGATGGCCAGAAACTCGGCAGCGAGCATCATCCAGAGGCAGGCAACCGAGAAGAAGGTGAGCACGAGAAACAGCGCCGAGTGCACGGGGTTGCGCGCTGTGATCACCCTCACCGCAGACAAAACGGTGATGGTGGAAAACACGTAAAAAAGGGCGGTATGGGCGTCCATGCGTCTGGTGGAAATGCGACCGTCAGAGCCCGGGAGGGCGATCAGCGGTATTTCGCATCGGCCTCCCTGTTGGCTGCGATCTCGGCTTCATATCGGTCACCGACCGCAAGAAGCATTTCCTTGGTGAAGTAGAGGTCGCCGCGCTTCTCTCCATGATATTCGTGGATGTGGGTCTCAACGATTGAGTCAACCGGACAGCTTTCCTCGCAGAACCCGCAAAAGATGCATTTGGTGAGGTCGATGTCATAGCGTTTGGTGCGCCGGGTGCCGTCATCACGCACATCGGACTCGATCGTGATCGCCATGGCCGGGCAGACCGCTTCGCACAGCTTGCAGGCGATGCAACGCTCCTCGCCATTGGGGTAACGGCGCAGCGCATGAAGGCCTCTGAACCGCGGCGACATCGGCGTCTTTTCTTCCGGGTACTGCACAGTTATCTTGCGGGCAAAGAAATAGCGGCCAGTGAGCGCCAGACCTTTGAGCATCTCGCTCAACATGAAACTGGACAGGAACTCCTTTACCGCCATGATGCGAGCCTCATTTCCAGATGTTCCAGGGCGTCTGCATCCAGATCGCCACCACCACGAGCCACACCAGCGTGACCGGGATGAAAATCTTCCAACCCAACCGCATGATCTGGTCATAGCGATAACGGGGGAAGGACGCGCGGAACCAGATGAAGAGCGAGACGACTACGAAAGTCTTGAGCCCAAGCCAGATCCAGCCAGGAATCCAGTTGAAAACGACCGAGTCGACCGGGGAGGCCCATCCGCCCAGGAACATTATCGAAGCCACCGCCGACAGCAGAATCATGTTGGCGTATTCGGCGAGGAAAAAGATGGCAAAACCCATGCCCGAATATTCGATCATGTGGCCTGCGACAATCTCCGATTCTCCCTCGACAACATCAAACGGATGACGGTTGGTTTCGGCGACCGAGGAAATAATGTAGACCACGAAAATCGGCAGCAGCGGCAGCCAGTTCCAGGACAGGAAATTGAACCCCAGATCGGCAAAGAATCCCTCACCCTGCCGCAGCACGATGTCGGTCATGTTGAGACTGCCCGACACCATCAGCACCACGACCAACGCAAACCCGATCGCGAGCTCGTAGGAAACCATCTGGGCGGATGCGCGCATGGCACCCAGGAAGGCGTACTTTGAATTGGATGCCCAGCCAGCGATGATGACCCCGTAAACTTCAAGCGACGTGATGGCCATCAGCAACAGCAGCCCCGCATTGACGTTCGCGAGCGCCTGGTCCGGGCCAAAGGGAATGACAACCCATGCCGCCATCGCTGGCATGATGGTCATGATCGGACCGATCACATAGAGCACGCGGTTCGCGCGCGCGGGAACGATCACTTCTTTGAGCAACAGCTTGAGCGAATCCGCGATCGGCTGCAGCAGACCAAACGGACCGACACGGTTGGGGCCGAGGCGAATATGCATGAACCCGATCATCTTGCGCTCCCAGAGCGTCAGGTACGCCACGCAGCCCATGATCGGCAGCACTACCAGGATGATCTTGACCAGATTCCAGATTACCGGCCAGGCGCCCCCGAAGGCGCCAGCGCCCCACTGGGTCAGGCCGGCCACGAATGCGTCCATCAGGCAGCCCCGCTCACGGAGACGGGGCCGGCGAGATTCAGCAGCCCCGCGGTGTCGGGGTGAGCCCCGGCGATTCGCACCACACCGTCAGCGACCCCGTCGTCGGCTTCCATCGTGAGAAGCGCCTCGCCCGGCACGCCTCCCGCGCTCTGCCCCACCCTCACCTGCGCGCCCGCGATGAGACCCAGCGAAGCGATCGTTCGGCGGTTTGCTCTCACAGAGGGCGCCCGGGCATCGCGGGTTTGCTGCAGGCTCGTGGCCCGCCGCACCAAGGGGTCGGTGAAATAAATCGGAATGTCTGCGAGTCTCTCGAGGGAGGGACTCACGCCGCTCGGCAACGAGATCGCGCCCGCCGTCCGGTTGTCGAGACGGGCCTCCCAGCCGGTCGGCAGCGCAGCCGCGCGAACGGCCTCGGCGCTGTCGAAGGCCAAGCCGCCAACACCACAGAGGTCGGCGAGGACTCGCAGCACCTTCCATGCGGGACGGGACTGACCCAGAGGCCGGACGACGCCATTGAAAGTCTGGAGCCGGCCCTCGGCGCTCACGAAGCTGCCCGCCGTCTCGGTGAAGGGAGCAATCGGCAACAGACAATCCGCGACTTCGAGCAACTCAGGAGAGCGGAACGCGGAAAGCGCGATCACCGACTCGGCAGCCGCAATCGACGCGCGGGCCGCGGCGGGCATGGCGTGATCGAGGCTCGGCTCGTTATTGAGCAGCAGATAAAGCGAACGCGGCTGCTCGATCATCGAACGGGCATTCAGCGCACCAGGGTCAGGGACTGCTCCCGCAAGCCACGCGCCGACGCCATTGGCCCCCTCGGAAAGCACACCGAGACGCGCGCCGCACGCATCGGCCAGGGCCTGGCCTAACCGGACCAGCGAAGCGTAGTCGGCGTGCTGCACCGCTGCGTTGCCAAAAAGAACGACCGGGACTTTGCCCTCGGCGAGCGAGGCGGCAATCCGCTCCGCTTCGGCATCCGACCCTATCGATGAGAGCTCAGCCGGCACCGGCACCCCGCGCAAGCGGCTGAGCGCCGCGAGAACCGACGCAAGCTTGAGCGGCCAGCTTGAGGGCGCCGCATTGATCCGGGCTTCGACCGGCATCAGGAGATCTTCGGCAGCCGCGTGCAGCATCGACACCCGGGCACCACGCCGAACCGCCGCCCGGATCCTCGCCGCAAGCAGCGGGTGATCTTTGCGAAGGAAAGAGCCTACGATCAGGAAGCGGTCCGCCGCTGCAAGATGCTCGACCGACATGCCCAGCCAGGGAACCCCCGAACGGGTCGAATCCGCCGAAAAGTCCTGCTGGCGAAGCCGGAAATCAACGTTACCGCTACCCAGTCCGCGTAGCAGGCGGCCCAGCAGGAAAGACTCCTCTACCGTGCTCTGCACGGAACCGAGCGCTGCCAGCGCCGCTGCGCCGCGCGATTCGCGCACTCGTGTCATAGCGTGCGCAGCGTAATCGAGCGCCGTGGACCAGTCGACCGTTTGCCAGGCGCCGTTTTGCCGAATCATCGGCTCGGTCAATCGGTCGGGGCTGTTGAGACCTTCGTAGGAAAACCGATCCCGGTCCGACAGCCAGCACTCATTGACCGCCTCGTTATCCAGGGGCACAACCCGCATCACGCGATCGGCCTTGACCTGGACGACGATATTGGAGCCAAGCGAGTCATGAGGCGCGACCGAGCGCCGGCGCGCAAGCTCCCAGGTGCGGGCGCTATAGCGGAAAGGCTTGCTGGTGAGCGCACCGACCGGACAGACATCGATCATGTTGCCCGAGAGTTCGGAGTCGATCGAACGGCCAACGAAGCTCATAATTTCGGAGTGCTCGCCGCGGCCGGCCATGCCGAGCTCCATCACGCCGGCGACTTCCTGGCCAAAACGTACACACCGCGTGCAGTGAATACAGCGGCTCATTTCCTCAGCGGAGATGAGTGGACCCATGGGCTTGTGAAACACAACACGCTTTTCTTCGCGATAGCGCGAGGCCGATCCACCGTAGCCCATCGCCAGGTCCTGAAGCTGACATTCGCCACCCTGATCGCAGATCGGGCAATCCAGGGGATGGTTGATCAACAAAAACTCCATCACGCCCTTCTGGGCGGCGATGGCCTTCTCGGATCGGGTCTGAACCTTCATGCCGGGCGCAACCGGCGTCGCGCAGGCCGGGAGCGGTTTGGGCGCCTTTTCAACATCGACGAGGCACATGCGGCAATTGGCCGCAATCGATAGCTTTCGGTGATAACAGAAATGCGGCACGAAAAGCCCGAGCTTTTCCGCGGCATGCATCACCATGCTGCCGGGCGCAACCTCGACCTTCTGACCGTCTATTTCTAACTCAACCATGCTCTCGCAGTCCTGAACCCGGAAACATCATAAATAGGTGGGCACCATGCAGCGCCGATGCTCGACATGCCACGCAAACTCGTCGCGGTAATGCTTGAGGAAGGCGCGCACCGGCATGGCCGCCGCATCGCCCAGCGCACAAATCGTGCGGCCCTGGATGTTGTCGGCGATGCGATTCAACTCATCCAGGTCAGCCATCGTTCCTTGACCATGCTCGATACGATGCACCAGACGCCAGAGCCATCCCGTACCTTCACGGCACGGTGTGCACTGGCCGCACGATTCTTCGTAGTAGAAGTAGGACAGCCGAAGCAGCGACTTGACCGCGCAGCGGGTCTCGTCCATCACAATCACTGCCCCGGACCCCAACATCGACCCGGCTTTGGCGATGGAGTCGTAGTCCATGTCGGTGGCCATCATGATCTCGGCGGGCAGCACCGGCATCGACGATCCTCCCGGGATCACCATCTTGAGCTTGCGGCCGCCGCGCACGCCACCGGCCAGCTCGAGTAGCTTGGCAAAGGGCGTGCCGAGCGGGATTTCATAGTTGCCCGGCCGCTCCACATCGCCCGAGATGGAGAACACCTTGGTGCCGCCGTTGTTGGGCTTGCCGATTTCGAGATATGCCGGCCCCCCGTTGCGGATGATCCAGGGGACCGCAGCAAACGACTCGGTGTTGTTGATTGTCGTAGGCTTGCCGTACAGGCCAAAGCTCGCCGGAAACGGCGGCTTGAATCGGGGCTGGCCTTTTTTGCCCTCGAGTGATTCCAACAGCGCGGTTTCTTCGCCGCAAATGTAGGCGCCATAGCCATGAAAGGCATGGAGCTGAAACGAAAAACTCGACCCGAGGATGTTGTCGCCCAGATAACCTGCGGCGCGCGCTTCTTCGAGAGCCTCTTCAAAGCGCTGATAGACCGAGAAGATTTCGCCGTGAATGTAGTTATAGCCCGCGGTGATGCCCATCGCATAGGCTGCGATGATCATGCCCTCGATGACGATGTGAGGGTTGTAGCGGAGGATGTCGCGGTCCTTGAACGTCCCAGGCTCACCCTCATCGGAGTTGCACACCAGGTATTTGGGCCCGGTGTATTGCTTGGGCATGAAGCTCCACTTGAGGCCTGTCGGAAAGCCCGCGCCTCCCCGGCCACGCAAGCCGGAGGCCTTGACCTCGGCGATCACCTGATCCGGCGTGAGGCCTTCGGAGAGGATTTTACGAAGCGCCTTGTACCCGTCCCGCCCTTCATAATCTTTCAGTCGCCAGCCATCGGGGGAGTGAAGCCCCGCAAGAATTTGCGGCTTGATGTGCCGGCCATGGAAACAGGTTTCCTGGGCTCGGGCATCGATGAGGAGATCGTTGGCACCCATGCTGTCGGCCTCAGGCTTGAGCCTTGAGCTCGGCGATCAGCGCATCGAGCTTGGCGTTGTCCATGAAACTGCACATCCGCTTGTTGTTGACAAGCAGGACCGGCGCGTCACCGCACGCGCCCTGACACTCGCTTTCCTTGAGCGTGAACAGGCCATCAGGCGTGGTTTCACCGTAACCGATCCCGAGCCGCTCCTTGAGGTACTCCCCGGCCTTGGCGCCGTCTCGCAGCGCGCAGGGCAGACACGTGCAGATCGCCAGCTTGAACTTACCCGGCCGCTGCGTATCGAACATGTTGTAAAAGGTGGCGACCTCGTGCACTGCAATCGGCGGCATGTCCAGGGCGGTGGCGACAGCCTCCATGACCTCCGCGGATAGCCAGCCGTGTTCGTCCTGCGCGATAGCGAGGGCAGCCATCACAGCCGATTGCTTTTGATCGGGAGGAAATTTGCGCAGCTCGCGCGCGATGCGGGAGAGTGCATCGGCTGAGAGCAACGACGGACTGGTCGCCAGAGGAAGCGCGCTCATGAGGGCAAACACTCCTGCCGTGGCCTGCAGACCCCGGGGATACGGACGGCTCTCACCTGTCGATCTCCCCGAAAACGATGTCCTGGGTGCCGATGATTGTGACGACGTCCGCAATCATATGACCACGCGCCATCTCGTCGAGCGCCTGAAGATGAACGAAGCCCGGCGCCCGGATCTTCAGCCTGTATGGTTTGTTGGCCCCGTCAGAGACCAGATAGATGCCGAATTCACCCTTGGGATGCTCGACCGATGCGTAGGCCTCACCCGCAGGAACATGGAATCCCTCGGTGAAGAGTTTGAAGTGATGAATCAACTCTTCCATGTTGGACTTCATGTCGACGCGCGAGGGCGGAGCAACCTTGTGGCTATCGCTCATCACCGGACCGGGATGATTGCGCAACCATTCCACGCACTGCCGGACAATACGATTGCTCTGGCGCATCTCCTCAACGCGCACCAGATACCGGTCGTAGCAGTCGCCATTGCGGCCGACGGGAATGTCGAAGTCCAGGAGGTCATAGACCTCGTAAGGTTGTTTCTTGCGCAGATCCCACTCGACGCCGGAGCCTCGAAGCATGGGCCCGGTAAAGCCTAGCGCTTTGGCCCGGTCGGGATCGACGATACCGACGCCGACCAGACGCTGCTTCCAGATACGGTTGTCGGTGAGCAGGGTTTCGTACTCGTCGACATAACCCGGGAACCGGTTGGTGAAGTCTTCGATGAAGTCGAGGAGCGAGCCCTCGCGATTGCGGTTGAGCGCACGCACCGCCGACTCGTTGCGGATCTTGGAGGCCACATGCTTGGGCATCACGTCCGGCAGATCACGGTAGACACCGCCCGGCCGATAATAGGCCGCGTGCATGCGCGCACCCGACACCGCCTCGTAGCAGTCCATCAGGTCCTCGCGTTCGCGGAACGCGTAGAGGAAAACCGCCATCGCTCCGACATCCAAACCGTGCGCGCCTATCCAGAGCAGATGGTTGAGGATGCGGGTGATTTCGTCGAACATCACCCGAATATATTGGGCTCGCAGCGGCACCTCGACACCGAGGAGCTTTTCGATGGCCATGACATACGCGTGCTCATTGCACATCATCGACACATAGTCGAGACGGTCCATGTACGGCACGCTCTGGATAAAGGTGCGTGTCTCAGCGAGCTTTTCGGTGGCACGATGTAGCAGACCGATATGCGGGTCGGCGCGCTGCACCACCTCACCGTCGAGCTCGAGCACCAGGCGCAATACGCCATGAGCCGCAGGGTGCTGCGGTCCGAAGTTGAGCGTGTAGTTGCGGATCTCTGCCATGAGCCTGTCTCAGCGCCCCTGCGCGTAGCCCGCTTCGCGGACGATGCGCGGAATCACCTCGCGCGGTTCGATCGACACCGGCTGGTAGATCACCCTGCGCTGCTCCGGGTCGTAGCGCATTTCCACATGCCCTGAAACGGGGAAATCCTTGCGGAAGGGATGCCCCACAAAACCGTAGTCGGTGAGGATGCGACGAAGATCCGGATGCCCCTCGAACACGATGCCGTAGAGGTCGAAGGCCTCTCGCTCGAACCAGCCTACCGCGGGCCAGACGTCCATGAGCGAGGCCGTCATCGGGAAATCGTCATCGGGACAGGCCACTCGAAGTCGCAAGCGCCAATTGTGCGTAAGCGACAAAAGGTGCGATACCGCGGCAAACCGGGGACCTTCTTGGAGCCCCTCCCCGTAGGCCGAGTAGTCCATGCCGCACAGGTCAATCAAGGTTTCGAAGCGCAGCGACGGGTTGTCACGTATATGCCGCGCGACCTCCAAGTAGTCCGCTGACGAGACCGTGAGCGTGAGTTCTCCGAGGCGTTCGACCAACGACACAATCCGGCCACCCAGGACAGATTCGAGCGATGAACGGAGCGTTTCGAGGCGGGTCATGGTGTTGGCGGTCGTCTAGCGAGCGATCGTTGCGGTACGTTTGATCTTGGACTGCAACTGAATGATCCCGTACATCAGCGCCTCAGCAGTGGGCGGACACCCCGGGACGTAGACATCGACCGGCACGATTCGATCGCATCCCCGGACCACCGAGTAAGAGTAGTGGTAGTAGCCACCACCGTTTGCGCACGAACCCATCGAGATCACCCAGCGCGGTTCGGCCATCTGGTCGTAGACCTTGCGAAGCGCAGGGGCCATCTTGTTGCAGAGCGTCCCGGCCACGATCATCACATCGGACTGGCGGGGGCTTGGGCGAAACACCACACCGAAGCGGTCGAGGTCATACCGCGAGGCACCTGCGTGCATCATTTCAACGGCACAGCATGCCAGGCCGAAGGTCATTGGCCACAGCGAGCCCGTACGGGTCCAGTTGACGAGCTTGTCCACCTGGGTGGTAACAAACCCCTGGTTGAGAACGCCTTCGATGCTCATCGTGACCGCTCCATCGACATCGCGCCTGCGACCGGGTCACTCCCAGTCGAGCGCGCCCTTTTTCCACTCGTAGATGAACCCCACCACGAGGATGGCGAGAAACACCATCATGGCGAGAAACCCGACGAAACCGATTGTGCCCAGTGAGACCGCCCACGGAAAGAGAAAGGCAATCTCAAGATCGAACAGGATGAACAGGATCGCAACGAGGTAATAGCGCACGTCGAACTGCATGCGCGCATCCTCAAAGGCCTCGAAGCCGCACTCGTAGGGGGAAAGTTTCGCCGGATCAGGCCGCGACGGGCCGAGAATTTTGCCAAGCAGCATCGGACCGATACCGACGCCAATGCCCACCAGAATGAAGAGCAAAACCGGCAAATAATTGTCGAGCAACAATTCCCTACCCATCCCTTGGCTTCAACGCACCGGCATCAGCTGCCCCGGCGGCATGAGGCCTTGTTTATTGTTCGTTGAGGCCCTGTCTACTGTCCGGCTTCTTTGTACTTAATCCTCAAAAGGCCTGCCCCGTCTGCGCGGGACTTGCTTGGTGCCGACGGCGAGACTCGAACTCGCACAGCTTTCGCCACTACCCCCTCAAGATAGCGTGTCTACCAATTTCACCACGTCGGCCTGACGAACATCCGAAATTTTCGCCCACGAAGTTTTCGGGCCGAGGAAGCCCGATCGGTTTGCGAAAAATAGCGGAGTCCCGAAGTCAGAACATACAAACAACAATTCTAACCCGATTCACTTGGGAATGTCGCCTGGCGGCGGCGCTTTTTCGGGAGACGCAGCGGGGCGCGCATCGGGTATCTCGTTGCCTGCAGGAGGCCTCGCGCCTTCCATGACGCTGCGGCCGGATTGGGACCCTTGATGACCGGTGAAGGCAAGCCCAAGGGTTGCAGCAAAAAAGACGACAGCGAGTCCCGCGGTGAAGCGGCTGAGAAAGTTCGCCGAGCCGGTGGCGCCGAAGAGGCTCCCCGAAGCGCCCGACCCAAAGGCCGCCCCCATATCGGCACCTTTACCGTGTTGCATGAGGACCAGAATGATGATGCCAAGTGCCGACAGCACCTGCACGACAGTCAGTAGGGTGGAAAGCCAAGCGGGCATGTCAGAGGACTCCGGTTGTTGGTCGCACGCCGCTCGCGGCGCCGATGACATCGAGAAAATCTTCAGCCTTGAGCGACGCCCCGCCTATCAGGCCGCCGTCGACTCCAGGCGTCGCAAAAAGAGCTGCGGCGTTCTCGGGCTTGAGGCTGCCGCCATAGAGAATTCGAAGTCTCTCCGGGGCGGCGAGTCCAAGGCGCGCCGTTTCGCCTCGCAGGAAGGCGTGCACCTCACCTGCCTGAGCGGGCGAGGCGCTACGCCCCGTACCGATCGCCCAGACCGGCTCGTAGGCCAGCACGACCTTTGAACCCCGCTCGCGCAGCAATGGCGAAACCGCAGCCAACTGTGCGGCAAGGACCGACTCGGTCCGACCGGTATCGCGATCTTCGAGCGTCTCGCCAACGCAGATAATGGGTTGAAGACCCGCCTCGAGCGCGGCTGCTGCCTTGGCGGCGACCAGGCCACTCGATTCACCATAGAACATGCGACGCTCGGAGTGCCCGACGATGACCCATCGGCAACCGAGGTCGGCGAGCATTGCCGCAGCAACTTCACCGGTAAAGGCTCCGGGCCCATGTTCGGAAACATTTTGCGCCCCGAGCGCGAGGCCGCTCCCCGCAATGACGTCGGCGACCACGGAAAGGTACGGAAACGGAGGGCAAAGAACGATCTCCGAGCCCACGGCGCGGCTGGTGGCACCCACAGCGACCGCCCGGGCAAGGTCCCTCGCGAGGCGGAGCGACCCGTTCATTTTCCAGTTGGCGACGATCAGTCGATTCATTCGAAAGCGAGCCAACCACATCGTTTGAGGGCCACCCGCATCGCCTGAGAGCCACCCACATCATCGTTTGAATGCCACATCGTATGAACGCCACATCCGCCTAAAAACCACATCCGCTCGAAAGCCAAAACTCGAACGCTCACGCACCCGAAAGCCAAAACGAAAGCCAAAACGAATGTTTGCAGATACCCCGGACAAACTCTCGCCCGGAGAACGAAAAACCCAAGATTTTAACAGGCTCTGCAGCCGCCAGGGGGGCAGCTGACCGAGCACCGCCGCAGGCGCCCCGGTTCAGGGGCCGGAGGGGGGCTGAG
>CAZZKA010000047.1:0-17093 GCA_964654745.1 uncultured Bordetella sp. | reverse complement strand
CACCATCATTCCGCGCGGCCGTGCGCTGGGCGTCACCATGCAGTTGCCCGAACAGGACCGCTACAGCATGGACCGCGACCGCATGCTCAATACCGTCGCAGTACTTTTTGGCGGGCGGATCGCAGAAGAGCTTTTCATGCATCAGATGACGACCGGCGCATCGAACGATTTTGAACGGGCAACCTCGATCGCGCGCGACATGGTGACCCGCTACGGGATGAGCGATCTGCTCGGGCCCATGGTGTACGCCGAAAACGAGGGTGAGATCTTCCTCGGCCGCTCGATTACCAAGACGACCAACATGTCTGAAGAGACCATGCGCAAGGTCGACTCTGAGATTCGCCGGATCATCGATGAGCAGTATGCGGTTGCCCGCAACATCCTCGAGACCAACCGGGACAAGGTTGAAGCGATGGCTCGGGCGCTGCTCGACTGGGAAACGATAGATGCCGAGCAGATCGACGATATCGTTTCAGGCCGTCCCCCGCGCCCGCCCAAGCCTGGCGGCTCCACCGGCAGCAGTGCCGGCGGCGCCGGGACTTCCAGCAGCCAGCCGAGCGCCTCATCCGGTTCGCCGTCGGCTGAGCCGGCTGCCTGACGGGTCCGGCGCGAGCGGTGTCGGCCGGGGGCCCGTCGCTCGTCTGGGCCTGCGGCCGCTTCAGACTCAGCCTGAAGCGGCCCCTGGTGATGGGCGTGGTCAATGTCACGCCCGATTCCTTTTCCGAACAATTTCATCGCTCTGATCCGCGAGAGGCGGTTTCGTATGCGCAGTCGCTCATCGCGCAGGGAGCCGACATTCTCGATATCGGCGGTGAGTCCACCCGTCCTGGCGCGGCCGCTGTTTCCGCAGAGCGGGAACTGGATCGGATTCTCCCGGTGCTCGATGCCCTTCGTGGGTGCGCTGTGCCGCTCTCAGTTGATACCCGAAAGCCTGAGGTCATGCGCGAAGCGCTGGCGCGTGGCGCTTCAGTCATCAACGATATTTCCGGCTTCACTGCGCCCGGAGCGCTCGAGGCCGTCGCGAGCGCTGACTGCGGGCTTTGCATCATGCACATGCAGGGCGATCCGCAGACGATGCAGGACTTGCCACGCTACGACGATGTCGTGGAAGAGGTGAGGTCGTTTCTGGACGGGCGGATCGAATGCTGTCGTCGGATGGAGATCAAGGCGGAGCGGATCATGCTCGATCCCGGAGTCGGCTTTGGCAAGACTCTGGAGCATAATCTCGCCCTTCTCCGCGGTCTGCCGCGGTTGGCCGAGTTGGGGCCGCTGCTGCTGGGTGTGTCGCGAAAGTCCTTCATCGGGCGAATTACCGGGCGCGATGTGCACGAACGGCTGGCTGGCAGCCTCGCCGCCATGCTCGCGGTCGTGCGCGGGGGGGCGTCGGTCGTAAGGGTGCACGATGTCGCAGCGGCGCGCGATGCGCTGGCAGTCTGGCGGGCGTTGACCGCCGATGAATCTCCGGAGGTCTTGGATGGGGCGTAAATACTTCGGGACGGATGGGGTCCGCGGACGGGTGGGGCAGGTCCCCATCACGCCGGATTTCGTCATGAAACTTGGCTATGCCGCGGGCAAGGTGCTGGCAGGAGCGGGCGCCCGTGCCGACGCGCTGGCGGGCCGCAGCAGCGGCCGCCCTGCTGTCGTCATAGGCAAGGACACGCGAATCTCAGGCTACATGCTGGAGGCCGCGCTCGAATCGGGATTTTCCGCTGCGGGGGTCGACGTGCTGCTCTGCGGGCCGCTGCCGACCCCGGCGGTTGCCTATCTGACGCGCGCCCTCAGGTGCTCGGCTGGCATCGTCATCAGCGCCTCGCACAATCCTTTTCACGACAATGGCATCAAGTTTTTCTCCGCTGACGGAGACAAACTGCCGGATGCCGTCGAGGCTCAGATCGAGTCAGCGCTCGAGGCCCCCATGGGTTGCGTTGACTCGCAGGCGCTTGGCCGCGCGAGGCGAATCAACGATGCCGCCGGTCGTTACATCGAGTTTTGCAAGGGGACGTTTCCGGCAAACTTTGACCTGCGCGGACTCAAGATGGTCGTCGATTGCGCGCATGGAGCTGCCTACCACACCGCACCGCATGTATTCCACGAATTGGGCGCGGAGGTCATCACCATAGGCGCCGCACCGGATGGGCTGAATATCAACGAAGGCTGTGGCGCGACCCATCCTCAGGCGCTCCTTGAGGCGGTGCGTCAGCATCACGCTGCGCTGGGCGTTGCTGTCGACGGAGATGCCGATCGATTGCTGATGGTCGACGGCGACGGCCGGATCTTCAATGGCGATGAACTTCTCTACATGATGGTCCGCGAGCGCCAGCATCGTGGCCCGGTGGCTGGCGTCGTGGGTACGCTGATGTCCAACCTCGGACTCGAGCAGGCGCTTCAGAGCCTGGGCATCGGATTTGCCAGGGCCAAGGTCGGTGACCGCTATGTCCTGGAAATGCTGCGCGAGCGTGGCTGGCTCCTGGGCGGCGAAAGCTCCGGGCATCTCCTTTGCCTGGATTTGCACAGCACGGGCGATGCCATCGTGAGCGCGCTTCAGGTGCTGGCCGCGCTCCAGCGGACCGGCCGGTCTCTCAAAGAGCTATGCGAGGGACTGGTGATGCTGCCCCAGACGCTCATCAATGTCAGAACGGCGCGAGGCTTCGACTGGGCGGCGGACCCCGCGTTGTCTCAGGTCCGTCGCGATGTCGAGCGGGAACTCGGTAACAATGGCCGGATCCTCATCAGGCCGTCGGGTACCGAGCCGCTGCTTCGCGTGATGGTTGAGGCTCGATCTCCGGATATGGCCGAACAGGCCGCGAGGCGCCTTGCTCAAGCGGTCCCGGCTGCGGCCTGAAGATTGCTGCGCAGATCGCCTCTGCGCGGGGTTGAGCCTCGATGCGCAATGGGCGCGACTGCGCACCGGGTGCGGTTGTGAGTCAGTTCAGGCGGCGCGCGACGCGACGCCGTTTTAGCCTAGGGCAACGCTACCATCCCCGGGGGCAAGGATGCGACATGGTCAGCGATCTGCCCGGGCGTGGCGAACCACACTTTTGAGCGCCGGGCCGTCATGTGCTCAAGCATGCGGGCGAGTTGTCTCGCGCGGTGGGGCTGCCCCATCAGGAAAGTGTGGATCGAGATGCCGCACACCAGTGGCCAGCCGTGTCGATCGCCATCGTCGAGCTGCTGGTCGAACGCATCGACGACCATGGTGGTGAACTCTTCGTCGCTTGCGCCGCGATTGATGAAGGCGGGGATGTCGTTCAGCTCCATGGACGGATAGGGCACCGCCAGGATCGGTCCGCGCTCGGTTCGGAACCACTGCGGCTGCTCATCGAAGTACCAATCGAGCATATAGGTGTAGCCCGCCTCGAGCAGGAGCTCAGGAGTATTCGGGCTCTGCGAAATGAAGGGGCCGAGCCAGCCTTTCGCAGGTTTTCCTTCCTCGCGGATGAAGCGCTCGCGCACTTCACGCATCATGCGCCGCTCGGTTTCGGTATCCATGTCAATCTGACGCTCGGAATTGGTTCGGCCGTGACCGACGAATTCATCGCCGCGTTCGCGAAACGGTACGAGAATCTCGGGGCAAACGTCGTAGACGCTCGCATTGACGAGTAAAGACAGCGGTACGCCGTACCGGGTAAAGAGATCAGCGATGCGCCAGATACCTACCCGATTGCCGTAATCGCGGTAGGCATAGCCGCGATGGTAGGGAGGGCCAGGCATTGAGGTGAAATCGTTGCCCGGGTTGCGGCCGAACTCAAAGGCCTCGACATTGAGCGCAAAGTAAACAGCGAGCCGGGCACCGTTAGGCCAGGTGTAAGCAGGCCGGCTGGGCAGCGCCGAAAATCGATAGCGATTGAATTTGTTGTCGAATCGTTCCATATCGAATCCTGTCAGCGTTTCGCCGCGGCCAGCCCGCGCAGGTCGGCGATCACCTCGGCGACAGGTTTGACATCAGCGTATTTGGCAGCCATATCGAACAGGTTGACCGCATGGCTCGTTGCGCTGCGGTCGTAGACGCACTCGATCGGCACGGTGCAGCGAAAATTGTAGGCAAATCCGTCGACTACGCTCCCCCGTACGCATCCGCTCGTCGTGCAGCCCGTGACGACGAGACTGTCAACGCCCAGGTCGACGAGATAACTCACCAGAGGCGTTCCAAAGAAAGCGCTAGGGTGTTTTTTGGGCAGCAGGATGTCGCGCTCTCTCGGTGCGACCTCGGGCACGAACTGATAGCCACTCGCAGCGACCTTCATGAGCGCAGGCACCTTCTCGGCGAGTCGGCCCACATCAAATGATTCCTTGGGCGAGACATAGGGGTAGATCACCGGGAGATCGAGTTCCCTGAAAACCGCCAGCAGTGGTTGGATATGGTCGACCGCTCGCCAGCCGGGCTCCCCGCAGGCGGTTTTGAATTCCTTGATGGCCTCCCAAAAGGGCTGCCGCTTCGTTCCAACCGTGCGGTACTGCACGTCGATGATGAGCAATGCAGGGCGCCTGCCCATACCCTGCGGCCGCCCGAAGCCCGCAGCCTCGTAGGCTGCGATTTCATCGGCGGAAATGATGCCGTCCCACGGTTGTGGCATGTTGGAGCCTCCTCGGTGACCGCTCGCGGCCTCTGTCGTTTCAGTAAAGAAAAGGGATGAACCCTTTGGTCCGGCTCAGGTAGGCGGAATAGTCAGGATACGCCTCGCTCATCCAGCGGTCCTCAAAACTCGCTTTGACGAGCAGAGCGCCGAGCAGCGTGAGCGACAACATCCAGCCGTGGAAGCTGTCGATGACGCCGCCCAGCCCGGCCGAAATCAGAAGCAACGCCGCGTACATCGGGTGACGTATCCAGCGGTAGGGACCGTGGGTGACCAGCACACCGCCTTCCCTCGGTTCGGGGCGAAAATTGAAATTGCCCGGGCGGTTCGCGTAGAGCGCCCAGGCGCCGAGCAGCAGGCCACCCGCACCGACGGCGAGGGCCCAGTCGGGCGGGCCGACCACCTCGAGGGCGGCAGCGGTGAGCAGTATCTGGAGCGCGAGCGCTCCGAACTGGATCCAGAGGAGAAGGGTGCCAACCGGCTTACGATTCATGCGCTTGCCTCATCGAGACAGGCGCGCGCTGTCGAATCAAGTTCGAGCCGCATGCCTGCAATCAAGTCACCGAGTTGGGCTGCGCTCGTCGCGCTCGCAATCGGCGCGGCGATCGCGGGCCGGTCTCTCAACCACGCGATCGCGACGGCTGTTTGGGTGGTTCGCAGGCGCGCGCTTTCCTCATCCAGGGCTTTCAGAATACGAAGTCCCCGCGCATCGAGATAGCTCGTGGCGCGGGCCCCGCGTGCGCGCGCAGCGCCATCGTCCGCCTTGCGGTATTTGCCGGTCAGAAAACCCGAGGCAAGGGCATAGTAGGGGATAACCGAAACCGATTCGCGAATGCAAAGCGGTTGCAGCGCCGCCTCGAATCCCGCGCGGCTCACCAGGTTGTACTCGGGCTGCAGTGTCTGAAAACGCGGTAAACCGAGCCGGTCCGCCGTGGAGAGCGCCAGCGACAGACGTTGCGCGGAGTAGTTCGACGCACCGATGGCGCGGATCTTTCCCGCCTTGATGAGGTCAGCATAGGTCGACAGCGTCTCCTCGACAGGCGTCGCGGGGTCGTCCTGATGAGCCTGATAGAGATCGATGCATTCGATCCGCAGTCGGGTGAGCGACTCGTCGATCGAGCGCAGCAGATGGCGGCGCGACAGTCCTCTCCGGTCACCCCCAAGATCCATTCCGGCCTTGCTCGCAATCAATACGCGGTTGCGCTTGCCGCTGTGGTGCAGCCACTTGCCGAGGATGGTCTCGGACTCGCCGCCAACATTGCCGGGTACCCAGGCGGAGTATTTGTCCGCGGTATCGATGAGGCTTCCTCCCGCGTCGACAAATGCGTCGAGGACTTCAAAGGATTGGCGCTCGTCGGCGGTCCATCCGAATACATTGCCGCCCAGGCAGAGCGGCTCGCAGTACAAGCCGCTGCGGCCGAGTTCACGTTTGGCCATTGGACAGGACTCCCTTCAGCGGGGCGAAGCCTTGGCGGGCGGCGCGGCGGGTGCGGCGTCTGCACCGCACTCTCTGCGGAAAAACGCCCATTGATCACAGACCTGCCCCGAGGCAAGTCGACACAGGCCCCGCTCTGCGCCGTCCGGTTGACGCTCACTCCAGGCGACGCCGCCCGCCTGAAGGCAAGCCACGGTCGCCGGGTTGGGCAGGCCGACCGGCCGCGGGGAGGGACGCTCGGCGGAACCCGCCGGGCTGGCGGCTTCGCCGGCGGACCGGGCCTGAGCCGGTACGATCGCACAACCACCCGCGAAAAGGCCAGCGAGGAGGCCGGCTAGGAGGGCGGCGATGCCGAGGCCCTTCAGGTCTGAGGAAAGCATGGTGACCGAACTCTCCCATGAGTCGGAGCGCCCCGCAACCGGCGTCTCGCCTGTGCGTCTCGAAGGCGATGGCTCGCGCCGCCCGATTGGACCGTCCCCGGGAGTCGCGGCTGCGGCCATACCGGGGAGTGGCGTGGAGTTGCCGGCGCAGGAAGTGTGCCTTTTCTGGGCAACGTCCCCGTCACCTCTACAATGATGCGTTTGCAAACCGCTTTTCGCGATGCCCGTAGAGGGGACGGGCGAAGGCGGTTTCGCAGCTGATTTGGGCTAAGGGGAAGACCGATGAATTCGTCTCGCAGAACGTTGATCACCGCGCTCGCCGCAGGCGGCGTTTTACCGGCATCGGCTTGGGCTCAGTCATCACAGTCTGTGATGCGGCTGGTGGTCCCGTTTACGCAGGGTACGGGTATGGACATGGTCGCGCGGACCATCGGCCCCGGACTCGGTGAGCGCCTGGGGCGCCCCGCGATCGTCGAGAACCGCGCCGGGGCCTCCGGAAACATCGGAGCGGAGCATGTTCTGCAGGCCGCCCCCGACGGCAACACCCTGCTCGTGAGCGCCAACACCCTGTTGATCGCGCGTACTCTCTATCCCAAACTCACTTTTGATCCGGTTGCCGACTTCACGCCGATCGCGCTCGCATCCTGGGGGCAGTTGCTGCTGGTCACGCATCCGCGCACCGGGTTCAAGACTGCGGGCGATCTGCTCGCCGCAGCCAGGGCCAAACCCGGTGCGCTCAACTACGCCTCACCGGGTGCCGGCACGCCCCACCACATGTCGATGGAGATGCTGAAAAGCGTCAACAAGGTTTTTATTACGCACATCGCGTACCGCGGCACCGCGCCGGCGGTTCAGGATATGGTCGGCGGACATGTCGATGCGATGTTCATGCCCATTCACGTCGCCCTGCCTCTCATCCGTGCGGGGCGGTTGGTCGTGCTCGGATTGGGCGGTACGGCGCGACATCCGCTGCTGCCCGAAGTACCGACGCTCGCCGAAGCTGGCGCAGGCGAAGTCAATGTGGCGATGTGGTACGGATTCTTTGGTCCCAAGGGCATGGCGCCCGAACTGGTCGAGCGACTGCACCGGGAAATCAATCAGCTCCTTGCGAGTTCAGAAACCGCTCGCGTGTTTTCCACCCAGGGCATGGATCCGGCGCCTGTCAGCTTGAAGGAGTATCAGGACCTCATCCGGACGGACGCCGAGCGCTGGGCCAAGCTCATTCAGACTCAACGCATCACGGCGGACTGACATCATGCACGACATTGCCATTGTCGGCGGGGGAATTGCCGGCCTTGCTTTTGCGCTAGGGCTGCACCGCCACGGCATCAAAGCGGTGGTGTTTGATGCGGTACGAGAGTTTGGAGAAGTCGGAGTAGGGATCACGCTCCTGCCGCACGCATGCCGGGAGTTGTCGGCACTGGGCGCGCTCGAGCGGCTCGAGCCTCTCGGTATCGAGAATCTGGAAAGCGTGTTTTTCAACCGTTTCGGTCAGTTCGTGTACCGCGAGTTGCGGGGCCGGCATGCGGGGCATCCGTTTCCGGAGATCGGCATTCACCGCGCGCGGCTGCACGGCGTTCTCCATCAGCTCGTCATCGAACGCCTAGGCCCGCAGGCAATTCGTACCGGCATGCGCTGCCGTGGTTACTCGCAGAGCTCCGATCGCGTCACGCTCGAGTTTATCCGCGCTGACGGGGCGATCGAGCGCGTCGAAGCAGGGATCGCGGTCGCTTGCGACGGCGTCAACTCCGCAGTACGCGCGCAGATGCATCCCGGGGACAAACTCTGTTTTGCGGGCATCAACACCTGGCGCGGCGTAAGTGCCTACCCTGCGATCCTGACCGGGAAGTCATATCTGCGCATCGGGACCGTCGCGACAGCAAAAATGGTGATCTATCCGATCGTGGACCGCTACGATGAAGAAGGGCGGCAACTGGTCAACTGGGTCGCAGAGATAGAGCGCGAAGACGCTCCCATGAACGATTGGAATACGCCCGCCGACTTCGATGATTTCCTGCCGGCATTCGCCGACTGGCGGTTTGACTGGCTCGATGTACCAGCCCTCATCCGCGCTTCGGTCCGTACCCATCAGTATCCGATGGTCGACCGCAATCCGCTTCCTTTCTGGCGTGATGGGCGGGTAACGCTGATGGGAGACGCCGCGCACCCCATGTATCCGCGTGGCTCCAACGGCTCTGCACAGTCCTTTATCGATGCCCGTACGCTTGCCGATGCGCTCGCAAGTGCAAGCGACCCCGTGCGCGCGCTCGAGGACTATGAGGGGCTGCGCCGCGAAGCCACGGGTCGGGTCGTGACGACCAATCGCAGTCAGCCCCCTGATTTCATCATCATGAAAGCCGATGAACTGAGCCACGGCAAACCGTTCCGGCATATCGATGATCTGATCAGCCAGGAGGAGCTGCGGAGCATTGCCGCGCGCTACGAGCAGGTTGCGGGATTCGCGCGTCCGACGGCCTGAATCAGCGCTTTTCGATGGCCGTGACGATGTAGCGACCATCATCCTGCACGGTACGAAACCGTACCGAGTCGCCCGCTGCGAGGCCGTTGAGCAGTCTCGCATCACGCACATGGAAGACCATGGTCATGGGCGGCATATCGAGGCTTTTGATCTCGCCGTGGCGCAATGTGAGCCGAGACTGATCGGGGTCAACACGACGGATGACGGCCTCGACCCATTCCTCTGCGGTGTTTGCAGCAGGGGCGGCGCCGGAGTCGGCACCCGATGTACTCACCCGCAGCGTACCGCGCATGCCGGCCTGAAAGTGCCCGGGGATGAGGCAGGCGAACTCAAAACTGCCGGCGCGGTTGAAGGTCCAATAGATGTCGCCAGATTTGCCTGGATCGACGTGGGCCATCCAGGGATCGTCATGCGCCATATTGGGGTGCTTGAGCATCAGCGCAGCATGTTTGTCGAGTTCGGCTCGTGTACCCAGGACGAGTTCATGCAGCACTTTCCCGTCGTTGTGTACGACCAGGCGAACCGTCTCGCCGAGCTTGACCTCGATGTGGCTGGGCGTAAAGCGCATATCGTCGCCCATGCGGATATCGATCCTGCGCGCGCCCGGGTTGGGTGAGGCGGCGATACCCCAGGCCTGTTGCTCTGGCGCTGTAACGCTTGCGCCAGGCTTGGCAGCGGCGGATCCGTGATGGTTGGGTCCGTGGGCAAGGGATGACCCCGCGAGGCTGATCAGCGAGGCGAGTACGGAAGAGGCAAGAACCTTATTCATAGCGGTATATCCTGTTTCGATAAGGGTGCTGGACGGTTGACGTCATGTCAGTGGCGGTGCTGGCCGGGCTTGCGGATCTGCACATCCGTGGCCGGTGTGCCGCCGGGTGCGCTCGCCCCGCTGCTCGATGAGGGCGCAGGGGCTCGTGCTGGCGGCTCAAGCGAACCGCTCACCTCGCGCGCGACGGTTCCCGGCGGATGCCTGAACCAGCCGGGATCGCTGTAGTCACCGGGCTTTTGCTCGGCGCGAACTTTGAGTACGCTGAACATCCCGCCCATGCCGAGCGCGCCGAACTGGCCGCGGCCGGCCATCATTGGCGCTGTGTTGTCGGGCAGCGGCATGTCCATTTCCGTCATGTCCTTCATGCCGCGTTCTCCCATCACCATATAGTCTGGAATAAGGCGCATGATGCGGCCCGCGACTCCGCGGTGGTCGACACCTATCATCGTCGGGACATTGTGTCCCATCGCGTTCATCGTATGGTGACTCTTGTGGCAGTGAATCGCCCAGTCACCCTCCTCATCAGCAATGAAGTCGATTTGCCGCATTTGCCCGACTGCGATATCGACTGTCACCTCGGGCTGTCGCACCGCACGCGGGACCGGACCACCATCAGTGCCGGTGACTGCAAACTCGTGACCGTGCAGATGAATCGGGTGGTTGGTCATCGTGAGATTACCCACCCGCAACCGAACCCGGTCGCCTCGCCTGGCGATCAGCGGGTCGATACCGGGGTAGATACGGCTGTTCCAGGCCCAGAGATTGAAATCGAGCATGGTCATCACGCGCGGTGTGTAACTGCCAGGGTCGATATCGTAGGCACCGAGCAGAAAACAATAGTCCCGGTCGACTTCGTCGATGAGCGGATGGCGGCCTTTGGGATGCGTGATCCACAAGCCCATCATGCCCATCGCCATCTGCACCATTTCGTCGGCGTGCGGGTGGTACATGAAGGTGCCGGGCCGGCGTGCCTCGAACTCATAGACAAAGGTTTTGCCGGGGGGAATCCCGGGTTGGGTCAGCCCCGTGACCCCGTCCATGCCATTCGGGAGCCGCTGCCCGTGCCAGTGAATGCTGGTGAGTTCGCCGAGCTTGTTGGTAACGAATATGCGTACGCGATCGCCTTCGACGACCTCGATCGTAGGGCCAGGGCTCTGTCCGTTGTAGCCCCAGAGGTGGGCGCGAAAGCCAGGCGCCATTTCTCGCACGACAGGTTCTGCCACGAGATGGAATTCCTTGACGCCGTCCTTCATGCGCCAGGGCAGTGTCCAGCCGTTCAGGGTGACCACTGGGCGGTATGGCCGCCCTGCAGGTGGCTCGAGCGGGGGCATGGTGCCCGCATGAGTCTGGATCACCGGTTCGGGGAGCGTTGCGAGCGCAACGCGGTTGACGGCTGCAGCCCCCACAGCGACTCCTGCGATCGAGGCACTACCGAGAAATTTTCTTCTTGAAACCATGATGACGTGTCCTTGTGCTGGCTCTAATGGGCGCCCGCGTGGGGGGCAGCCGCGGTAGCCGGGTTCAGCGCGGCAGTTGGAGTCCTCGGACCGGTCAGCGCGGGTTTGCCAATCAGGGCCATGTCGAGGTCGGCCTGAGCAAGCCAGTAGTCTCGCGCCGCTTCGATCGCCGCATTGACGCCTGCGATCTGAGTGCGCGCGTCGGCAAGCAGTTCGAATACGCCGATCAACATGCCGTTGTAGCGAAGCAGATTTTCTTCAGCGATTCGTTGTCTCAGAGGTACGAGTTGCATTCGATGGTAGCGAGCGATATCCCAATGGCTTCGGGCTGCGAAGTAGGCTTCGCGCGTCTCCGAGCGCGCTGCGATTGCAGTCTCGGCGGCCCGGTTGAGTGCCTGCCGGTAGACCGCCTCGGCCCGCATGAGTCGTGCTTCGCCGGAGTCGAAGATGGGCAGCTCAAAGCCGATTTCCCAGGTTCGCTTGTCGAGCGCTTCGTTGGAGGATTCGCGTTTCGTACCGAGTTCGAACACATTGACGAAGCGCGTGGCGCGAGTGAGCCCAAGCGCTCGAGCGGTGCGCTCGACATGGATCCGCGCCGCCTGCACATCAAGCCGCTGCGCGATCGCAACCGATTCGATATCCATCCGTTCGGGAAGGCTGGACGGGAGCTCGGGTAAGCGGTTGGGCAGGGAGTAGGCGAGCTGCCTGCCCCACAGCCCCATCAGCCGGTTCAGCCTTTCGCGCGAGGCGCGCTGCAGCTGCTCGGCTCGTGCCAGCGCGAGCGCGGCGTCGGCCTGAAACGCCTGTTCGCGCGCCTGCTGCAGGCGGTTGAAGTTACCCGCCGAGGCCATGCGGCGAGCAAGCTCGGCGCTCGCCTCGGCGGCTTCGTTCACCTGCCTGGCATAGCCCAGGGTCTCTTCCGCGGTGACAGCCTGTATCCAGGCCTTGCGGACATCGATCGCAAGGGTCAGGGTTTGCAGAGCGATTTCAGCCTGAAGCTGAGCGATTCGCTGCGATTCGACCTCGCGGGCAAGGGGAAGCGCGAGCAATCGCGCGAGGTTGAAATGGATGCCTGTTTCCAACTCGATTTCGTCCCCCCGGCGCGATCTGGCTATGCCGATGCCTGGATTGGGGAGGCTGAGAGCTCTTACCCTGTCTGCTTCGGCTATCTCGAGTTCGTCGAAGGCGGCTTGCAGACCCCGGTGACCAAGGAGCGCGATTTGCACCGCGGCTTCGGCAGTGATCGGCCTGGCGAGCAGTTCGTCGACGCGGGTTCTCGAGGCGGTACGTTCAGCGTCGCTACGTGCCCACTCGAGTTGCGCGTCGAGATGGGGCTTGACCGCGACTTCGACCGCCTGGAAGCTGGCGTTCGGATCAGCAGTGGTGCAGGCCGCGAGTCCGATCCCCAGGCATGCGGCGCATAAACTCGCTGACGCCGATCGGCGACGAGGAGCGCGGGGGCTGATTTCAGTAGTCTTCATCGTCACGCTCTCATCAGTGATGGGTATGAGCCGGACGCAGTGGCGCTGACTGTGCGGGAACAGCGGTACCTGCCGGTACCGGACGTTGCGCCTCGCGGGCGTACTCGCGCCAGCCGCCGATCCCGGATACCGTGTCGTTCGCTTGCCGCCAGGAGCCGACTTTTGCTTCGTCGAGCGCAGGGGGCGATGAAAGCTGGGAACGGTACTGTGCGGGCGGAACCGGTGCCCGGGGGTCGAGCGGATCGGTTTGGGCGAGGGCATGAGGGGCTGCGCATACCGCCCAAGCGCAGGTGAGTGCAATGAGTTGGTGAATCATTTCCGCCTCCCGTGATGAGCGGAGCAAGTTCCGGTTGGGTGACTCGGCCCGCGTTCTGCGGGCGAGCGACATCAAGCCGTCCCGTAGGGCGGCGCGCCGGAGCGTCAGCGTCGGGGGGGAGGCTCGAGCAGCGCCAGAAGGGCGCTCGAAAATCGCGGATCGTCGATCGGCGTCAAGAAGTTTGCCGTGACCCGTACTACCGCTGCTCCCCAGACCGGCAGGGGCACCAGAACGCATGCACCACAGGCGTCGCACTGTGAACTGATCGAGTCCGCCGAGTTGGCTTGTCCGGGATTATCCGGCGAGTGTGAGAGGCCGGTTTCACCCTTCGGTGCTTGCGGTGCGGAAGGGCCCGATTGCGCGTGGGGGCAGGCCGCTTCATGCGCGGCAGCGCCCGCGTGGGCCGAATGATGCACGGCGTCACGCAGTCCGTGCCGGCGTTCGCAAAAGTGACTCCCCGCCAGCGCCAGAGCCTCAAGCGGCAGGAGCAGGGCGAGCAGCCAGCAAAGCCATCGGTGATGAGTGACCATGTCTCAATGTTACGACTTTTCCCGATCACGCAAGGCCGGCGCGCCTCGCGTGCACGGACTTTGCGCAACCGGGGCGCGGTTGTGGTAATGTTTAGGTCTCTAATCATTTATGTCAGGCGCTGATTTGGGTCAAGCCTGACGCTTGCGCCGTCTCCTTCGATGGCGAGGAGTCCCGACCATGATGACTGCCGAAGATAACCAGTTGCTCTGCCGTGTCGAGGGGCAGGCGCCGATGGGTCAGTTGATGCGCCGCCACTGGCAGCCCGTCTGTCTGCTCGAGGAGGTGGGTGATGCGGACGGTACTCCCGTACGCGCGCGGGTGTTTGGCGAAAACCTCGTGGTTTTTCGCGACAGCGAAGGACGTATCGGGATCCTTGATGAGAAGTGCGCGCATCGCGGCGCCTCGCTGGTCTACGGGCGCAACGAAGAAGGAGGCTTGCGATGCCTCTATCACGGTTGGAAGTTTGACGTGAATGGCCGGGTGCTTGAGATGGTGTCTGAACCCGCGGCCAGCGGCTTTGCCGACCGCATTCAACACCGTTCCTACCCCAGCGTGGAGTGGGGAGGGTTGGTTTGGGGATGGTTTGGGCCGGCCGACGAGGCGCCGCGCTTTGTTCCGCCGCGCTGGGCGCCAACCTCAGATGCTCGGGTCAGCATCGCCAAGGTACTGATCCCCTGCAATTGGGTTCAAATCCTCGAAGGCGCGATCGATTCGGCGCACAGCTCGAGTCTTCATTCGTCCGACATGGTGCCCGCGCGTGTCGATGGAGCCAAGGCAACGGCTCAGCTGTGGTTGCGCCCCTCTACCGACAAGGCGCCGCGGCTTCAGATCGAGATGGGGCCCTATGGTTTCCGGTACGCGGCGATTCGCCGACCGATCAAGGACGCGGCCACGCACGATTACATCCGGGCGACGGTGTTTGTCGCGCCTGCGACGGTACTCATCCCACCCAACAATCTTTACAACGTCGCCAACATCAATGTTCCGGTTGATGACACCAATACTGCGTTCTATTTCATCGCCTGGGGCCATCCCGCACAAACGCCCGAGACCGAGACCTGGCGCAAGTTTCTGCGGCAGACCGTTGGGGTGGATCTGGATGCCGAATACAGACCGCTTCGTACCGATGCCAACCGCTTCTGGCAGGACCGGCAGGCGATGAAGGCAGGAAACTTCACCGGCATCACCGGCTTCCCCAATCAGGATATCGCCATGTGGCTCACCATGGGTCCGATCGCTGACAGGCATCTCGATCGCCTCGGTGCGAGCGATATGGCGATTGTCGAGTTTCGCAAACAGATGATCGAGGCGGCGCGCGCGTTTGAGGCCGGTGCGCCTGCGATCGGTACCGGCGAACAGGCGATTCCAGAATCGGTCTGTTCTTTTCAGGCGATCGTACCCAAGACCGTCGATTGGCGCGCCTATGAAGTTCGTTATGTCTGGGCTGACGGGATCGAACGCCCGGAACTAGAGCCCTCCTATTCGGTACGAGCCTGATCATCGTCTCCGCCGCGGCGCGAGGCGCGCGTCATCCCCCTTTATGGAGTCAGTTATGAGTGATCTGCGCGTCTCAATTGCGTTTGGCGACTATGACCGGACTCGCCCCCTCTACGACGGACGGGTCAAGATCGATGGTGTGGATCCCGTCTACATGGCTTTATCGCCCGAAGAGATGTTTTTCCGCGCGATGCGTCATGAGTCTTTCGATGTCTGCGAACTTTCGTTCTCAAGCTATGCAGTACGCACTGCTCGAGGTGACTGCCCCTACATTGCGATCCCGGTGTTTTTGTCGCGTGCGTTTCGCCACACATCGATTTATGTGCGCAAGGACCGGGTTAAGCGTCCTGAGGATCTCAAGGGCAGACGGGTGGGCGTGCCCGAGTATCAGCTGAGCGCGATCGTCTGGGCCCGGGCGATACTGCAGGATGACTTCGGCGTTGCGCCCGAGGATATCCGATGGGTGCGCGGCGGTATCGAAACTCCCGGCCGTCCCGAAAAGATCGCGCTGAAGCTTCCTGCCGGGGTGTCGCTTGAGCCCGCCCCCGAGGGGCTCACGATCAGTCAGATGCTCGACCGCGGCGATATCGATGGTTTCATCGCACCACGCCCGCCGGCGCACGGTGCGCTCGCCAATCCTGCGATTGGTTGGCTGTTTGACGATCCGACTGCGACAGCCCGCGACTACTACCGTCGCACCCGTATCTTTCCCATCATGCATGTGGTGGGGGTAAGAAAGTCTTTAGTCGAGCAGCAGCCATGGTTGCCCGGCGCGCTCACCAAGGCATTTTCCGCAGCCAAATCGATGGCGCTCGAGGCTTTGAGCGATACCTCGGCGACCAAGGTGACACTGCCCTTCGTGGAGGAGCAACTCAAATCGGCTCGTGATTCGCTCGGCCAGGACTTCTGGTCCTACGGTGTCTCGGGTAACGAGGCTACGATCGAGGCTTTTCTGCACCACCACCATGCGCAGGGGCTTTCAGGGCGCCGCCTGAAGCTTGACGAGATCTTTCACCCGTCGACCTATGAGAGCTTCTCGGTCTGATCGTCGTCGGCAAGATTCTCAATCATCGCCAGCAAGGCGCGGCGGGTCTGCGATACGGTATCTGCGTCGAGCCCGCGCATGCTGACGCGGTTGACTTCGATTGCCAGAGGTACGAGCTTTCGCTCAAGCGCTCGTCCGGCAGAGGTCAGAAACACGTGCACATTTTTTCGGTTGCCCGCGAGATGCCGGCGCTCAACCAGACCCTGTGCCTCCATGGCCTTGACCGCGGTAAAGGTGGTGGGTTCCATTACACCCGCCTGCTCGCTCAACTCCCGCTGCGTGATGCCGTCACGCGTCCAAAGAACCCTCAGAAAGGTCCAGTGTCCGAATGAAACGCCATGGGGGGCAAGCCGCTGCTGAAGCGCCCGCATCTGCGCCCTTGCCACATCCCTCACAAGGTGTGCCATGCGGTCGTTTGGAACAGCCTCTCGCCAGTGGTGGAGGATGTCGCGGGTGGGGGCGGATCGGCTCACGGTCCTGGGGTCGCTCTTCTGTACCTGGAGGGTGCCACCTGCCGCGTGAGTTCGATATCGCGACCAAGGCGATCGCTCTGGAGAAGTGCGAGACAGGCCTCTACCGTCGCCCGCGACCAGGGGCCGTCGTGCAGAGGCGAAACGGCCTCGCGAGCGGCGCCCCATAGTTCATCAATCACCTCCGAACGGGGGATCCTGGGGGCGGGCGCAGCGATGAATTCCACCCCCGCGTCATTGATGAGCTCGACTCCTCTCGGCGTCAGGCGCAGGTCGCCACGCTCACCGCATACGAGCGTGGGACCGAAATGCTGCCAGGCGGCTGGTGGGGTAGCGGTCGCCGGCTGGTAGAGACTGCCCCCAAAATTCCGCTCGGCTTTGAGCGCGGCCTCAGCGGCTTCGTCGGTGACCGCGCGCAGCCTGGCCCGCGTCTGGCGGTGGGCGTCCGGCGCCTTGTGCTGGCCGAGTTCGCCCAGACCGTCCATCAACGTATCCGTATCGAAGAATCCGTAGCCGTTATACGTGACACTGGCAAAGGCGCCTGAATCGAAGAAAAGCAAGGCTGTATAGGCGCCTTCGGTCGGGCGCGAGGGGTCCCAGCGCCCGGCCGCTGCGCGTACGCTTTTCAAGCGACCGCCCGCGAGCAGTCTTACGATATC
>CAZZKA010000046.1:0-17343 GCA_964654745.1 uncultured Bordetella sp. | reverse complement strand
TATTGCATCGGGTCTTGCCTGCTGATCGGCGCAAAGCGCAAGCGCCGCTTCAGCCGCCTTACCGGGGTCATAGTCCCCTTGGGCCCGGGCCATGAGGGGTAGGCCCATCAAGCGCAGTCCGCGCAGAAAGCCTCGCTCGCGTTCGAGATTGGTGGATGAATCCTCTCTACCTGCGATGAAAGCGATGCGACGATGGCCCAGACCGGCAAGGTGCTCAGCGATCAGCCTGCCGCCGCGAACATTGTCGCCGCGCACCGACCCTACTGCAGCGCTGCCAGTGCGCGCGCCCATGATCCGGTTGAACAGTACGACCGGAATACCTGCTTCGCTGCAGCGCTGCGCGAGCGCCGAGGACAACGTGACGGCTGCGAGGATGATGCCGTCGACCCGATATTGGAGGAGCTTGCCGACCAGATCATCCGCACCGGAACCCTCTCCAACAAACATGAGCAGGTGATAGCCGTCACCCTGCAGTCGACGCGCGAGTTGATCAAGCACTTCAGGATAAAAGAGGTTGTCCAGCTGGGACAGTACGAGCCCGATGATGCGCGAGCGTCCGGTGATGAGGCCACGCGCGAGCGCGTTAGGCTCGTAGCCGAGCTCAGAAGCCGCTTTGAGCACCTTGCTGCGCGTGGCAGGGCCCACACTTGCTCCGGGCGTAAACGCGCGACTGACAGCCGACTGCGACACGCCCGCCCGTCGCGCAACGTCAATCGAGGTCACTCTCGAACCGGGCAAGGCTCCCCCGTCAGACCGACTTGGCAAAGCCACCCGGGCGGTGGCGACCCGGTGGTCTACCCGTTCGCGTCGCGCGCGCCCGACCGACCGGACCCGCGCCTGCATCGACGACCCGTCTCAGCACGATTTGCTCCAGACTCGTAAGAATGATTTTTGCATAGGTATGCAAAACATTCTCGCAAGACTCACGTCGCTGCGCAAGTGCCGCAATGGCTTGATCTCAGGATTCTGCTGGGGGCCTCGGCAAGATAAACTGACGATTCCTCGCTGCGCGCGTCCGGCCGGGTTCGGAAGACGCCGCGGTCCATGAGCTGAATCGCTCTCCGTTTCCTTCACAGAGACCGACCATGTCTGACGGATCCGTCCATCTCAATCTCGACGGTCATACCGCCTGGATCACCTTCGACCGCCCCCAGGCGCGCAATGCCATGACCTGGACCATGTACACACAACTCGCCCAGATCTGCGAGCAGTTACGCGCCAACCCGGCCGTACGTGTTGCGGTATTTCGTGGGGCGGGCGGGCAGGCCTTCGTGGCAGGCACGGATATCGCGCAGTTTCTCGAGTTCGGTGCTAGTGGTGACGCCGGCGCCGACGGCATCGCCTACGAGCAGCGCATCGACGAATGCCTGCGTGGCTTCGCGACCCTCCCCATGCCGACGATTGCGGTGATCGACGGCTGGGCAGTCGGCGGGGGGCTTGCGATTGCCACCGGATGCGATTTTCGGCTGTCGACCCCGGCGGGTCGCTTCGGCGTGCCAATCGCGCGAACGCTCGGCAATTGCCTGTCGATCGGTAATCTCGCCCGGCTCGAGTCCGCCTTCGGCGCCCAGCGCGTGCGGCGCATGCTGCTGCTCGCGGAAATCATCGACGCCCCGGAGGCGCAGGCCTGCGGCTACGTGCACAGTATTGTTGACGCTGATGGTATAGAGGCCGCAGCGCGCGATCTGGCGGGCAGGCTTGCAGCCCTGGCACCCATCACCCAGCGGGTTGCCAAGGAAGGGCTGCGTCGGCTCGCGTCGGCCAATCTGCCCGATGACCACGATCTGATCCGGCTCACCTACGCGAGCGCCGATTTTCGAGAAGGCGTATCCGCCTTTGTCGCCAAACGCCCGCCAGCCTGGCAGGGGCACTGAGGATCGATCACCGATGCTCGGCATCACCGACTATGGCGCCTATGTACTCGCCGTGATCGTATTCCTCGCGATTCCCGGACCGGGCAACCTGGCGCTCCTCATCTCCACCGCCAAGGGCGGGCTGCGGGGCGGCCGGCTTGCTACGCTGGGCGTGATCGCCGGCGACCAGGTGCTGATCTGGACCGCCGTCGCGGGGCTTGCAGCCGTGCTGATCGCCGTACCCGCCCTGTTCCGAGCGCTGCAATGGGCGGGAGCGCTGTATCTCGGATGGCTGGGGGTCCGACTGCTGCTCAGTCGCACAGGCACCGCCTCCGTGATCGATATTCCCGCTGGGCAATATTTTCGGCAATCGCTCCTGATCACGCTACTCAATCCCAAAGCAATCGTCTTTTACATGGCCTTTTTCCCGCTTTTCATCGATCCTGCCAGTCATCGCGGCATCCTCACCTTTGGCCTGATGGCGGCAACGGCTGCAGCGCTTACCGCGCTCTATGGCCTCTTGCTCTGCAGCGTCGCCTATCGGTTTGCCGCGCGAATCGGCGAGCGGCCCGCCATTACCCTATGGCTCAACCGCATCGCCGGCATGGTGATGATCGGTTTTGGGATAAAAATGCTCTCGGGACGCTGAGAGACGGTTGACAGGAGACCACGATGATGAAGCTCTACAGTTTTTTTCGAAGCGGCACCTCGCACCGGCTGCGCATCGCACTCGCACTCAAAGGCATAAGCTTTGAGACGATCGCCATCGATCTTCGCAAGGACGAACATCTGGGAGAAAGATTCCGCAACGTCAATCCCCAGGGCTTCGTTCCCGCCCTGGTCGACGGCTCACTCACGCTTACGCAATCCCCTGCGCTACTCGAGTGGCTCGAGGAAACCCACCCCGAGCCGGCGCTCCTGCCCAGGGATCCGGTTGCCCGGGCGCGTGTGCGCGCGCTTGCGGCAATCGTGGGCTGTGACGTACACCCGATCAACAACCGCCGCATCCTCAACCGACTGCGCTCGCAGTTCGGCGCCGATGAGGCCGCCGTCAATGCCTGGTGCGGCGAATGGATAGGCGCAGGCTTTGATGCCTACCTGGCGTTGCTTGAGGCCCACTCGCCCCGAGGCGACTTCAGTTGGGGGAACACCCCCGGGATGGCCGATATCTATCTGGTGCCGCAGATCGAAAGCGCTCGCCGGTTTGCGGTCGACCTCAAGCGCTGGCCCAAGCTGCTCGCCATCGAACAGGCCTGCATGGCGTTACCCGCGTTCTCCCAGGCGGCACCCATGCTGCAGGCTGACGCGGGCTGACGGCGCGCCGGGCGAATACGACCCTCAGTGAGAGAGGATCTTGGACAGGAACATCTGTGCGCGATCCGAGCGCGGGCTACCGAAGAACTCCTCTTTGCCCGAGTCCTCCACTATCTCGCCCGCGTCCATAAACACGACGCGGTCGGCGACCTTGCGGGCAAAGCCCATCTCATGGGTCACCACCATCATGGTCATACCGTCATTAGCCAGTTCGACCATGACATCGAGTACGTCATTGATCATCTCCGGATCAAGCGCTGAAGTCGGTTCGTCGAACAGCATGGCAACAGGATCCATGCACAGCGCCCTGGCGATGGCCACCCGCTGCTGCTGTCCTCCCGACAATTGCCCCGGGAATTTCGCCTCATGAGCTCGCATGCCGACCCGATCAAGCAGGGGAATCGCCCGGGCCATGGCCTCCTCCCGTGAGCGCCCGAGCACCTTCATCTGCGCGAGCACCAGATTACCGACGATACTCAAATGCGGGAACAGTTCAAAACTCTGAAACACCATGCCGATCTGAGCGCGCAACCGCGGCAGATCGGTTCCGGGTTCATCGAGCCTCACGCCGTTGACACGAATCATCCCCGACTGTATCGGCTCAAGCGCATTGACTGTCTTGATGAGCGTCGACTTACCCGATCCCGAGGGACCGCAGACAACGACGACCTCCCCCTTATCCACCTGGGTGGTGCAGTCCTTGAGCACCTGGAAGCTTCCGTACCACTTGCTTACCCGATGAATATCGATGACAGCCATACGTGAACTCCGGTTCAGGCGCTGGAGACGCCTATCCTCGCCTGAAGCCGTTTGACCAGCCGGGACATCAGCAGACAGAGGACGAAATAAACCACCGCGACAAACAGATACATCTCGACAAGACGCCCGTCACGCTGCGCGATCTTGCTTGCGATCGTGACGAAATCCGGCAGGGAAATGATGTATACGAGCGACACATCCTGAAAAAGAATGATGGTTTGGGTAAGCAGCACCGGCAGCATGTTGCGGAAGGCCTGGGGCAAGACGACATAGCCCATCACCTGCCAGTAGTTAAGCCCCAGCGCATAGCCGGCGTTGACCTGCCCTCTCGGGATACTTTGGACACCCGCGCGCATGATTTCGCAGTAGTAACAGGCCTCGAAGAGAATAAATGTGATCAGCGCCGAGGCGAACGCGCCGACCCGGACCGGCGAGGGCGAACCGATCACCCAGGCACCGATGTACGGAACGAGAAAAAAGAACCAGAAGATCACCAGCACGAGCGGAATGGACCGCAGGAGGTTGACGTAGGCGCCTGCAGCCCACGACAGCGGTTTGATTGACGACAGTCGCATCAGGGCCAGCAGGGTGCCGAGAACGATGCCGCCGATCATCGCGAGCACGGTGACCTGCGCGGTAAAGGCGAGCCCCTGAAAGATCAATACTTTCCACGAACGGGCGATGACCTCGATATCGAATGTATCGAACATCCTTACGCACCCGTTCCTGACGGCGCGGAGGATTTGGTCCCCATATAACCTGGCACTGAGACCGCTCGCTCCAAGATCCTCATGAGGAGCACAACGATCAGATTGACCAGGAGATAGATGATCGTCGCTACCGTAAAAGCCTCAAAGACCTGGAAGCTGAACTCCTGCATGGACCGCGCCCTCGCGGTGAGCTCCATCAGTCCGATCGTCAGCGCAACCGCGCTATTTTTGATGACATTGAGGAACTCCGATGTAAGCGGAGGCAGGATGATCCTGAAGGCCATCGGCAAGAGCACATAGCGATAGGTCTGCGGCAGAGTGAGTCCCAGTGCAGTACCGGCGAGTCGCTGGCCTCGCGGGATCGAGCTTATGCCGGCGCGGACCTGCTCAGCCACCCGCGCTGAAGTAAAGAACCCGAGCGCGACAACCGCCGTCCAGAATGAACTGTTGGGCAACTGCTTGAGCCAGGTCCCAGCTGTTGAGGGGAGCAGTTCAGGGACGACGAAATACCAGAGGAACATCTGGACAAGCAGTGGAATATTGCGAAACAGCTCGACATAGGCGTCGCCGAGCGCCGCAAGCACACGGATGGGCATGGTTCGAACCGTGCCTATCAAAGAGCCGAGGACGAGCGCCATGACCCAGGCCAGCAGGCCTGTTGCGAGCGTCCATCGCAGCCCTGCGAACAGCGTGTCTAGGTAAGTCCCGCTAGCATCCGGGGCAAGCTCAAAAAAGATGCCCCAGTTCCAGTTGTAATTCACTTTGCGTCCCGGCGGGCCGAATCGAACGGCCCGCCGTCCTGAGCGCTCAGATCACTCGTAGACTTTGGGGTCGGGCGAATCGGTCGGCTTGCCAACGACGCGCTTGAACGACGCACCCATCGGGATGTTCAGATTGACGTTGCGCGGAGGAATCGGCCGTTCAAACCATTTAGAGTAGATCTCGTTGATCGCGCCGCTGGTAAAGATCTGGCTCATCGCCTTGTCAACCACCGCCTTGAACGCCGGGTCATCCTTGCGGAGCATGATTCCGTAGGGCTCGACCGACAGCGCATCGCGGGAGATGACGAATTGCCCGGGGTTGGCATGGTTGGCAACCAACCCCGCAAGCAGAATATCGTCCATGACGAACGCAACCGCACGGCCCGTGTCGACCATCAGGAAGGCCTCGGCATGGTCCTTCGCAGGCAGAATCGTCATGCCCAGCTTTTTCTCGGCATTGATCTCAGTGATCTGCTTGATGTTGGTCGATCCGGAGGTCGACACGACCGTTTTGCCCTTCAGGTCCTCAACGGTATTGACGTTACTGGCCTTTTTGGACACAAAGCGGTTGGCTGTCACGAAATGGGTGATCGTGTAGGTGATCTGTTTCTGGCGCTCAGCGTTGTTGGTGGTCGAGCCGCACTCGAGGTCAATCGTACCGTTGGCAAGCAACGGGATCCGGGTGGCCGAGGTCACCGGCTGAAGATTGACTTTGAGACTGGGCAGCTTGAGTTCAGCCTGGACCGCACTCACGATGCGGGCACAGAGATCCATGGCGTATCCGATCGGCTTGCGGTCGTCGTCCAGATAAGAAAACGGGATTGACGAGTCGCGATGCCCGAGCGTGATCGCGCCCGATGCGCGGATTTTGTCGAGCGTGCCCTGCTGCGCCATCGCTGGCGCGGCCAATAGAGCCGTCAGCACGACGACTGCGGAAAGGGTCGATGCAATCTTCATCGAAATCTCCTCAAAAGGGGGTCAGGAAGGTTAAGAGTGACCGGACAATGTAGCGCAGATTTGACCGCTCAGTCGATCTTGGCGCCCGAGGCTTTGACCACAGCGGCCATGCGCTGGGCATCGGCCGCAAGCAATCTGGAAAACTCGGCGTTGCTCATCGCCTTGGGTTCGACACCCTGGCGGTCCAGCCGCTCGAGAATCACGGGATCACGCAGCAGCTGCCCTACCGCTGCATTGATCCGGTCGGCCTCGACAGCCGGCACGCCCGCAGGGCCGAGCAGGCCGAACCAGGAGTCGAACTGATATCCCGGCAACCCGCTTTCAGCGATGGTCGGAAGATCGGGCAGGAACTTGCTGCGCGCAGGCGCGGTGGAACCGAGCAGACGCAGTCGGCTGTCCTTTGCAAATGCAAGCGCACCAATGCTGGCGGCAATCACGGCCTGGGCGCGCCCGGAGATCACTTCATTGATCGCCTCACCCGTCGCCTTTAGCGGGATGTGAACGACATCAATGCCAGCAAGCCCGTTGAAATAGGCCATGGAAAGATGCGTCGCGCTGCCGTTGCCGGCGGTCGCATAGTTGAGTTTGCCCGGATTGGCCTTGGCGTAGGCGATGTATTGCGCGATATTTTGCGCGGGTACATCGGGATGAATCATCAGCACGTAACTCGCAGTGCCGATGTGCGCAAGCGGTGTGAAGTCTCGCAGCGGATCATAGGCAAGCTTGGGATAGAGCGAGGCCGCGATATTGTGGCTCGCCGCAGCGAGCACCATGACCGAGCCGTCGGACTCGGACTTGGCCACGGCACCGGTGCCCACCGTCCCCCCGGCGCCGGGACGATTTTCGACCAGCACCGTCTGACCCAGCGCAGCGCGGAGTTCGGCCGAGATCGAGCGCGCAAGGATGTCCTGAACGCCGCCGGCGGCAAACGGCACGACGATTCGAACATTTTTCGCCGATTGAGAGCGGGCGGCCGGCAGCGCGGCCGACAGACCTGCTGCAGCCAGACCGCGGATCAGATTACGGCGTTCATTCATCGGAAACACTCCAGAAAAAATAACCGGGTCGGCGCCCGCCGGACTATCGACCGCGGGCATCCCGATCAGACGGGATCGATGCAAAGATGGTCGGCAAGCCTGCGCATGAAGCGCTCGCACCACGCGAGCTGCTCAATGGCGATCCATTCGTTCGGCTGATGCGCCTGAGCGATATGCCCCGGTCCGCAGACGATGGTCGGTACCCCGGCCTGGTGGAACAGCGACGCCTCTGTCCCGAAAGAAACCTTGCCGACTCCGCTCCCGGGATCGAGCCCGGCGCACTCAAAGCACAGCCTCGCGATATCGCTGTCGGGCGCGGTGGAAAAGCCTGGGAGGACCGAACGAAGTTCGTGTTCAAAGCCGGCATCGGCGCTCACCGCCCTCATCGCGGGCACCAAAGTCTCGGCAAATGCGCTCGCCTCGGCAAACAGGGTATCTGGACTGTCCAGATGGTGATGGCGGATTTCCCAGAGGAGCTCGCATTGGCGGGGGATGATGTTGAGCGCCGTACCGCCGGCAATCACGCCAGTATGGATGGTCGTGTGCGGGACATCGTAGACGCGATCGAACGGCCCCCTGTCCGCCAGGCGCCTGTGCATGGTCTTGAGGTGCGCGACAAACTCGCAGGCGTACTCCACCGCATTGACGCCCAGGGGCGTCAGCGAAGAGTGCGCTTCAAAGCCGCGCACGACGGTACGGTAGGCGTGTTTGCCTTTGTGGGCGATAACGACCTGCATACCGGTGGGTTCGCCAACGATGCAGCCCGCGGGCCGGTAGCCCTGCTCCACCATGTCGGCGATAAGTCGACGCACGCCGATGCAGCCCACCTCTTCGTCATAGCTGAAGGCGAGATGAACAGGCCGTTTGAGCCCGCGGCGCAGAAGCACCGGGACGAGCGCCAGCACATTGGCTCCAAACCCCTTCATGTCGGTAACGCCGCGCCCAAACAATCGCCCCTCGCGTTCGGTCACCTCGAAGGGCGGGCAATCCCAGGGCTGCCCGTCAACCGGGACCACATCAGTGTGGCCTGAGAGCACGAGTCCGCCGAGGTGCGTCTGGCCATCTCGGGCGGGTAGCGTCACCCATAGATTGCATTTCCGGCGGCTGTCGTCGTAGGTGCGCCGAAAGTCTGTCAGCCCAAGGGCCCGTAACTCGGCTTCGGTCCAGTCAATCAGCGCGAGATTGCTATCCCGTGAAACTGTCTCAAATGCCACCCATCGCTTGAGCCACCGAAGGGCGGCCAGATCGGTGGCGGGTGGCGCAGACAGCACACCCGGGGGAATCGAGGCATTCAAAGATCGGTCTCCGCAGACAATCCGACATCATAGCTTTGCCGCAAAAGCCCCTAATCCGCCTTGATGTTGTTGGCCCGGATGACGTTGCTGAAGGCCTCGCGGATGTCCTTGAGGTAGCGTGCATAGGCTTCGCCCGGGCGATAGTCGGGTTCGACGGCGATACCCATGAAGGCCTGGCGCGCCTCGGGAGAGGTCATCACTTTTTCTACGGCAACCGCCAGCCGCTCGACAATGGGCCTCGGAGTGCCGGCTGGCACCATCACGCCCAGCCATGCGCCCATGTCAAAGTCCTTGAGCCCTGGAATCTCCGCGAGTTTTGCAAACGGAATCATCCCGGGAGTCACCTCGCTGCCATTTTTGAGCGACACGCCGTAGCCGCGTAACCGCCCGCCCTTGACATGGGGCATCGTCGCCGCAGCCGTCTCGATGCAGTAATCCACGCGCCCGCTGATCACGTCGGTTAGCGCCGGCGAGGAGCCCTTGTAGGGAACATGAATCGCCTTGAGGCCTACCGCCGCGTTAAATGACTCAGCGATGAGGTGCGCGGTCGCCCCGGTACCCGAAGAAGCAAAAGTGAATTTGCCTGGCTCGGCCCTGACGCGGGCGATGAAATCGCTGATGTCGCGGGCGGCGAACTGCTGCCCGGTGACCAGCACGTACGGGGACATGCCGACCATCGCCACCGGCTGCAGATCACGCTCGGGATCGTACGGTGTGCGCGTCATGAGCGGGCTGACGGTGACCGGGCCCGACGAGGCCGCGAGCAGTGTGTACCCATCAGGCTCGGCCTTGGCAACCGCATCGGTTCCGATCGTGCCACCGGCGCCGGCCTTATTGTCGATCACGATGGGCTGACCGAACAGCTTGGAAAGTTCCTGCGCGACGACTCGCCCGGCGAGGTCGGTCGCCTGCCCCGGGGGCCAGGGCACGACCATGCGCATGGGGCGACTGGGGTAGGCAGCCTGAGCCTGCACTGCGCCGGGCAGCCCCGCGAGAGTGAGGACACCGGCCGTCCCCTGAACGATACGCCGGCGGGGGGCGGATACAAGGGTGGCGGACTGCTTAGCGGTAATGGCGAAGGTCATGGATGTCTCCTCTTTGTGTTTTTGAACCGGCCGATGCGCCCAGTCGTCATGCAGCCTGCAGCGCACGGGTGGACGCGAGCAGCCCGTCGTCGATGATGGCCACCGCGCGGGTCCATCCGGCCGACGCGCCGCGAATCTTGAACGGAAAGCATGAAATCACGAAGCCATGCGGCGGCAGGGCCTCGAGGTTGTGCAGCTTTTCAAGGTGGCTGTAGCCGATGTGACGCCCCGCCTTGTGTCCCTCCCAGATCAGCGCGGCATTACCGGTCTCGCGATACTTTTCAGCGGTATAGACAAAGGGCGCATCCCAGCTCCAGGCATCCGTCCCAGTCAGACGCACGCCCCGCTCGAGCAGGTACATCGTCGCCTCATAGCCCATGCCGCAGCCCGCGCTCACATAGTCGTCATGACCGTACCGGGCGCCCGCGCGGGTATTGATCACCACGATGTCGAGGGGCTGCAGCGTGTATTGGATCCGGCTCAACTCCGTCTCGACATCGGCGGCTGTGACGACATAGCCGTCTGCGAAATGGCGGAAATCGAGCTTGACGCCCGGCTGAAAGCACCACTCGAGGGGGACCTCGTCGATGGTGGCTGCACGCTCGCCATGATTCATGGTCGGATGAAAGTGCCACGGCGCGTCCAGATGCGTGCCGTTGTGCGTGATCAGTTCAACCTTTTCAACCGCCCAACCCTGTCCGTCAGGCAAGTCCTCGCGCTTGAGTCCTGGAAAAAAGGGCTCAATCTGCGAGTAGCTCTGTTCATGGTTGATGTACTGGATCTTGGGGTTGAACGGCCGCGGGTCCGAAATGGGCTCGTTCTCAAGGAAAATCGAGAGATCGACGAAACGACGGGTCACGGCTGGCCTCCTGGAACGCAGATCCGTTCGACGCCGGACGCCCCCGCCCGGCCCTTGTCGGCAGTCTACCTCGGCGGCTGCGGCGCGGCGATCCCCCGAACAGGCCGGCGCGGCTACACTGACGCCTGCAAAGGATCGGCGATCGCCGACGGAAACAGGCGCATACATCGATATGCGTACCACCGCATCCCAGGAGGAGACCAACATGACATCCCGCACCGAGTCGCCCGCCCGCCGCGCACTGATCGCAGCTGGTCTGGCCAGTACCCTGCCTCGCGCGAACGCGCAGCAGTCCGTACCCCCCCTTCGGCTGCTGGTGGGCTACAGCGCGGGCGGTCCGGTCGACGGCGGAGCCCGGTTGATCGCACCGGCTCTCGCGCGCGAGCTCGGCGTACCCGTGGTCGTAGAGAACAAACCCGGGGCCAATGCCACGCTGGCCGGTGATCTGGTGGCAAAGGCCGGGAGCGACCCGAGCCTGCTCTGGTTTGCTGCGAGCCCCACCGTCACCATCAGCCCGAATGTGATGCGCAAGATGACCTTCGATCCCGACAAGGACTTGAGGCCGATTGCGCCGGTGGTGAGCTATTACAACGTCCTGGTGATCAATCGCGATTTGCCCTTTCGCAATTTCAACGATCTGATCACCTATGCGCGCGCCAATCCGGGAAAGGTGACCTACGGTTCTGCAGGCATCGGTGGCTCCAACCATCTCTGCGGCGAACTGCTCGCTCTGCGCACGCAGACGCGGATGACACACGTACCCTATAAGGGCAACGCTCCGGCGATGACCGATGTGATCGGCGGGCAGCTGACCATGATGTTCGACATAATCAGCACCGCGCGGCCACACATCGCCTCCGGCCGGGTACGCGCGATCGCAGTGTCTTCGCCGCAGCGCAATCCCTCGCTTCCCGACGTTCCCACTCTCATCGAGGCGGGTGTGCCCGAATTCGATGTTGGCGGCTGGTTTGCCGTCTATGCGCCGCCGGCGCTTCCCGAGGCGGCTGCAGTCAGGCTGACCGAAGCGATCCGTCGCACGCTGGAGCAGCCCGAGGTACGTGCAAAATTCGACGAGATGGGCTTCACGCTCTGGACAGGCGATAGCGACGCGCTGCGCAGACGTGCGAGGGCCGAGCGGGCAATGTGGGCGTCGGTCACGCGGGGCATCGAGGTCGACTGACGGTAATGTCGGAGCGAATTGACCAAAGCGCCGAAAGGTCCGACCGCGTACTGGCTCAATCGGCCACGCCCCGACCCCGCCATGCGCCGTCGGTCGAGGACACCTCGCCGCCCGGAAAGACGGCCGAGAGAGCATCGGCTGCTCCTCCGGCCTACCCAGATCTCATGGCGCCGATCACGCTGGCGGGCAGGCGCCTGCGTAACCGGCTGGTGCATCTGTCGATGACCACGCTTTCCAACCGCGAGGCGCGGGTCGGCGAGTTTTTGTTGAACTATTGCGCCAGCCGGGCCCGGGGCGGCGCAGCGATGCTGGTCACCGAGCCGATCAGCATGGCGCAGCATCAGCATCTGGCCACCCGCGCTGACGCCTGGAACGACCGTGACCTGGACGGCCTCTCGAGGCTCGCGAGCGCGGTCGAGTCCGAAGACTGCCGACTGATCGCGCAACTGCTCGAACGCGGTCGCGCACGCAATCAGCCTGGCCGCAGTCATGACGGCTTTGGCATGTCGGTGCTGCCTGATGACCTCAGCTGGTCCATGCCGCGCGAACTTGGCAGACATGAGATCGAGCCCCTGATCGCTGAATACGCGCAGTCGGCAGCACGCCTCAGGCGCTGCGGGTTCAGCGGCCTGGAAATCTCCGCGGGCCACGGACACTTTTTTCATCAGTCGCTCTCGCCCTGGTCCAATCGCAGAGAGGATGACTATGGCGGCGACCTCGAAGGGCGCACCCGGTTACTGCGCGAGTTGATTGCCGCAGTGCGCTC
This sequence comes from uncultured Bordetella sp., assembly GCA_964654745.1. GTDB lineage: Bacteria > Pseudomonadota > Gammaproteobacteria > Burkholderiales > Burkholderiaceae_E > SYIM01. The sequence goes on along the minus strand of CAZZKA010000046.1, from coordinate 4,767 downwards.
GCAGTGTGGTCGCGACTTCATCCTGGGACTCAAGCTCCCCGGCCATGACTGGCTGCCGGGCAGCATCGATCCCGCCGAAGCCGCGAGAATCGCTCAGCGCCTCACCACCGATGGCGAGGTCGATTATGTGTGCTTTTGCTGGGGCAGTCATTCGCGCTCGCTCGAAAGGCACGTGCCCGACGGGCATAGCGAACGCGTGCCCTATCGCGCCCTCATCCGCGAGCTCGCGCAGTCCATCGCCGGCGTACCGGTCATTGCAAGCGGACGGATCACCGACCCTGCCGAGGCGGATGCGCTGATCGCCGAGGGCACCGGGCAACTGGTTGGGGTCGGCCGCGCGCTGGTGACCGATGCGGCCTGGCTGAGAAAAGCGGTGGCCGGCCGCGCACACGACATTCGCTACTGCGTCTCCTGCAACACCTGCTGGGAGCGGATTTCTCCGCAGAGGCTTGCCCTGGGCTGCGACAATAACCCACGCGTCGGCCTGGCTGACGAACTCGACTATCAACCACCACGCGCGGTCAAAAACCGCCGCATAGTGGTGGTTGGCGCTGGCCCTGCAGGCCTTGAAGCCGCATGGGTTGCCGCAGCGCGCGGCCACCGCGTCACCCTGTTTTCCGCGAGCGATCGCGTCGGCGGCAGATTGTCGCTGCGGGCGCTGCTGCCAGGCGGAGAGGCGCTAAGCAGCGTCTGCGACTATCAACATGCCGCCGCGACCCGGCACGGCTGCGTCCTCGTCCACAAGCGCGCCGGGATCAACGACATCATGGCGATTGAACCGGATTCGGTGATTCTTGCCACAGGCGCTGACATGATCGCGCCGCTGTGGCTACCGAGGGAGGTAAACGAGCAAGGGATTGTTCCCGATCTGCGCACGGCAATCACCGAAACGCTGCGACATCGCACGCGCCAACCCGGCACGGCGGTGATTTTCGATATGGATCATGGCGAAGGCACTTATGCAGCGGCCGGGCATCTTCACCGGCTGTTCGATCGGGTGGTTATCGTCACACCGCGCGACACGATCGCACAGGATCTTCCGCTGGTCGTTCGTCAGGGCATAGTGAGAAGGCTCGCTGAACAACACATCACGGTGCTCCCCCTTAACGAGCCCCGGTGGAACGAGCGCGTTGAACAAGCCGGCGAACTCGAATGCGTCAATGTCTACAACGGCGACGTCACTGTAATCAGCAGCCTCGCGCTCCTCACCTATGCCACACCCCGCGCACCGGACACACGCCTTGCCCAGGCGCTTGCCGAGCGCGGGATGGCCTGCCGGCGGATCGGCGATGCCCTGTCCGCCCGCTCGCTGTATGCCGCCACATCCGAAGGCCACACCGCAGGCCACGAGGTGTGAACCGCAACAGCGGGGACCCCGTTCAGACGAGCAGTGAATCGGAGCGCGCGAGCAGAGCAGACGCCTCAGGCGCCACCAGATCGATCACGATGCGCAACCCCGACTGATCGATCTTTGGAATACCTGCGGCGCGCAATGCACCCAACGCCCGCGCCGCTGCAGCAGCGTCGGCCTGAAGCTCTCGCACCGCGAGCGCGATCGCAGCGTCGTCGTGCGCGGGGTCCGTGAGCCAGGCCCAGGCATCGCGCCATACGCCCTGCAGGGCCCGTGCGGTGTCACGGTGACCATCGATCCACGAACGCGCGGCCGCCATCACCGGGCCGGGATAGTCCGGAAAAGCTTCGCGGGTCGAGGTGAGACGGACAAAGTTATTCGCAACCAGCGCGCGATCCAGGGGCGGATTGATGAATGCTGCGGCCACCGCGCCCGATTCCAGCGCCTGCACCCGGCTTGCCGAGTCTCCGACCTCGGTCAGGACAATATCGCCCTCGCCCAAGCCCTCGCGCAGCAGGAGCCTGCGTAGCAGCAGTGCATAGCCCGAGCGCGCACCGTCGACGGCAATCGGCTGGCCGCGCAGCGCGGTGAGCGCGGAGACATCCGGCCGGGCGATCAGGGCGACATCGGGCGCATGTGTTTGCGCGGCGAGAATCTGCATCGGCAAGCCGGAGAGACTCGCCCGCACCACATGGTCAGGCAGCTGCAGCCCGACATCAAAGCGCCCCTCGCGCAGTCCCTGCATCTGCGCCACCGATGACCCGGTGTGGGTGAGTTCAATCGCGATATGCGCCCGGGCAAACAGATCACGCTCGCGCGCCACGACAAGTGGCCAGATCGGAAATCCACCGGAGATGTAGGCGAGGCGGACCGTGTTCATCGCCGCCCGCCGCCGAGCTCACACGCCATCGGCACCATCAATTCGCTTTGGCGCCTGAGGTCTTCACAATCCGGCCCCAGCGTTCGGTTTCGGCGCGCATGAAGGCGCCAAACTCAGCCGGGCTGCCCCCGAGGATCTCCATGCCCTGTGCTTCGAGTTTTTCCCGCACACTGGCAAGCCGCATCACCGCAGCGATCTCGCGGTTCAGAAGATCGACGATCGCAGGCGGCGTAGCCGCCGGCGCAGCCATCCCGAACCACGCCGAAACGTTGAATCCGGGCAACCCCTGCGAGGCGATGGTAGGCATATCGGACCACGAGGGCAGAGGCTTTTCAGAGGTGATGCCGAGCGCTTTGAGTTTGCCCGCCTTGACCTGCGCAAGCGCCACCGGAACGGATACAAAGGCCATGCTCACCTGCCCGGACAACACCGCATGCATGCTCTCGGGTGTACTTTTGTACGGTACGTGCGTGAGCGAGAGCTTGCCCAGGCTCGCCATCAATTCGCCCGACAGGTGCTGCGACGTGCCGGTGCCGCCCGAGGCATAGCTGATCTCGCCGGGCTTGCGGGCCGCAAGCGCGATCAATTCGCCCACCGAATTGGCCGGAGTCGACGGCGGCACGACCAGCACATTGGGGTTGGCTGCCATCAGGGCGATCGGTGCGAAATCCCGCAGAGGGTCGAACGGCATGGAGGGATACATCGCCGCGTTGATCGCATGCGTGCTGATCGTAGCAAGGAGCAAGGTGTAGCCGTCAGGCGCTGCCTTGGCCACCAAATCCGCTGCGATATTGCCGCCTGCGCCAGGTTTGTTCTCGACCACAAAAGGCTGGCCCAGGCGCCTGGCGAGTTCCTCGCCCGCCACGCGCGCCAGAATGTCAGCCGAGGATCCCGGCCCGATGGTGACGACGATGCGTACGGCACGGGCTGGATAGGTCTGGGCAGCCACACTTCCCACAGCGACCAGACAGGCGAGCCCTGCAAGCCAGCGTCGCAGAATTGTCATGGCGGTTCTCCCCGATTAAGAGTGGATGTTGGACTGGTTCAGATGACAGCGACACCCTGTATTTCGATCAGGATACCGGGCCGCGCAAAAGCGGTGACGGTCAGCAGCGCACTCGCGGGATATTTGCCAGGCTCGAATTTTCCAGCGCGAAGCTTCACGAACGCATCGCCATAGCGCGGGTCGTTGATGAACACCGTCATGGTCACCAGGTTGGCCAGCGAGCCACCGAGGCGTTGCAACGTACGGTCGATCATCGCAAAGCAGGCGTGCGCCTGAGCCTCAAAATTACCAGAGATATCCTTGCCTTCGAGATCGACCGTGGTGGTCTGACCCGCCAGCCAGACGGTGCGCCCCCCCTCGGAAATCACCGCTGGCGAAAACGCTCTCGCCTTCTGCATGTCGTTCGATTCGAGGTGGGTCACCTTGGCGGGGGTCGAGGACATGGTCGCTGTCTCCTGTGTGCGCGAAGAAATACCGTAGGCAAACAATTTTTGGCCGGGCCTCTGCGTTGTAGCGCGGCCGGGCCAACCGAGTCAATGTACCGTACCGGAGCCCACCATAGCGCAGCTGGTCTCGATTTCGCGCAGGGTCGCCTACCCTATGAACGATACCAACTCGCGCAGCAGGCATTCGGGCTGATCCCTGTGCGGTGAATGTCCGCAATCGGGCAATTCGACGACGCGCGTGGCGGGTACTCGCGCCTGGATGCCATAGACCTGCGCAAGCGTGCCATAAGGATCGTCCACCCCCTGCACCGCGAGCACCGGACAGCGGATTGAAGCGAGTTCGGATTCAATAGACCAGGAGCGAAAAGCCTCGCTCAGCCAGATGCGGTTCCAGCGCCAGAACACGGCACCGGGATCGGCATGGTGGCGCGCGAGGCTCGCACGCAGTGCCCCGTCGCGATAGGCGTCACGCGCCCGCTCGATGCTGCGCACAGTGAGGTCCTCAACCATGATATGCGGCGCAAGCACCACCACACCGGCGAGTCGCAGAGCAGCGCTCGCCGCAGCGATCAACGCTATCGAGCCGCCGTCGCTGTGGCCAATCAGCCAGACCGGGCGTGCGGCATGATCGATCGACAGGGCACGCAAGACCGCCGGCAGTCCCTGCAGCGCTTCCGCGTGCATGTAGTCGGGCGTCCAATCGCGCACGCCTGACTGCCAGGCCGAGCGGCCGTAGCCCGCGCGCGAATAAACGAGCCCCTGCACACCGAGCGCCTGGCAGAGCTGCTCGGGAAAATCGCGCCACATCGATACCGAACCCAGTCCCTCATGCAGGAACACCAGCAGAGGGCGCTTCTGATCGGTGACCCCTACCCAGGCCCACTCGATTGCCAGCTGCGAGCCAGACACCGCCACGTCGATCAACTGCGACGCGGCGCTGCTCGTCATACCCGTTTTCCCGCCTCCGCATCGCGCAGGCGGAAGCGCTGGATCTTGCCGGTCGCTGTCTTGGGCAGATCGTTCACGAAATCGATGAAACGCGGATATTTGTAAGGCGCAAGCCGATCTTTGACGAAAGCCTTGA
>CAZZKA010000045.1:0-17387 GCA_964654745.1 uncultured Bordetella sp. | reverse complement strand
CGACGAGAGCAGTGACAAATCCGGCAAGCTGTTGTGCGAGCGGGTGCTGGCGGCCGGCCACCGCGTGCACGAGAAACGCATCTGCCGCGACGACATCTACGCCATTCGCGCCATCGTCTCGGGCCTGCGCTCGCGCGGGCCGGAACTGCTACAGAGCCATGAGAGGCGGCTCGCAGAACGCCTGGGCGCCGCGGTCAACACGCTGTCGCCTTCCGTTCCGTTCGAGGAAACCATGGCCCGGGTTCGGCAGGAGATTTCACTCTACGGGATGCGCGCGGACGTAACCGAAGAACTGGACCGGCTGATCGCCCATCTCGACGAACTGGAAGGCGCCTGCAGCGGCGCCGGCCCTATCGGAAAGCGCCTCGATTTTCTGCTGCAGGAACTCAATCGCGAGGCCAACACGCTGGGTTCCAAGGCAGCCGTCGTCGATCTGTCGCGTGCCGCGGTCGAACTCAAGCTCCTCATCGAACAGATCCGCGAACAGGTGCAAAACCTAGAATGAGCAGCTCCGACAATCCCGGCAGCCTGTTCATCGTCGTGGCACCATCGGGCGCGGGCAAGACCTCATTGGTACGCGGCCTCCTCGGCGCCGAACCCGCAGTTCGCCTGTCGGTATCTTTCACCACCCGAGCGCCGCGCCCTGGCGAACGAGACGGCGTCGACTACCATTTCATCGGTACAGGCGAGTTTGAGGAGCGCCGCCGAGCGGGAGAGTTCCTTGAATGGGCCCAGGTTCATGGCAACCTGTACGGTACGTCGCGGGCCTGGATCACGGCGCAGATGGCTGCCGGCAGCGACATCCTGCTCGAAATCGACTGCCAGGGCGCAAAACAGGTCAGACGCCTGTTCCCCGACGCTGTCGGCATCTTCATCGCTCCGCCCTCGATTGATGAATTGCGACGCCGCCTGAGGGCCAGGGCACAGGATTCCGAGGATGTTATCGAGCGTCGGATCGCAGCGGCCAGAGCCGAACTCGCCCAGGCTGGCGAGTTTGAATATGTTATTATCAATCAAGACTTTGGCACGGCCAGCCGGCAGCTTTGCAGCGTGGTTCAGGCGGCACGTCTGCGCTTTGGCAGGCAGCGGGCGCGCAATCCCGACACCTTCGCCGCACTGCATCTGGGTTCGCGACCTTAGCCAGTCCTTCGCCGGACATCCCGGCACGCGCGAGTTTCTTTACGGATACCCCATGGCACGCATCACCGTTGAAGACTGTCTGAAGCAGATCCCGAATCGATTCGAACTCGCGCTGGCCGCGACCTATCGCGCCCGCATGCTCGCGCAGGGTCATGCGCCCAAGGTCGAGACGCGCGACAAGCCGACCGTCACCGCACTGCGCGAGATAGCAACGGGCAAGGTCGGAGCAGAAATGCTGCGCCGGGTCCCAACCTGAGGTTTGAGCGTGGTGACGGCAGGCTGAGGCCCGCCTGAGGCCACGTTCCTAGACCATGCCGGAATCGGCAACAAACGTCATTCCAGGCACTCGCCAAAGAGCGAAAAAGCCGAGACTCGAATCCGAGCCGGCTTCCTTAGATACAAAGGCCTCCGCTTCTGAGCGGTTTCGGGTCCAGCCCCCGCCCTCGGGACGCAGCTCCCGCGCCACCGACGACCATATTGCCGATCATTCCCTGATCCAGGATGGGTTTGCGAGCGTGGCCGATGAGCGGAAGGTTGTCTCGCTCGCCACGCTGATGCAGCGGGCCGGGGAGTACCTTGGCGAGGACGATTTGCGCCGGATTCGCGAGGCGTATCGGTTCAGCGACCAGGCGCACCTCGGACAGTTCCGGTCGAGCGGCGAGCCCTATATCTCGCACCCGATCGCCGTGGCCGAGATCCTGGCCGGTTGGCGCCTGGACGCCGACTCGTTAATGGCGGCGTTGCTGCACGATGTGATCGAAGACACAACGGTTGCCAAACAGATTCTCGCCGACCGGTTCGGTAATGCCGTTGCCGATATCGTCGACGGCGTCTCCAAACTCGACCGGGTCGAATTCGCCTCCAAGGAGCATCAGCAGGCAGAGAGCTTTCGCAAGATGCTGCTCGCGATGGCTCGCGATGTACGAGTCATTCTGATCAAACTCGCCGACCGCTATCACAACATGCAGACACTCGAGGCGCTGCCCGCTGCAAGACAGCAGCGGATCGCACGCGAGACCCTCGACATCTACGCGCCGATCGCCCACCGGCTCGGCCTCAATTCGCTCTATCGCAATCTCCAGGATCTTGCCTTTCGCTCGATCCACCCGCTTCGCTATCGCACGCTGCGCAAGGCAGTGCAGGCCGCACGAGGCAATCGCCGGGAAGTGCTCGGTCGCATCCTCGAGGCCGTCAAGCGGGCGCTCGGTGAGCATGGCGTAGCTGATGCCCAGGTACAGGGCCGGGAGAAAACGCTCTATGCGATCCACTCGAAAATGCGCGAAAAACATCTCTCTTTCGCGCAGGTTCTGGACATCTACGGGATGCGCGTGATCGTCGATTCGGTCCCGCAGTGTTACATGGCGCTTGGCGCCTTACACACCACCTTCAAGCCGGTTCCCGGCCGCTTCAAGGACTACATCGCGATACCCAAGATCAACGGATATCAGTCGCTGCACACCACGCTGGTGGGTCCGTACGGTACGCCGGTGGAGTTTCAGATCCGCACGCACGAAATGCAGCGCGTTGCCCAGTCGGGCGTCGCAGCGCACTGGCTCTACAAGGCGCAAAACGTCAGTTTCTCCGAACTCCACACCCGCACCCACCAGTGGCTGCAGTCGCTGCTCGATATTCAGAGCCAGACTGGCGACTCGCTCGAATTTATCGACCACGTCAAGGTCGACCTTTTCCCGGATGCGGTCTACGTCTTTACCCCGAGAGGCGAGATCCGAGCGATGCCCCGAGGCGCCACCGTACTGGACTACGCTTACTCGATCCACACGGATATCGGTGATCGTGCGGTCGGGGCGCGCGTCAACGAAGAGCGCGTGCCGCTTCGTACCGAACTGATCAACGGCGATGTCGTCGAAGTCCTCACCGATGCCGCCTCGCGCCCCGATCCGACCTGGCTTTCATTCGTCAGGACCGGTAAAGCCAGAGCCAATATCCGCCACAGCCTGCGAACCCTGAGTTATCGCGAGTCGGTCGAACTCGGCCGGCGCCTCCTTGAGCAGGCGCTCGCAGCCCTGCGAATCTCGCTTGGATCGCTGGAGACCTCGACGGTGGAAAAGGCCAGCCGCGATGCGGGCGTGAGAAATATCGAAGAACTCTACGCAGAAATCGGGCTGGGTAAACGGCTCGCGCCGGTCGTGGCTCGTACGATCGCGCTGCAAAACTCGACCAGTCCCGCTGCCCTGCTCCTGCCCAGGCCTGCACCGATGATGGTGAGCGGCAACGAGGGAAGCGCAGTGACCTATTCGTCCTGCTGTTATCCGCTTCCTGGAGACACGGCGATCGGGCATCTTCGAGGCGGACACGGGCTCTCGCTGCATCGTGCCGACTGCAGCGTCGCCCTGCGCCAGCGGGATCGTGATGCCGAGCGCTGGATCGATATTGATTGGGCTGATCCTGCGACCGGCAGTTTCCGCACCTCGGTTGAGGTGAGTGTGCGCAACGACCGCGGCGTGCTCGGCCGGGTAGCGGCTGAAATTGCCGCGAGCGACTCGAATATTGCGCACATAGCGATGGAAGAAAGCCCCGAGCAGATCGCGACCTTGAGATTCATTCTGCTGGTCCGTGACCGTGTCCATCTGGCCAGGGTGTTGCGCAGCCTGCGTCGAATGCCTGAGGTATCGCGCGTTGGCAGACAGTAAGGCCAGCGGCGACGAACCGGCTGATTGCTACCGCCCCTCGCTAAAGGTAGCGAACAGAAACAATCTCAAGCTCATCCGTTCCATCCGGGACTCGTAGACTCACGATATCACCCTCGCTCGCTTTAAGAAGCGCCCTGCCGACCGGTGAGACCCAGCTGATCCGGCCCCGCGCAGTATCGACTTCGTCCACGCCTACGATCATTACGGTTTCCTCGCGTTCGCCGTTGCGCAAAAACGTGACGGTGGCCCCGAAAAAAGCCTGCGCGGTACCTTGCCGCGCGACGGGATCGACTACCTCGGCGATCTCGAGGCGTTTGGTCAGGAACCGGATTCGGCGGTCAATCTCACGAAGCCGCTTTTTTCCGTACAGGTAGTCGCCGTTTTCAGAACGGTCACCGTTAGAGGCCGCCCACGACACGACCCTGACCACCTCGGGCCGTTCCACATCGAGAAGATTCATTAATTCCTCGCGAAGCCGTGCATGCCCCGCAGGCGTGATGTAGTTGCGCGCCCCTGCGGGGATCGCTTCGGCATGAGGCGCGTCGGACTCGTCCTCACCGTCGCCGGCGTCGTCACGAACGAACGCTTTGCTCATGGACGGGGATTTGCGGAGCAGGCCGCGGCTCGAGGCAAGTAACCCGTCAGGAGCCGGCGACCGACATCGATTCGATCAAGACCGACCCTGAGCGCTTGGTCCCGCGCGTGATTTCGTCAGCGCCCACGGCGGCGATAGCGGCGAACATGTCGCGCAAATTGCCAGCGATCGTAATTTCTTCGACGGGAAACTGAATGCGGCCGCCTTCGACCCAGTAGCCGCTCGCACCTCGGGAATAGTCGCCAGTGACGTAATTGACCCCATGTCCGAGTAATTCGGTCACAAACAGTCCGCGATCGAGTTTGCGCAGCATCGCATCAAGCGAATCGCCTCGCCGCGTGCGGTGGCTTATTAGGCGCAGATTGTGCGAGCCCCCCGCATTGCCGGTCGTTTTCATACCGAGCTTGCGGGCCGAGTAGGTCGAAAGAAAGTACCCCAGCAGCACACCCGATTCCACAACCGCCCTGCGGTGCGTGGAGCAGCCTTCGCTGTCGAACGGAGCGCTGCCCGGCTCATTGGGCAGGTGGGGGTCCTCAAGAACATCGATATGTCCCGGGAAGAGTGGCTTACCGAGCGCGTCGACGAGAAAGCTTGATTTGCGATAGAGGGCGCCACCGCTTGCAGCCTGGACGAGATGGCCGAGAAGACCGCATGCCAGCGGCGATTCGAATAAAACCGGAACCTTGCGCGTAGAAAGCTTACGCGCCCCGAGACGGGCAAGCGCCCGCTCAGCCGCGTAGCGACCGAGGCGCGAGGCCTCTGCAAGACGAGCCGGGTCGCAGTGGGACGAATACCAGTCATCGCGCTGCATCTGCCTACCCTGTCGGGCGATAGGCGCGCAGGCAATCGAGTGCCGGCTATAGGGATAGCCGCCGAAGAACTCGAGCGTATTGGCCGACATGAATTGCCCGTGGCTCACCGATACCGACGCACCTTCGGAATTACGAATTGCCGGGCTGGTGGCAAAGGCCGCCGACTCGGCCTCGCGGGCCATGGCGATCGCCTCGTCAACGGTGATGGACCAGGGATGAAACAAGTCGAGGTTGGGCGGATTCCGGGCGATCGTATCGGGGTCGGGCAAGCCGGCGCAATCATCCTCAGCGGTGAAGCGCGCAATCTGCCACGCCGCATCAACCGTCTCAGCCAAGGATTTCGCGGAAAAGTCTGACGAACTCGCGTGGCCACGGCGCTTGCCGACGAACACGGTAACTCCCACGCCCTTGTCGCGGTGCTGTTCGATGGTCTCGATGCGACCCTTGCGGACGTTGACCGAGAAGCCGGTGTTTTCCGAGACATCGACGGCGGCATCGGTAGCGCCGAGTTCACGCGCACGGGCAAGCATCGTCTCGGCCATTGCGCGCAGACTCGACTGATCGTTTTCGAACATCATCTTTCCTTGTGAATCAGCGAGGTATCATAGCAACAGCTTCACAACCGTCCACTCATATCCCGTCCTGCAATGCGCCACCAGCGATCGGCCGACTCCGGTTCAGTTTCGGACGCCCCCAGCAAATCTCAGCTCAAGCGCGATAGCCATGCGCTACAGGTCCTGGGGGCGCAGCTTCTTGAACTTTCTGAGGAGAAACTGGAGAAGCTGCCCTTGGACGAGCGGCTGCTCGATGCGATCAGGCTGGCAAAGACGATACGTGCCCGAGAAGGGCTGCGGCGACAGATCCAGTACATCGGCAGGCTGATGCGCGACTCCGACGCCGAGGCTATCCGTCTCGCGCTCGAGGGCGATCAACTACGCCACCGCGCGGACACTGCCCTCATGCATGCCGCGGAGCATTGGCGAGAGCGCTTGCTCGCCGACCCTGGTGCACTTGAACAGTGGCTGGGACAGCATCCTCTCACTCGCGACGCGCTGACAGCAACGCTCGCTGCAGCACTTGCCGAGCATGCGGTGGGTCAGCGCGGCCGGCATTACCGTGAGTTGTTTCGGCTGCTCCGCGATACCTTGCATGCGGCGACAGCCGCTTCCGTCGCGTCATCAGGCCCTGAAGCCTGAGCGCCCTCATTCACCGCTTTACCCTGGCCATCATGAATCGAGTTCTTCGCATAGGTCTGGTTTCTGTCAGCGACCGCGCCTCCGCTGGCGTCTATCCGGATCAGGGCATCCCCTCGCTCAGACAGTGGCTGGACTCCGCGATCACCTCCTCTTGGGAGGCCATCGTACGGCTGATTCCCGACGAGCAGCCCGAAATCGAAAAGACGCTCATCGAACTCATCGATCAGGAAGGCTGTGGTCTCGTTCTGACGACTGGAGGGACGGGCCCTGCAATCCGCGACGTCACACCCGAGGCAACGCTCGCGATCGGCGACCGCGAAATGCCAGGCTTTGGCGAACAGATGCGGCAGATCAGCCTCAACTTCGTGCCGACCGCCATCCTGTCCAGACAGGTTGCCGTGATCCGCGGACAGAGCCTGATCATCAACCTCCCCGGTCAACCCAAATCGATACGCGAAACGCTCGAAGGATTAAGGGGCCCGGACGGAGCCCAGAAAGTTCACGGCATTTTCGCAGCCGTTCCCTATTGCCTCGACCTGATCGGCGCGGCGAGGCTCGACACCGACGAAAAGATCTGCAAGGCGTTCAGGCCTAAGAGCGCGGCCAAGCCCTCCTCCTGATCTACGCGATGCGCAAGGGCTTGCCGATATCCGCAATTGGCCCTTGCCGCGGCTCGCCCTTGCCGCAGATGACCCTTCCCGAAGCTGGCCCGATCTGCGCCCGGCCTTATCTGCGCCTAGCCTCAAGCACGCCGTTGACTTTACGCAAAGCCACCAGGGTGCGCTCCAGCTGGGACGCATCACCCGCCTCGACGGTAAAGCGCATCAACGCCTGCTGGTTGCGGCTAAGGGTGTTGACCGCAGTCACATTCATGCGGTCACGCGCGAAGACCTCCGAAACATCTCGCAACAGGCCCTGCCTGTCATGCGCACGCAGCTCGACTTCCGCCGGATAGCGACGCTCCGCTCCCGCCGCCGCCCGCGCCTGCAGCACCGATGGCTCCCAACTGGTATCTATGCCGCGCTCCGGCGACTGAACAATCAAGCGCCGATACGTGGTGCAGTCACGACGGTGAACGGTAACGCCACGCCCGCGCGTAATGAATCCCGCGACCGGATCAGGGGGCAAGGGCCGACAGCAACGCGCGAGCTGGTTCATGAGCGAATCGAGGCCCACGACGAGGACCGATCCGGCGCGCTGCGATTTGCTTTCTGAGACTGGGCGAACCAGGCGCTGAAGAGGCGCCTGTTCGTCCTCGTCGGGAGCCACCGCGACCCCGACCGAGACGCGCAGCGACTCTTCAATTTGGCGCAGACCGATTTCCTCACGGGCGACTGCAACAAACAGGCTGAGCACGTCGTTTTGGCCGAGTCGCCGAGCCAATTCATCGAACGAAAGAGCGGTTTTTCCCTCGCGCTGGAGGAGCCGCTCAACGCGTTCGCGACCACTCGCGGCATCACGCTCAAGTTCGAGTGCATTGAACCATTGGCGTACTTTGCCCCGAGCGCGATGGCTAGCAACATAGCCCAACGACGCATTGAGCCAGTCTCGCGAGGGCCCCTCCGCACCGGAATCCTTGGCTGAGATGATCTCTACCGTCTGGCCAGTCTGAAGAGGCCGGTTCAGCGGCACTAGCTGCCCGTCGACCCGAGCCCCACGGCAACGATGTCCCAGTCCAGTATGGACATGGTAGGCAAAGTCGACGGCGGTCGACCCCGCAGGCAGTTCGATGACCCTCGCCTGCGGCGTCAGCACATAGACATAAGTCGACCCGCGCGGCGCCGACGCGGGCTGCACTTCGCTATGCGATTGATCCATCTCGCGCTGCCAGGCGAGCAGCTGCCTGACCCAGTCGATATTGCGCTCCGCCTCGACCGACGCGGCACCTGGGCCTGTCGCCCTGCCTTCCTTGTAGCGCCAGTGGGATGCCACCCCGTACTCTGCAAACCGATGCATCGCCTCGGTTCGGATCTGTACCTCCAGCGGAAAACCGTCCTCGGCAACTACGACGGTATGAAGCGAGCGGTATCCGTTCGGTTTGGGTTTGGCGATGTAGTCGTCATATTCCGATTCGACAGCGCGCCAGAGAGAATGAACAACGTCGAGAGCCCCATAGCAGTGGTCGATGCTCGAAACGATCACGCGCAGTCCGCGCAGGTCCTGTATCCCATCCAGACCACGCGCCTTAGCTTTCATTTTGACGTGAATGCTGTAGAGATGCTTGGGACGACCACTCAAGCGAGCCGCGATGCCGGCTCCTTCCAGGGCCTCCTCGAGCTGGTTTCTGGCCTGTTCCACGAAAACTTCGCGTTGCTCTCGCTTGTGCTCGAGCTGGCCTGCGAGCTCGCGATAGATCGCTGGTTCGAGAAACCGGAAGGCCAGATCTTCCATCTCCCATTTGATCTGCCATAGCCCGAGACGGTTAGCGAGCGGTGCAAACACCTCGAGCGTTTCGCGACACAGCCGAGTATCCGGACTCGATCTGCCGCGCGCATGGGCCCGCAGCGTCTCCAGCCGATCGGCCAGGAGCAGCAGCACGATCCGAATATCGTCAGACATCGCCAGCAGCATTCGCCTGAGCATCTCGGGCTGAATCCCGGAAGCTTCGCCGCTCCTGGTCCCCGCCTGGGCCTCGGCCGCCGCCTGCAGCCTCATCAACTGGCGCATGCGTTCAATGACGTGCGCGAGGACGGGATCAAGATCCCGAGCAACCTGCTGCACTGGCCAGCGATCAGCCGGCTGGATCAGAAACGCAGCAGCGAGCGCTGTTTCATCGGCACCAAGATCTTCGAGGATGGCGGCTGTACCTTCGGCATGCTCTAGAGCCGTAGGCGGTCCCCCGGCAGCCTGAGCGGGGCTGGAGACGGCGCGCGCCAGCAGGCGCGCCCGCGAGAGGAGGCTCGAGTGCCCGGACTCCGGGGTAGGCTCCGACGGGCCGCCCGCAGGCAAAGCTGATCTAGGCTCTGGCGCCATGGTGTTCGTTGGACGGCGGATCGGGACGCAGTGCGCCGATGAATTTCCTGATTTCCTGCGGAATTATAGGAGCGGAGCTCCTTCCCGCTAGACTCATCATTCTCATGTTTACCCGATGGTTCAAGAAAAAACACCGGACCCCGGTGATCGCCCGGCTGCAGTGGGACGCGAGCATCGCTGCGATGCCGTTTCTGGCAGGCATGCCCGCCGATCTCAGGGAGCGACTGATCGATCTGGCTGATCGCTTCGCAGAACAAAAGGACTTCAGCGGCGCACACGGCTTCGAAATTTCTGACGGGGTACGCACTGCGATCTCGCTGCAGGCCTGTTTACCAGTACTCCGCCTCGGGCTAGAACCCTATTCGGACTTCGTTGAGGTCATCGTCTACCCTGATCGCTTTATGACACCTCGCTCGCGCACTGACGAAGCTGGCGTGGTCCACGAGTCGATTGAGGAATTGTCCGGCGAAACCATGCACGGAGGGCCAGTCATACTTGCCTGGCCTGATGTCGACCCAGCCAAGGGGGGAGCGGGGCTCTCGGTCGTCATTCACGAATTCGTCCACAAACTCGACCTGCTCGACGGGGAGGATGACGGCGTACCCCCGCTTCCTGCGGCAATGCGAAAGCGCTGGATTACCGTTCTGGACGAAGCCTTTGAGCGCTTCTGCGGGATGGTGGACGACGCCGAGCGATCGGTGCCCATCGATGTCGATCCGGAGTCCGAAGCAGCCGAACCCTATTTCGCTGGATTACCCTTCGATTCCTATGCGGCGACGGACTACGCCGAGTTCTTCGCGGTCTCAGCAGAAACGTTTTTCACTTTGCCGGGAGCAATGTCGGAACAATTTCCGGAGTTGCTGCGCCTCTATGCCGATTATTTCGGCTGGCCTAGCGGGCCAACGGGCCGAGTTGAGTAAGTCATCAGACCCTCAGGAGGGGTTGATCCCGCACGAACCGGGAGTCCAGATTTCGCGTTCGGCGCCGATGCCGAAGAAGCCGGAGCCACGCGGTGAAGGCTCGGCGGCTGCACGAAGCGCAGGCACAGCTATTTGCTCCGCAAGTTCAACATCCTGACGATGGGCCGCGAGCCCGACAATTTCAGATTGGGCGTTGGGCGATTGGATCTTCGCTGGAATCCCGGGAGCGAGATCAGGCCGCGAACCGGATTCCGAGAATGAGCGGTCTGCTTCTCGACTGGCCGGCAACGCCTCAGCCCGCCGCACCTCCGCCCGCGAACGCGTCCTCGAGGTCATACGGGCGTCAGTTTGCATCCGCGCCTCCGCAATGACTCGAACGGGAAGACGCGGCTGCGTGATGCCGCGGGCGTCGGGGCCGGAATAGCCCCGGCATCCGACCAAGTCCTCGGACGCTCGACTGCCAACACCGGGAACGCCGGCCAGCCCATGTTGCGACGCTTCGCCGAGGTTGAGCAGGGCTGGAGCGGGCCTTCCGTCCTCGCCGCAACCGGCCGCCACCCGGGCGGCCCAGCTGATGAATCGTCCCGCAAACGGTACATGGAGCGGAATACCCACTGCAAGTTCGATCCGCAACAGGCCCGCTTGCCTGAACGTCTGCCCCGATGCGAGCCCGACGGCCTCGCTACCCGCCGAGCCAGCTTGCCCGCTTGAGGGCTGTCCGAACCGCGATCGCCAAGTCGCATTGTCAACCGGTATGACGGGCGATGCCCCTGCGCCGATAGCCTGCGGTGAAATCACCCCCCAGTCCGCGAAGGCCTCTCGGGTCGGTGATATCTGTCGCCACGCAATCCATCCCGACTGCTGCCCGGCCAGGAGGAACGGGAGGGAAGCCCCAGAGGCCGAACGGCGCTCGCCCAACTGCGAGGCGCCCAACCAGAGAGGCGCCAATCCGAAAGCGAGCCCATCCTCTATCGCAGCGACCTCCGCATTGCCGGTCGCCCCGGATCTGACCGCCTCCCGGATGGCTGAATCGATGATCTGCCGCGCCTGTACGATTAGCGCCCACTGCCAGAGCGCCAGACCCGCAAGGAGAACAAGCGGTAGCGCAATGAGAAGCTCCACGCTGCCCGAGCCGCGCTGCAGGCACCTGGAGTGACCAGCCTTCATCAGCGAATGAACCCGCCCCGAATGACTTCGATCCCTGCTGCGGCATTCGGAGCCGCGGGCAGAGCCTCGGCGCTGCCGACACCCAAATGACCTCGTGCGGTGCTTACTGGGGCCCCGGTATCTCGGCGCGGGTCGGTATTGGCTGATGGCCCAGGCCCAGGTAACCCGGTGCCCGCCGAGCCTGTCGGCCCAATCCATCCGCTGGTCATTGCCGGTATAAAGGGGGACCCGGCTAGTCCTGGAGCGTTCTGCAAATGTGTGCCCTGGGCTAACCCCGGCTCCCGCGGGCTCTGCGAATGCGTGCCCTGCGCCGATCGCAGATCCCGCAGGCTCTGCGGCGGCGAGCCATGCGCAGATCGCACCCCCGGCGCCTCAGCTGGGGGCATCGGCCGTCCGCCCGTAACTACCACGCGCAACGCGGTCTCAACCCGCGCGCGGTGAATGGCCGATGTCGGATCATCCCCGGCGCCTCCCACGGACTCCAGCGCGCGGCGCGCCTGTTCGACCGAAAGAATGGCCAGATTGGTCGACGCGCGCGACCGGAGGCCCGCTGGTCCAGGGGCCTCCGGGTTCGGAAGGGCGTTCGTCAATTCCACAACGCGCCGGTACGCGTATACCGCCCGGTCATGATCACCGCTCCTGTGGTTGAGATTTGCCTCGCGCAGCCAGGCGCGGGGCTCGTCGGGCTGCCACGCGAGCAGTTCGCTCACCAGCTGCTGCGCCTGATCGAACCGCCCACTGGCATAGGCCTGCTCGATCGCGAGCAACCAGGCTTCGACCGAGGCCGCGCTCATCGCGCGAGGCGCCGGAGCGCCAGACGGTGAGCCCGACCCGACCGGACGGAAGCCCCCTGCGAAAGTATTCTGCCCGCGTAGTGCTGCGGCCGGCTGATGCTCGCGCGGCGGCTGTGCCGCTTGCACGCCGGAGACCGGCTCGGCAGCAATCGGCCCCTTGCCGCGCACTCTGCGCTCCCCATCAGCGTCGGGACTAACGGATGCACAACCCGACAACATCGCGAGCCCGGCTCCGGCAGTCACCGACAGCACGAGACTCCGAATCACTCCCAGCAACCCGTCCGCCTGTTTTTTCATGATTTCCCTCCTTTCGCTCGAATGAAGCAGCCTCGATCACCGCGCGCCATCAGGCGATCCCCCGCTGTAATGCCTAACCTGTCGATGGTGCCCGGGGCGAGTTCAATCACCAGTCGTGCACGCCGGCAGAAGGCAGCCCGCCAGGGCCGTAGCGAGCTCCGCACCGCGCAGACGCGATACTCACCATCGAGAAAGGCGAGATCGATCGCACCCCGCATGAAACAGGTGTGCACCGCACTGCAGCGGGGGAAAACCATAGCCTCGTCTTGCTCAAGCGGCGGCCTCGCGGTGAGGCCAAGCAGCCGGTCTACAAACGTCTCCGCGCGATGTAAGCGCAGTGAAGGGGAGTGGCGGGGACGGATCATTGCCACCTCCCCATTTCGCTGAAGAGGCGGCTGACCACCGGAAACAATAGGACGGCCAGGGTTCCCGGGAAAATGAAGCACAACAGCGGGAACAACATTCGAACCGGCGCCTGTGCCGCGCGATGCTCCGCCCGCAGAAAGCGCTCGGTACGCTGCTGCTCGGCTTGCGCCTTCAGAACTCGGACG
Source organism: uncultured Bordetella sp. (assembly GCA_964654745.1). GTDB lineage: Bacteria > Pseudomonadota > Gammaproteobacteria > Burkholderiales > Burkholderiaceae_E > SYIM01. Next base: position 4,291 of record CAZZKA010000045.1, on the reverse strand, counting down.
ATGCCGCTTCCGTCGCGCTGGGCCGCCGCTAGCGCCATGACCAGCTGGGTAACGCCCGCAATGTCGAGTCGGCTCGCCAGTGCCCGTAGCGCCTCATCCCGCCCTCGTCCGGCCTGAACATCGCGCACCACTCGCCTGCACTCGTCGCGCAGCGGCCCCGCGGGAAGCCGCTCGACCGACTGGGTAAACGCAGCCGGCAAGGGCAGCCCCGCCTCGACCGACATTGCCAGGAGATCGATCAGAAACGGCAGGTCGCGAACGATTTTTGCGAGCCGCTTGCCACTGCGCTCATGCAGCCAGGCGAGCGGCCACACAGCGCCGAGAGCGGTTGCCACGGCAACCAGCCATGGAGTGAAAGTGACGCCGAGCATGACCGGCAGACACGGTACGAGCAAAGCCGCAGTGGCCGAGGCGAGCTGCAAAGCGACCAGATGCTGTGGCGCAAGTATGCGCTCCATACCGGCACGCTCTAGCCTGAGGTAGAGGCTGTGCCGCCATTGCGCAGACATCAAAGGCCTTAGCAACCAACCGAGCGCCGCGAGCAGGGGCCATACGAGCGTCAACAGCCACGGCGCTGATCCGCCTGCCTGCGATCCCCCTCCCAAAATGGTCACCGCACCGCGTCTCGCGCCGCTTCGGAGTATGACGACGCAGCAAGCAAAAGCCGCGAGCGCTGCCATGGCGACGCTGGCGACGAGCCAGATATCCAAAACTTGCATCTCAAACCTCGATATCGACGATTCGCCGGACCAGGCGAAAACCGACCAGCTGACAGACCGCAACCGCGCAAAGCAGCCACTGCCCGCTTGAGGTGGTGACCAGTTCATCGAACGACGGACGGTCCACCCAGGCAAGTAGCGCGACGATCAGCGCCGGCAGCAACGCCATGATCAGAGCCTGCAGCCGGCCCTGAGCGGTCAACGCGCGAATCCGATCCTCAAGTGCGAGCCGCCGCCGCATCGAGGAGGCCAGGGAATCAAGAACCTCTGCAAGCGAACCACCCGATTCCAGGCCGACGCGCATCGCGGTGCCTATCAGGGTCAGCTCCTCGATCGGCGCCCGCCGCTCCAAAGCGGACATCGCGTCGCTAAGCGACGTGCCCAAACGAACGTCGGCGAGCATCAGCTCAATCTGTTGCCTGGACGGCGACGGCGACGCGGCAGCGGCGTTCGACAGAGCCAACACCAGGCCCCCTCCTGCCCTAAGAGACCCGGCTACCAAAACAAGGAAGTCGGGCAATTGCCTGCGTAACTGATGCAGGCGGCGCTGGCGCAAGCGTGCGATGAATAAACGCGGAAGTATGAGCGCGACGACGCCGGCGACGATTACCCCGGGCAGGCTACCGCCCCATCCTGCGGCGACCAGGGCTGCGGTCACTGCACCGGCCCACTGAATACGCCACAAATGGGTAGGGTCAACAACGACAAGACGGTCTCGCGACGCCTTTAGCATGCGGCGCTCGAACCGCTCACGCGCCGCGGGGACGACCGTCAAAATGATCCAGGCAAACACCGCAGAGCAGGTCGCAGCGGCCACGAATATGGCAAGGCGCACTTCCAGCAGCCCTGGATCGGAAATCATCGTGCCCCTCCAAATAGCGCAAGCAGCTCGGAACGCTCAGATCCGTCGAGCTCATCCAGAAAACTCGGCATATGCCCTGTCGCAATGTGCCGTCCCTCGCCACCTGGCGTAGCCTGGAACCGGAACAACGTCTGCATGAGAACGCGCCCGGATTCAATCCCGGTTACCTCAGCCACTTCGGTTATGCAGCGCCTTCCCCCGGCCATACGCGCCTGCTGTACGACAATGTGAATGGCTGCTGCTAGTTGCTCGCGGACCGCCAGTAGCGGCAGTTCAACGCCGGACATCAGAGCCATCACCTCGATACGTGACAAGGCGTCTCGAGGACTGTTTGCGTGGACGGTGGTGAGGGATCCGTCGTGCCCGGTGTTCATAGCCTGCAGCATGTCCAGCGCCTCGCCACCTCGACATTCGCCGACTACGATCCGGTCGGGCCGCATACGCAGTGCATTGCGCACCAGGTCCCGAATCGAGACCATGCCCCTCCCCTCAGCATTGGCGGGCCTCGCCTCAAGGGAAACAAGGTTTCGGTGCCTGAGTCGCAACTCGGCCGCGTCCTCGATGGTGATGACGCGCTCGCTTTCGCCTATCGATCGTGCGAGCAGATTGAGCAGCGTAGTTTTGCCGGACCCAGTCCCTCCCGAGACGACAATATTGCGGCGTTTGGCAACGCAGACGCGCAGGAACTTCAGCATGGCGGGTGAAAGCGCTCCCAGTGCGATGAGATCCTCCGCGGCAAGCAAGCTTCGATTGAACCGCCGGATGGTCACAGCCGGTCCGTTAATGCTGAGCGGCGCAATCACGGCGTTAAGTCGGGATCCATCCGGGAGACGCGCATCGACCATGGGTGAAGCTTCATCGATATGGCGGCCGAGCGGGGCAATGATGCGGTCGATCACCAACCGGATGGATTCGTCGCTTGAAAACGCATGGTTGGTCAACTCCAGCTGCCCATTTCGCTCAACATGAATAGGACCGGTACCGTTCACCATGATTTCCGATACCGAATCATCCGCTAGGAGCGCCTCAATCGGGCCCAGGCCGATTGCCTCATCGAGTACCTCGGCGAGTAATTCAGATCGTTCGGAATCCGCCGACAACTCGGGCTCGTCGCCTATCACCTCCTCAAGAACAGCGCGCGCGTGACTGCGCAGCTGTGCATCGCTCAGCTGCCTCAAATCCGGTCGCCTAACCTCAAACTCGGCCAGCAGTCGTCTGTGTAGCATCCGGCGCCGGACAAACCGATGCGACGCGGCCGACCGATCACCCTCCTCAGCGTCAAGGGCGGACGGGCGTTCAACGCACACTGGAGCGGGGGCTGCCGACTTTCGATGCAGAGTCGCCTGTATCGACAGCACGCGCAACCGGTGCCCGGCGATCAGAATTTCGTCAGACTCAGAAAGCGGACCATATTCGACAACTCTGTCTCCGTTAACCAGGGTCCCGCAGAGACTGCCCTCGTCTATTACCCGGAGCGTTCCCTCCCGCTCCTCGATCCGCGCATGTTCGCGGGCGACGCGCCATCCCGAAAGCGCAATATCGGCTGCCGCGCCCCGCCCGATGCGACATGGAAGTTTTTCCAGGCGCACGCTGCGGGGTGGCTCATCGGCCGATTCAACGGAGACAGTAAGCATCAATCGACCATCCTCAAAAGTTCGCGCAGGTCCTGCGCGCGATTGCGCTGCTGGATCGCCTGCGCACGCCCTACATGCGGGTCATCGTTGACCAGTCGGGGCGTAACGAAGACGACTAGTTCGGTCTGGCGGTCACGGAACATCCGCGATCGAAAAAGACGCCCGAGGACCGGGAGTTCCCCCACTGCCGGTAACCGGTCGATACTGCGAGAGGTCTCTTCGGAAAGAAGACCTGCGATCACCAGCGTTTCGTGCTCACGCAGGTTGACATCAGTCTCGGCGCGCCGCTTGGTAAGCCCGGGAATGTTGTTGACCTGCACTTCGAAGTCGACCGCGGAGATCTCGGTAGCGACCTTAGCGGCGATGATGCCGCTCGCGCTGGTGACCGGAGAGATGTCGAATTTGATGCCGTATTCCTTGAACGCTACCGATGTAGCCCCCAACCCTGCCGAAAACGGGATCGGCAATTCGCCCCCCGCAATGAATCGCGCCGACCCCCCGCTGCGACAGGCAAGCCGCGGCTCAGCGAGCACCACGGCCTGCCCGTTTTGCACCAGAAGATTGATGACCGATGTGAATGACGCGGCCAGCCCTAGCGATGCCGCAAAGGGCGCAGCGGCGCTCGCTACAGTTGCGCCCGCAGCGCCGGCGGCGATGCCCTGGGAGAAAGCCGCACCCCGATAGGTATCGCCAACCACGCCGAAAGCTGGTCCGTTGGCTGTCGGTTTCCAGCGAATCCCCAGGTTTTGCAGAGCGTCGCGGCGCACTTCAACCATGCGCACATCCATTTCGATCATCTTTTCGAGGCCGACCTTGCTCACCAGGTTGACGATCTGCGGGTAGCGTGAACCGATCTCGTTGAGCCGCGCAGCCTGCTCCTCCGAAGCGCCGGAGCCCTCGATCACGATCTTGTCGCCGACCACCCGGGCACCGAGATTAGGCTGCTCGCCGAGCATGGCGCGGATCTCCGAGAGCAGTCGGCCCGTGTCAGCCGGAATGACCGTGATCACATAACTGCGCTCGACGCCTTCTCGGGGCCAGAGGTGAAGAGTGCTCTGACCAGCCGCCTCCGGAAT
>CAZZKA010000044.1:0-17522 GCA_964654745.1 uncultured Bordetella sp. | reverse complement strand
TCCCCGTTATCCCCCGTCCCCCCGGCCCAGCGTCTCAGCAGCGGGGGGGGGGGGCCTGTTAAAGTTAAGTCTCTCAATCGATAGCGTCAATCTTTCCGTGTCCGCGAGCATCGACCAGCTTAGAAACCTCATCCTCAAGGCCAAGCACGCCTATTACTACGGCGGCGATCCGATCATGTCGGATGCTGAGTACGACTCTCTAGAGGATGAGTTGCGTGCGCTGGTGCCCGACGATCCTTTGCTTGCGATGGTCGGCTCACCGGTGCCGCCTGACACCATCCTCACCAAGGCTCGGCATGCGATGCCGATGGGTAGCCAGAACAAGGTCAATTCCGAAGAGGAGTTTCGCGCCTGGGTCGATAAGAGCGGCGGTCCTCCGCTGCAGTTGAGCCTCAAGGGCGATGGTGCGAGTGCGGCAGCCTATTACCGCGATGGTCGTCTTTCGCAGGCGATCTCTCGCGGCGACGGGACGATAGGCGAGGACATCACCGCGAATGCCATGCGCTTCAAAGGATTACCTGCCTGGGTGGGCGCTGGTCGGGCTGGAGTACCGTTCACGGGTGCAGTGAGGTTTGAGGTCATTCTCACTGTTGAAGACTGGGCGCGTGTCGATCCCAACCGGAGCAAAAACCCGCGTAATGCCGGCAGCGGCATCATGGGGCGCAAAAACGGCCATCAGTGCGATCACCTCACTGCCTTTGCGTTTGATATCGATGAGCAGCGCGGTGGTGTTTCGGTGCGCTTTGAGTCCGAGTCCGACAAGCTCTCAAGGCTCGCCGAACTGGGTTTCAATGTGATTGCGCATCAGCGCTGTGCAAGTACCGACGAGGCGGTCGCCTGGTATCGCGACATTACAGCGCAGCGCGATGCGCTCCCGTTCTGGATCGACGGCATCGTCGCTAAGATCGACGATCTGCCGCGCCAGGAATCGCTTGGCATTACGGCGGGTCGACCCAAGGGGCAGGTTGCATGGAAATTTGATTCGGCAGGCGCCGAGACCGTGCTCGAGGATGTCATCGTGAGTGGTGGCCATACCGGTGCGCTGGTGCCCACCGCTCAGCTGAGGCCCGTCGAGATCGGCGGCACCACGGTGAGCAGCGCCTCGCTCGCCAATTTTGACGAGATTGCCCGGCTTGATGTGGCGATCGGTGATTCAGTGTGGCTCATTAAGGCCAACGACATCATCCCTAAAGTGATCCGCGTGACCGACCGGCCTGCCGGTCGCCGGCCCATCGTGGCGCCCTTGTCCTGTCCGTTCTGCGGGGGCGAGGTCGGGCGTCGCCGAACGACCTCGGGCGATGCCGGCGTGATACTCGAATGCCGAAATGCGACCTGCCCCAAAAAGAGTTCGGGAAAGATCAACCGCTGGATCAGCAGCCTCGACATACAAGGCATCGGTGATTCGGTGCTCGAGGCCATGCTCGATCGCTTCGGCATTGAAGATGCGGCGGATCTCTATGCACTGCAGGGGCGGGCTGGAGAGCTTGCCGAACTCATCATCAATGACGAAAAAAGTATCCGCCTCGGTGACAAGCGCGCGCAGTCGATTCTGGAGGCGATCGATGCTACGAGAACCCTCTCGCTTGCGCAGTTCCTGGGGTCACTCGGGATTGATCACGTCGGGGTGCGGAGAATTGAGCTGATGATCGCAGCGGCGGCGGGTGAACTCGACACGCTAGATAGCTGGCGCTCGGGGCGCCTGCGCGAGCCGGAGTTTGCCGAGCGAGCGGGGGTGCCCAATCTGGGCGGCCCCATCCAGGACGGCATCGATTCGATGGCGCAGGTGATCGACAAGATGCTCGCGAACGGAGTGCTGATCACTCCACCCCAACGAGATTTGCCCGATGGGACGCAGAGCGGTCCGGCCAAGACCGTCTGCATCAGCGGCAAACTGCCAAGCGGCAAGAAAAAATCAGACTATGAGGGCCCACTCGCGGCAGTGGGGATGAAACTGGTGGACACGGTGACACGGGAGACAACCTATCTGGTGCTCGCGGATCCGGACTCGACGAGCGGCAAGGCGGAAAAAGCGCGCAAGCTTGGCATTGAGGTCATTTCTGAGGAGGCACTGACCTCGCTTCTTGACCGCGCTCGTCCCGAAACGGTGTTGGCCGGATAGTCTGCCGGTGCCAGCCAATCAGCCTGCGCGCTTGCGATATTCAAAGGCCTTATCAAAGCGCCCGAGGATATATTCGCCGCAGGTCACTTCAGGGTAGCGGGGGGCGACGCCCGGCTCGGTCACCGGCACGATCGGCGTGTCGTAGTCGGGATCGACAAATACCGCTATTGACAGGCGTTCGCGTCCAGAGCTGTTGATCACCCGATGTGGGTTCGAGCGAAACACATCGTTGCTCCAGCGCCCCATCAGATCACCTGAGTTGATCACCAGTGTGCCCGGAATCGGTGTGGCGGTGACCCATTCTCCGCCGCGCGTGGCCACCTGGAGTCCGCCCACGGGATCCTGATGGAGCAGGGTGATCACGCCATAGTCAGTATGCGGCGCCACCCCGTACTGACGATCGCCCAGCTCTGGCGCCTGAGGCGGGTAATAGACCAGCGAGCCGCGAGAGATGGGCTTGGAAAATTGCCGGGTGAACGTATCCTGCGGTGCGTCGAGACTCACCGCAAGAGCGCCCAGCAGGCGCCTCGCACAGGCGTGCGCCTCGTCAAGATAGCGGTTGAGGAGCGGGCGCATCTCAGGCATCCAGTCCGGCCAACGGTTGGGCCCGATCATCCGATTGCCCGCCAGAAAATCGGGATCGTTGTCGGCGATATCGAGCCCCCAGATAAAGCTTTCTTTCAGATCGGGACGGGCGCGGTCATACATCTTTGCCTCGCCCTGCTTGATATAGCCGCGGTGCCGTCCGACTGGCTCGATCGCGAGCTTCTTGTCCAGCGAGGAGGCAAAGAACCGGCGCGCTGTGGCATCCACCTCGTCGATCAGTTCCTGCGCAATGCCATGCCCGCTCACATAAAAAAACCCGATGCGCTCCGCTGCTTCGCGCATCTGCTCACCTATCGCCTTGAGCCCGGCGCGATCCGGGGATAGCAGCGCGTCGACTTCGATGACAGGGATTTCGTCGACAGCGATCTTGCGTGCGCTGTGCCGGTTCATTCCTCGTCCTTGTAATAGCCGATCACATCCCCCTCGGTTGTCACACCCAGGCCGTTCAGCAATCGGTTGGAGTAATTGAAATAGGCGCAGACCTGATTGACTTCAAGAATCTCGCCGTCGTTGCAGCCCGTCGCGTGCAGAGCGTCGATATCGCGCTTTTCCATCCTGGCTACATCGGTGGTGAGCTTGCCCGCGTAGCGCAGCAGCTCGAGTTCTTTGCCGCTGAAGACCCGCTCAGGTGCGCGGGCTTGCAGCGCTGCATGAATGGCGTCCGAGCGCGCTTTGTCGCGGATCAGCCGCCGTGCGTTGGACCAGTGATGGGTGAGGCTGTAGGCGCAATTATTGAGCATGCTCACATAGGACGCGACCACTTCGAGATACCAGAACGGAAGCGTGTTGTCGGGGTTGTGAAGCACGCTCCGATAGAGCGCAACATGGCCTTCCATTGTATGTGGCCGAAGGCTGTGCGCTTTCATCACGTTATCGACAGTGCCGTGCGGCGTACGCACCTTTTGGTAGGCCGTTGCGAGCGCCCCCTCGGCCTCGTCGAGGGGAACCATTCTGATCCATGCGGTCATGGCACCGAGTCCTTATTTAATCGGGGAGCGACGCGGCCCGCGGCGCTCGGGAAAAAATCCGTTTCACCATCGGTTCGAAATGTTCTAGCGGCGCGCAGTCGTAGTGCGGGTCGGTTGCAGCCTGGTCATAGCGGTCGACAAAAGTCGCTGCCCACTCAAAATGCGGATGACCGCGCCAGCGCTCACGCGCATGGCGGTCGGCGTCGGGGTGATTGGCCGCGTGAACATCCTGAAAGATCGCATGCCGGCGCAGCATCCATTCGTTGCGCTCGCTTACATAGGCGCCAAGCAGCGCCGCGGCGAATTCGCCATGTCTTTGCGGACAGGCAATGAAGCCCACATCGTGAAGGAGTGCCACGACCACATCCTCCTCGTCGAGCCCGTCCCTGAGCGCCATCGTCGCCGACTGCAGGCAGTGGCGGTAATTGTTGACCAGGTAGCCAAATGTGGGGTCGTCCCGCGAATCGGCGAGCATGCGCAATACCTGCTTCGCCTGCTCCTGCGCGTAGTACTGGACACGCTGAACATTCAGCGTATCCCAGTCGTGTCGGGTGAAGTCCTCGAGGGAAATTTTCTCAACGTAGCGCCACTGCGCGTCAAGCAGCGGGCTTGCCGAGGCGTCCGCTGCCGCATGATCCGGTTTCATCTTCATCCTCCCATTGCCTGCGCCAGCCACGCCTCGGTGGCTAGCCGCCAGGGTTCGAGCCCTGATCTGACGGCAGCGTGACTGTCGCATTGAGACAGCCATTCGCGCAAGGCGGAAGGGAACTCCATCGGCCGGCCGAGCGCCTCCAGGAGCCGTTGAGCGAGGGGAAGGGTGACGGCAAAGCCACAGTCGGCCGCGCTGAACGCACTGCCCGCCGCCCAGGGGGCTGGCTGCGCGGTGGCGAGCCATTGATCGATCCTGGCGCCGATCGCGCTCGCGAGCGCCGGCAGTCGGTCGCGCTCTGCGGGATCGCGGACCAGCGGAAAGAGTGCCCGCACTGCGGGTTCCAAATGGAGATCATGGAGGCGTGCGAGCCTACGGATCACCGCGCGGGCCCGGGGATCGCCCGGGAAGAGAGAGGGCCCGGAGAAGGCCTCATCGATATATTCAACAATGGCCTCGGACTCGGCGAGGATGAAGCCATCATGGTCGATTGCGGGGATGGTGCCCGAGGGTACGATGGCGCGCCATGCTTGCGATCGATAGCCATCGGGCGGGGCTATTTCGGCGAAGACGATGCCCTTTGCATGCAGAGCGATCCGTACCTTGGTGGTGTAGGTCGAGAGCGGAAGACCGTAGAGGATCAGCATGGTGCGTAGCGCCGGCAATGTGCGAAGTCGTCGAATATCTGGGATATCGTCGCTCTAGGGCTCAGCGACGAAAGCTTCGAGATCGTTTGCAGCGCCGGCAATCGCGGCCGCGAGAAGTCGTTCGCCCTGATCGGCCTGCGCGAGCCAGGAATGGGAACCGACCCTGCCGTCCGGGAACGCAGCCCGATGCGTGAGAGCGTCGAAATGATTGTCGCCCCCATGGTCGCGCAAAAACTCTGGCGAGAGCGCGGCCGGGGCGGCGATCGCGCGCTCGGCGCCTTCGGCCCGCGCACGCTCGCAGGCTTGAGGCTCAGCCGCCATGGTGATTGCGATTTCGCTCGGCGTGGCGTGCAGGCCCTCAAACTCGCCATACCAGGCCGATCGCAGCGCATTGACTTCGGCAAATTCCCACCAGCTGCGCAGTCTGCAGCGTGCGCTCGGCACGCCCGGCAGGCGCCGCTGGCGCTCGAGATAAAAGTCCTGAAAGGCGGCGCGGGCAACCGCGATGTTGGCCCCGTGCCCGTTCAAGACATAGATCCGATCAAAGCCCTGATCCGCCAGCGCGTGCAACACATCGTTGAGCAGGGCAAGAAGGGTCGCTGCGCGTACTGCGATCGTGCCCGGAAAGCCCATATTGAATTGCGCGACAGTGAGCGTGATCGCCGGCGCGATGAGAACCTCACTGCGCTCAGCCAGGCCCTGCGCCACCGCTCTGGCGCAGATCGAATCCGTGCCGATCAGCCCAATCGGCCCGTGCTGTTCGGTCGAGCCCATGGGGAGCACGATCGTGCGCGAGCGCTCCAGATAACGCCGGATCTGCTCGGAAGTGCTGGTTTCCAGCCACATGCGTAAATGCCTCCCCGGGGCCCTAGTGCTGGTGGCGGTTCAGGCGGCGCTCAAGCGCGCGCACGCCCCAGGAGGTGAGCAGGATCAGCACCAGATACTCCAGCACCAGGAGGGTATAGATTTCGAGCGGACGGTATTCGGTAACGTTTAGCTCGTTGGCGCGGCGGGTGAGCTCCTGCAGGCCGATGACCGAGACGAGCGAACTCATTTTGAGCACGTAGACAAACTGGTTACCCAACGCGGGCAGAATGGTGCGGATTGCCTGGGGAAAGATCACCAGTCGGAAGGTATGCCAGCTCGACAGCCCAAGCGATCGGGCGGCCTCACGCTGACCCTTTGGCACCGACTGGATGCCGGCGCGAAACACCTCGGCTTCGAACGCTGAGTCCGACAGCGCGAGCGACAGCACGCCCGCTGTGAACGCGCTGAACTGCAGCCCGGTTATGACCGGAAGGCCGTAGTAGACCCAGAGGAGCAAAACCAGCAGCGGGATGGCGCGCAGGCACTCGACGTAGACGCGTGAGCCGCCGCGAAGCAGTCGCGAGGGCGACAGTGAGGCCATCGCCATCGTCACGCCGACCAATACCGACAGGACGATGGCGCTCACTGCGAGCGCAATGGTGAGGCCCAAGCCCGCGGCCATGAACTGGAGATTGCCCAGCCCCTTGGCGGCAAGCGGATTGAAGATGTACCAACCCCAGGTGTAGCCCCCGGGGCTTGAGGCGCAGCCCGCTGCGATGAGCGAGACTGCGCAGGCGAGAAAGAGGGTTACTGCCCGCCCAGCCACTTGGCTTCGAGGGCCTGGAAGAAGCCTTCAGACTTTTTGAGAGCAATCCAGTTATTGACATAGGTGGTCCACACCGCATCGCCCTGGGGAAGCGGGTAGGCGAAGGGGCGTTTGTTACGCAACTCTGCGCCACCAACCATGACCAGATTGGGGAAGTTTTTGACCAGCGAAGCCGCCTCAACATTGCTCGTGATGGTGGCCTGGGCGCGTCCGGCGAGCACTTCCTGGTAGCCGGTCGCAGGCTTTTCAACCGAGCGAACGCGAGCCTGCGGGAAATGTACCTTGGCCTGCTCTTCGAACACGGTACCGAGGAGCACGGCGACGACGGTGCCTGACTGGTTAAGATCGGCCCATCCCTTGTATTTGCCGGCCTCGGACTTGAGAACGAGCGGCACCGTGCCCGCTTCGGTGTAGGGGTCGGAGAAGGCTACGGTCTTGGCGCGGGCCATGTTGAGCGAGGCGCCAGAGAAGATGTCATAGCGATTGGCGGTGATGCCTGCCACCAGCGTGGCCCATTCAGCGGGCACCCACTCGATCTTCACGCCGAGGTCCTTGGCAAACTGCTCCATCGCTTCGATGTCAAAACCGCGATAGGAGTTGGTGGCCGGATCGCGAATCGACATCGGATTGAAATCGCCGGTCGTGCCGACGCGCACCGTGCCACGCTCGAGCACGGTCTGCAGGCGTGACTTGGCGGGAGCCTGGGCAAGCGCCTGGGCGGACAAAAGGGTCATGCCGGCGGCAGCAAGCGCCACCAGAGTCCGGAACAGTTTCATTCGATACCTCGGACAGGTCGGGTTAGACAATCGTCCATGGTAGCAGCATTGCCCGAGGCGGCAAGCGACCCCTCCGGCTTTTCAAGGGCAATCCGGGAACCGTTTCGGCGTGTCGTCTCAGCCGGGCGGTCCGGGCGCCGGGCAGGCGCTCGCCCGGGCGCCCGGAAAAGGGACTGTAACGGCGCTTTGAGCGTTGGGCGCTACACTGCGCCGCGATGCGTTATTCGATTTTCAATCTCGTCCGACAGGCTATTGCGGGTCATGGCGGCTGGCCCGCGGCCTGGCGGCGGGCCGAACCGGGGGCCAGCTACGACGCGGTGATTGTGGGTGGCGGCGGCCACGGCCTCGCGAGCGCCTGGCATCTGGCGAAGGACCATGGACTAAAGGTCGCCGTGGTTGAGAGGGCCTGGCTCGGCTCGGGCAATACCGGTCGCAACACCACGGTGATCCGCTCGAATTACCTGCGCGAGCCCGGCATCCGGTTCCAGGACGAGAACCTGCGCTTATGGACGGATCTGTCCGCAAAGCTCGACTTCAACCTGATGGTGAGCCACCGGGGGCAGCTGGAAATCCTGCAGACCTGGGCCAAGCTGCGCGATTCGCGTCGTCGCATGCATGCCATGCGCTGGCACGGCGCAGACTATCGCTTGCTCAGCTCCGATCAGGTCTATGAGTTGCTGCCGACACTCAACCGCGATCCGTCGATGCGCCTGCCGATCCTCGGCGGAGCCTGGCAGGGCCGCGCCGGAACGGTACGGCATGATGCGGTGGCCTGGGCGTATGCCCGAGCAGCAAGCGAGGCAGGCGTCGACATCGTCGAGGCGTGCGAGGTAAAGGGCTTGATGATGGACGCTGGCGCGGTCACCGGCCTGATCACCTCGCGGGGCGATATCCGGTGTGAACGTGTCGGTCTTGCGGTGGCGGGCAGTAGCGGTCGGCTTGCCGCGATGGCGGGTCTCAGGCTGCCGATCGAAACACTGGCATTGCAGGCCTTCGTTTCCGAGCCCCTCAAGCCTGTCCTCGACATCGTCGTTACGGTGCCCGCCCTTGCAATGTATCTGAGCCAGTCGGACAAGGGCGAACTTGTGATCGGGGGCGGCGCAGATGCGTATCCATCCTATGCACAGAGAGGGGCTCCCCCTCTGCTGCTCGATACGGTGGCTGCGATGATCGAAATGTTTCCCCACCTTGCCCGCGTCAAGATGCTGAGGCACTGGGCCGGTGCGATCGATCTGTCCTATGACACCAGCCCCATCGTCTCCGACACGCGGGTGCGTGGTCTCTTTGTCAGTACGGGATGGGGTTCGGGCGGCTTCAAATCGATCCCGGCGGGCGGTCGAAGCTTTGCACGGCTCATTGCGACGGGTAAAGCGGACGACTGGATCGCGCCCTTTTCGCTCGCGCGCTTTGATACCCTGCGGCCGGTCTTCGAGACCGCAAGCGCGTCCAACCGGTTCTGACACGGGCGCATTCCAACCATGCTGAGACTGCACTGTCCGATTTGCGGCGTCAGGCCTGAAACCGAGTTTCAATGCACCGGTGAAGCGATCCCGCGCGCGGCCGACCCGACGGCCCTGAGTGCAGGGGCATGGGCTGACGGACTCTACAACCGAAACAACACCGCAGGGTGGGTTGAGGAACTCTGGTGGCACAGCTTCGGGTGCCGCCAATGGTTGCTGGTGGAGCGCAATACGCTGGGCCATCAGATTCGCGCGGTGCGGCGGCCGAGTGATTTCTGGCCGAGCGATGCGCACGAGAGCGATTTGCGGGAGAGCGAGTCGCGCGAGAGCGATGCGCACGAGAGCAATGCGCACGAGAGCGGGGCTGAACGGTGAGCGGCTATCGCCTCGCGCAAGGCGGCGCGCAGATCGACCGTTCGCGCCGACTCGGCTTTTCATTCGACGGCCGCGCTCTTGAGGGGTACGCGGGCGACACACTCGCCTCGGCGCTCCTCGCAGGTGGCGTTCGTACCGTGGCGCGCAGCTTTAAATATCACCGCCGGCGCGGCATCCGCGGCGAGGGCTGGGAAGAACCCAACGCCTTCGTGCAATTGGTCCGACCCTGGAGCGAGCCCAATGCGCTCGCCACCCGGCTGCAGCTTGTCGATGGACTCGAGGCGCGCGGGATGCATGGCTGGCCCAGCGTGGAGCGCGATGTCGGTGTGCTTGCTGACTGGCTGCATCGGCTCATCCCTGCAGGTTTTTATTACAAGACCTTCAAGTGGCCGGTGCGGGCCTGGCCGTTTTATGAATCATGGATTCGTCGTGCGGCAGGGCTTGGCCGCGCGCCAGAGAGCGCCGGTGGGCCCGCGATTGATCGGCGCCACGCGCATGCCGAGGTGCTGGTGGTGGGCGCGGGGCCCGCGGGGTGTGCGGCAGTGCAGGGACTGGTCGCGCGCGGCTGCTCAGTGGTGTGGGTCGACGATCGCGAGACGCCAGGCGGCAGCCTGGGCGCGAGCGCGTTGCACGATGATGTTGAGATGCGCGCGCACATTGACGCGCTGATCCCTTCGATTGATGCGAGCGGCCTGGTGCGACGGCTTCCCGGCACGGTCGCGCTCGGTCTTTACGACCACGGCCATGCCCTCGCGGTGCAGCGCTCGGCCCTTGCGAGCGAATGCCTGTGGATCATTCGCTGCGAGCGAATCTGCCTGGCCACCGGCGCATTTGAATCGGGTCTCTCTTTTGAGAACAACGATCTTCCCGGTGTGATGCTTGCCTCCGCGGTGCGCTCCTATCTCCATCGCCATGCGGTCGCGGCGGGCCAGCGCATGGTGCTTGCATGCACGGGGTCCGATGCCTGGCAGGCGGCGTTCGATGCGCACGATGCGGGACTCGACGTTGCGGCGATTGTCGCGGGCAGCCCGACTGGGCGGCCTTTCACAGAGATCGTCCCTCACGAGCACATCGTTGCGGCCGAATCACGCGGCATTGCCGTCGTGTGCGGCGCGCCGGTCCGCGCGCGCGGAGGGCGCGAGGGTTTGGTGGCGGTTGAAATCGCTGCGGACCGGGCGAGCGACAGTTCGAAGCGACCGGTCGGGCCAGGGCTCAATTGGTCTGGCGATAGGGTGCGGATCGATTGCGATTTACTCGCTGTATCGGGCCGATGGAGCCCGGCACTGCAGTTGTTTTTGCAAGGCGCGGGCCGTGCGCGTCTCGATGCACAGACCGGTGCGCTGCGCGCTGAACCACTCGCCGTCACCGATTCTGGGCGCATCGAACTGGCTGGCGCCGCGGTGGGCCTGTCGGACAGCGCGTCGTGCTGGCGAAGCGGTGAAGCCGCCGCCGCGCGCCTGCTGGGCGAACCGGGCGATCCTGCCGGCCTGGGCGCCGCGCCGAGCCCGCCGGCACCGCAGCCCGGTGCCGCCGAACCAGTGATGATCGACAGGTCGCGAGTATTCGTCGATCTTGCGGGCGATGTGACTCAAGCCGATATCGAACTCGGCTGGCGCGAAGGCTATGTCGTGCCCGAACTCCTCAAACGCTACACCACGCTTGGCATGGGGCCCGACCAGGGGCGCTCGGCCGCAACCGACGGCCTGCTAGCGCTCGCCGCGCTTCGTGGCGAGTCGCCCGAGACCTTGTCCCCGACGCGTGCACGTCCGCCTTTTGCGCCGGTCGCCTTCGGCACGATCGCCGGGTTTGATCCCGGGCCGTTGGTGCGGCCCGTGCGGCGCACGCCGCTCACCGACTGGCATATTGCGCACGGTGCGGTGATGTTTGAATCGGGTGCGAATTGGCGTCGGCCGGGCTACTACCCTCTGCCTGGTGAAACCTTTCCCGCCACCCTTGAGCGCGAATGCCGAGCGGTGCGCGAATCCCTTGCGGTCTACGATAGCTCGCCGCTGGGTAAATTCGAAATCGGAGGACGCGATGCGGTCGCGTTTCTCGAGGCGGTGCTCGCCTGCCGCGTCGCTGATCTGGCCGAGGGGCGCGGCCGTTACGCCCTGGCGCTGCGCGAGGATGGCCGCATCTTTGATGACGGAACGGTTTTTCGATTGCCCGGCGATCGCCTCTGGCTAAGCTCGACCGCCGGTAATGCCGATGCCATGGGGGGCTGGCTTGAATACTGTCGTCAATGGCTGTTCAGGGGTCGCTATCAGGTTTGGATCGAGCCCGTAACCGCGCAGTGGGCAACCGTGGTGCTTTGCGGTCCGCGGGCGCGCGAGGCGATGGCGCAGGTGGCACCGTATGTTTCGCTTGCACGCGCTGACTTTCCGTTCATGCGGCACCGGAAGATGAATGTCGCGGGGATCGAGGCGCGCGTGTTTCGCGTGAGCTTCACCGGCGAGTTGAGTTACGAGATCAATGTGCCTGCTGCGCAGGGTCCGGTGCTGTGGGATGCGGTACTCGCCGCGGGCGAGCGCTTCGGGATCATGCCGATCGGCTCCGAGGCCAATCACGTGTTGCGTGTGGAAAAAGGCTTTCTCTCGCTGGGTCACGAGGTCGATGGTGAGGTCACGCCGGACGATCTCGGCATGGCCTGGGCGGTGCATACCGACAAGCCGGACTTTGTCGGACGTCGCTCCCTGATGCTTGCGCGCGAGCAGGGGGGGGCAAGGCGCGAGCTGGTCGGTCTGGAGATCGATACCCCGGCTGCGGGCGTGGCGAGTGCCCCGGGCAGAGCGCCGGCGCGCGAGGCAGCCCCGGCCTCAGGCGGTACGAACGAAGCGAGGCTCCCATTTGAAGAAGGGGCGCTGGTCGTCCCGGTTGATGCGCCCTCGCGCGCCGCGTCATCGCCGTCACAAGGGTTTGTGACGGCTAGCGTCTTCAGTCATGCGCTCGGCCGGCCGGTCGCGCTTGCCCTGGTCGAGTCCGGGCGGTCGCGGACGGGGGAAATGGTGCATGTGACGCATGCGGGGGATGTTTCAATCGGATCGGATCGCCCCGAGGCGGGATCGGCGGTCGGGTCGGCGCGACCGGGTGAGCCTGTGCGCGGGTTACGCCGTCGCGCTGCGCGGATTGTTGCACCGATATTTGTGGACCCCGAGGGCGGGAGGATGCGTGGCTGAGTCGAGCGCACCCTCCGGTCTTGCCATTCGCTGCTCGCTGGTGGCGCCAGGCGGACTCCTGTCGGTACGCACCGACCATTCAGCGTGGATAGGCGATGCGCTTGGCGTGCGTTGGCAAGATCAGATGCTGTGCGTCCATCAGCAGGCGGATCTGCGCTGGTGGTCGGTAAGCCCCGGCGTCTGGTTGATCGAACTGCCCCGAGGACAGGCGCCCGTCGTCTGGCGGGTGCTCGATACGGCATCCCGTCGGCACGCAGGGCTGGTGACAGATATCAGCGATAGTCGTCAGGTGTTGCGGCTCAGCGGCGATGCGGCGTCGCTCAATGTGTGGCTGGAGCGCGCGCTTGCCATCGAGCCCGGCCGTCTGTCGGGAAACGCAGCGGTGGCGACGCGTCTGGGCGCGTTTGCAGTGACGATGACGGGCGATCCCGCTTCGGGGAGTATTCAGATCAGCGTAGAGCGCTCGCTCGCCGAATCGCTTGAGGCCTGGGTCGAGCGGCTGCGGGTACTCAGTCGCTAGTGCTGCGCCGTGTGCTGGCCGGTCGAACTGCTCGTTGCGAGGGGTCTCGCCGGGCGGCCTCGCCGCTCGCGGCATCCGCCTGCTCTGCGGGGGCTGGGGTCGAGCGCCTCGTAGCCTTGATCGGCTTGGGCTGCGCCGGTGCGGTTTGAGCGGCTGCTTCGGCGGCCCGCACATGGCGCTGCAGTAACGCGATCAGCCCCGAAAAGACCTTGGGCGTGCCGGCGACGATCTGCTCGGAAAAGAGGTAGTCGCCCTCCGCATCAAAATTGCCCACCATGCCGCCCGCCTCGGTGATGAGGAGGCTGCCTGCAGCGGCGTCCCAGGGCGCAAGGCCGAGTTCGAAAAACCCGTCGAGCCGTCCCGCGGCAACATAAGCAAGATCGAGCGCAGCCGCCCCCGGTCTGCGCAGTCCCGCTGCGCGCTCCATGACGGCGCGCATCATCGCGAGATAGCCGTCGAGCATGTCGAGCTTGCGAAAGGGAAAACCGGTACCGATCAGCGATTCATCGATCCGGATTCGCTTGGAGACACGTATGCGCCGACCGTTCAGGTAGGCCCCGCGGCCGCGCGACGCGGTAAAAAGTTCATCACGGGACGGGTCGTATACCACCGCCTGGGTCACCACTCCCTTCTGCATGAGCGCAATCGATACGGCATATTGCGGAAAACCGTGGATGAAATTGGTGGTGCCATCGAGCGGATCGATGATCCAGATGTTGTCGGCTTCGGCAGGCGAGGTCTTGCTGCCCTTGTCGTCGTGGCCAGACTCTTCGGCAAGGATAGAATGATCGGGGTAGGCCGTGTGCAACACCTCGATGATGGAGGCCTCCGAAGCGCGGTCGACCTCGGTGACAAAGTCATTGCGCTGCTTGCGGGCGATCGCGAGGGTGTCGAGGTCTAGGCTAGCGCGGTTGATGATGCGGCCTGCCTGGCGCGCAGCCCGCACCGCCGTGTTGAGCATCGGGTGCATGAACGTATCCTGATGGGCTCGCTGCCTGGCCCGGCAAGGCCGGCGCGCCCTTCGCTGAAAAGATCAATCCTCCATTCTAAGGGAACACGAGGGGACAACGATGCACGGCCTGCAGTTTGAGCCTCCGGAGGCATTTCGACGGATCCGCTTCGTGCTGATGCAGCCCAGCCATCCCGGTAACGTCGGCGCGACGGCGCGGGCGATGCGAACCATGGGCCTCGAACGACTCGTTCTTGTCGATCCGCGCTTCCCGGATGTGCTGACCCGTCCGGATGCGCTGGCGTTTGCAAGCAATTCCGCTGACATTCTCGCTAACGCACACTGTTTTCCTGACCTGGAGGCCGCGCTCTCCGGCGTATCGCTTGCCGTTGCGGTGAGCGCAGCCTCTCGCGAGTTCGGACCCATCCCGCAGTCGCCAGCGAGCCTTGCCCCGCGGGTGCTGACCGAGTTGGCGGCGCATCCCGCTCACGAGATCGCCGTGGTCTTCGGCCCTGAGCGGACCGGACTGTCGATCGAGGCAGTCCAGCGTTGTCAGGCCCTTGTCTCGATCCCCACTGCACCAGGTCACGAATCGCTCAATCTCGCCCAGTCGGTCCAGGTGATGGCGTATGCGCTTGCCTGTGCGGCGCATCAGGAGCAGCCGGCGCTCGACACGCTGCCATGGGTGGGTAGGCTAGCCAGCCACGAAGCACTCGAGGGCCTGTATGCCCATCTCGAGCGGTCGATGATCGCGATCGCTTTCATCGACCCCCGTCATCCGAAAAAGCTGATGCCGCGTCTGCGACGTCTGTTGTCGCGGGCGAGGCTGGAGGTCGAAGAGGTCGATATCCTGCGGGGGATTTGCACGCAGATTGACAAGCTCGCCCAAGCAGACCGCGGGGAAAAGCCCTAGACTTTGCGCCGGTGCTCCCGGCGGGGAGCGCGTCACGAGGAGGGCGGAGCATGTTCGAGCGACTGCGCGACGATATCGCTGCGGTGAGGGAGCGCGATCCAGCGGCCCGGTCGACGCTCGAGGTGTGCCTGTGTTATCCCGGGATCCATGCTTTGGTCCTGCATCGGCTGGCAAATCGTCTGTGGCGGGCCAACTGGACGACAGCTGCGCGTTGGGTATCCCATTGCAGCCGATTCATCACCGGTATCGAAATTCATCCCGGCGCAGCGCTGGGCCGTCGGGTGTTCATTGATCACGGCATGGGCGTGGTGATTGGTGAGACTGCGGAGATCGGCGATGACTGCACGATCTATCAGGGCGTGACGCTGGGCGGGACCTCGCTCGCGCGCGGAACCAAACGTCATCCGACGCTCGAGCGCGGCGTGGTGGTGGGCGCAGGCGCAAAGGTCCTGGGTCCGTTCACGGTCGGCGAGGGCGCGCGCATCGGTTCAAACTCGGTTGTGGTTCGCGAAGTTCCTCCCGGGGCGACCGCGGTCGGCATCCCGGCTCGCGTGATCGTCGACGATGAGGCCGTACAACGCGAGGCTCATGCGGCCCGGATGGGATTTTCGGCGTACGCGGTCACCCAGGCTGCTGACGATCCACTCACGATTGCGCTGCATCGCCTCATCGATCACGTCGCCGAGCAGGACCGGCAGATAGAAGCGCTGCAGGATGCGCTGCTGCGCCTGGGTGCGGGCGTTGATCGCGCTGACGCCCCTCCGCTTGACGTCAAGGCACTCAACAAGATGGTGGACTAGGCGTTTGCCCGCCCGGCCTACGCCTCAAACCGCTCCCAACCGTTGCGGCTGACCGCGAGCCATCCGCCGCGACCCGAGGCACCCAGCCAGTCCGTCAGCACCCATCGTTCCGGTGGCTCAGCGCTCTGGCGGTGCTTCGGCAGCGGGTAGCGTCCCGGTCGATGCGTGTGCCCGTGAAGCACCCGGGTTGCGTGCGCAGCCTCAAGGTCGCGCGCGACGGCATCGCCGCTGACATCGCCCGGATCGTTTTGCAGTTTGTTTCGTTCGCTCTGTTCGCGCATCGCCCGCGCGATGGCCAGTCGCTCGTCAAGCGAACGGGCGAGAAAGGCTTGCTGCCAGGATGGCGTTCGAACTTCAGTACGAAATCGCTGATAGTCGTGATCGTCAATGCACCATGCGTCGCCGTGGGCGAGCAGCACTTGAGTGCCGAACAAATCGACCACAGTCGGATCTTGCAGGAGTTCAGCGTTACAGCGGGCCGGCCATGTAGCGGCCGCCCCGTTGCGTTGGACCACACCGAGCAGAAAATCACGATTGCCACGCATCAGCAACACACGTACGCCTCGCGCGGCGAGTCCGCTCAGGCTGTCGCACAGCTGCGCGGCAACCTGATCAGGCTGGTCATCGCCCACCCACGCCTCAAAAATGTCACCCAGCAAAAACAGGTGCGTGACTGCCCCGGTGTGCGAGGCGAGGGAAGAAAAAAACAATTCAGCCGTCTGCGGGTCGTGATCACCCAGGTGCATGTCTGAAGCGAAGAGCGCGCGATCGCTCCCGCTCAGTCGAAGACGGCTGTCTGCACTCACTTGCCGCCGATGACCGTGATCGACTGGATGATCACCGGTTCGGCCGGGACATCGGCCATCGGCCCCATGCGAGTCGTCTTCACGCCCTTGATTGCATTGACGACCTCCATCCCCTTGATCACTTTGCCAAAGACCGCGTAGCCGTGTCCATCGGGCTTGGGGTGATTGAGCATGTCGTTATCAGTGACATTGATGAAGAACTGCGAGGTCGCCGAATTGGGGACCGACGTGCGCGCCATGGCAAGCCACCCGGTGTCGTTCTTCAACCCGTTTTTGGATTCGAGTTCGATGGGGGGAAAGGTCTCCTTGCGGCCCATGTCGCCCTGGTACATCGACTTTGGATAGCCGCCACCCTGAACCATGAAGCCGTTAATGACGCGATGAAACACCGTATCGGAGTAAAACCCGCTCTTCACATACTTGAGAAAATTGTCGACGGTCTTCGGAGCCTTGTCGGGGTAGAGCTCGATCACGACCTCGCCCATCGAGGTTTTCATGAGTACCTGGGGCGCGGGCCCCTGGGCTGCGCCTTCATCGGCAACGGCGAGCGCCACGAGGAGGGCGCCGATCAGAGGGAGCTTTCTGAACAACATGGGACAGTCCTTTGCTAACAATGGATCGAAAACAAAACCAGACAACCATGACCGCCGCAGCGGTCAGTCGCGCTTGCCAGGCAGGTTGACCGCTGCGGGGCGCGCAGCGGACGGCGAAACACGATCGATCAGCTCGCGGGCAAGTTTGAGCTTGGCCTCGGCACCCGAAGCGCGGTTGAGGGAGGCTGCCCGCGTGTAGGCCCGTTCAGCGATTCTCAGATGGACGTCACCCAGATTCTCCCAGGCAAGCGCATAGGCAGGAAGCGCCCGTACCGCGCTTTCAAGCGCGGTACGCGCCTGATCGAGTTCACCCTGCGCCGCGTAGAGCGCCGCGAGATTGTTGTGAGGCTCGGGCAGTTCGGGGAACTCCTGAGTCAGTTCGGTAAACAGAGCGAGTGCCCGGCCCTGCTCGCCCTTGTCGGCGAGCATGACCGCAAGGGTGAACCGAAGCGCGGCATCGCGCGGAGAGGTCTGCAGGGCGGTTTCAATACTCTTGATCGCATCGTCGCGTCGCCCCTCGGCGAAGAGCCTC
>CAZZKA010000043.1:0-17915 GCA_964654745.1 uncultured Bordetella sp. | reverse complement strand
GCTTTGTCGAACTTCGCCTTCTGCTTCTTCATGTCGCGCTACAGCCAGTATCTGGAGCGAAGTATGCGTCCACAGCGCTCTGTCTAGCGAATGTTTTGGAGCCTTAAGTAACGATGAACGGATTTGCTGCTGTAGCCATCAAGGGCCTGCGTAAACGTTTTGGAGACAATGAAGTTTTACGGGGTATCGATCTAAGTGTTTCGCGAGGCGAAGTGATCGCGCTGATCGGTCGCAGTGGTTCGGGAAAGAGCACTTTGCTCCGTTGTATAAACGGGCTTGAGCGCTTCGAGGCTGGTCAGCTTGAAGTGGAAGGAACTGCATTGCAGCATGATGACGCACGCGCCATGCGGGCGCTCAGGCAGCGAGTTGGCATGGTGTTCCAGAGTTTTAATCTGTTTCCTCACCTCAGTGTAGGACGCAATATCGCGCTAGCTCCAGGATTGGTATTGAAGGAGCCTCGTGCCGATGCACTTGCTCGGGCGCGCAGGCTTCTCGGGAAAGTGGGACTTGCCGAGAAGTTTGAGGCGATGCCCGACCAGCTATCGGGCGGGCAACAGCAGCGAGTGGCTATCGCGCGGGCGCTCGCGATGAATCCTAGCGTGCTGCTCTGCGATGAAATCACTTCGGCGCTCGATCCTGAACTTGTCGGCGAAGTGTTGCAGGTGGTCGAGTCGCTCGCGTCCGAGGGCATGACGCTTCTGATGGTTACGCACGAGATGGCTTTTGCCCGCAAAGTTGCTGATCGCATCGTGTTCATGCATGCGGGGCGTATCCATGAGGAAGGCGCGCCTGAGGCGCTGTTCGACGCGCCGAAGACCGCTGAGCTCAGACAGTTTTTAGCTGCCTTGCAATAAACGCCTGGCGGGTGTTCGTTGGGCACCGCCAGTCAGCCGTCTATCAAAGGTCAGCTCGCTGCACCAGCAACGCGGTGACGTGCTGAGGCACATTGACGGACTAATCGAGCTCAGGCGGCCGGTATCCGATAGAGCGCGCAGATTTTGTTGCCATCGGGGTCGCGAAGATAGGCGAGCATCATCTTGCCTGTAGCGCCCTGCCGTATCCCGGGCGGATCTTCGATGCTGGTCCCGCCGTTGGCGACGCCCGCTGCATGCCAGGCCTCTACCTGCTCGGCCGAACTGCAGGCAAAACCCAGCGTGCCGCCGTTGGCGGGCGTGGCGGCCTTACCGTCCAGGGGAATCGTCACCGCGAAGACGCCCGTCTTGGTTCGCCAATACACACGATTGCCGCTGATCGCGCCCTCGGCAAGGCCGAGGGCTCCCAGCGTGGCGTCATAGAATTTTTTCGACCGATGTAAGTCGTTCGAACCGAGCATGACGTGCGAGAACATGGATAAGCTCCTTGGTGTGGGGTGTTACGCGGGTATTGACCGCATATGATCGACAAATACTTGCGCGATCTCGTCTTCGAGTGGCTCCCATTCGGGATAGGGGATCAGCGCCACATCCTGATCGGTGATAGGTAACAGATGCAGACGGCTCCCCGGGATCAGTTTTGCAGCGAGGATGCCGCTGGCCGATGCGTGGGTGAGGTCGTTGCCAGGAATCACCACCGTCGGGACTTTGATGGATGCGAGTTCCGCTTCGGTCATACCCATGATGGGCAGGTGTGTGCCAGCAACGAATGCATCCATCCAGCGCGTCATCACGGCGATGTAGTGCTCAACGGGCATGGCCATCAGCCGTTCCCGCATCGGGGGGTTGGCGGCGATCCGTTCCTGATATTGTTCATGGCCGCACACCGCTGCCATGCCGCCTTCGCGGGCAAGTTTGATGAACTGGCCGTAGTACATGCCGGGTAGGCGCCCGGCCGCGAAAGCCCCGCCCGTGACGCGCATCAGTAGCAGCCCCTTAACGACAGCGGGATGACGCAGGTAAAACCGCATGGCGGTGCGCGCACCCGCGGAAGAGCCACCGATGAACGCCGGCGTCGCGTTGAGCTGTTCGAGAAGCGCGAGCAGGTCATCGAGCCACAGCGTTTCCTCGGGCAGTTCGCCGTCGATCACGATGTCGGTGGCGCCCGTATTGCGGCGGTCGTGGAGCACCACCCGAAAGCCGTGGCGCGCGATGCGCCCGGCAAGCGGCACGAACTCGTCGTAGCCGCGCCGGCCGCCGGTAACGAGCGCCACCCACGGCCCGCGGTCTCCGACCACTTCATAGCGCATCCGAAGCCCGCGTACTTTTGTAAACGCCATCGTTCTTCTCCCGTGCTTGCGTGATGGTCTGCGGCCGGTAACGATTCATCGCCGCGACTGCGAATTCACATATTCAGTCTAGCATCGGGAAAGGGTGCCTTGATCCGCCCTCTGCTTTGGCTTATCGTCGCTTCGACCAATAGCCTTCATTTTGCCCACAGGGAGACAAGCATGCAGGACGCCAAGGTTCCGAAGATCCGCCGGGTGGTGACCGGTCACGACGAGCACGGCAAGGCCATCGTGGAAATTGACGAGGTCTGCAGCCACTTCCGGCAGGGGCGCGCCAACGCCTTTGTCTGCAACATCTGGACTACTGATACGGTCCCAGCCGATAACGACGGCAATCGTGATGGGGGCATGCGTGAAGGTAAATTCACCATGATCGAAAACGGCAGCGTGTTCCGCATCCTGGACTTCAGGCCGGGTGTCGAGGCGCGCATGCACCGGACCGATTCGATCGATTACCTGGTGGTGATGAAAGGCGAAATCGACATGGAACTCGACGATGGCGTCGAGGTCCACCTCAAGGCGGGGGATGTCATGGTGCAGCGCGGCACGATCCACAATTGGATTAACCGGGGGACCGAGACCTGCGTGATCGCGGTGATTCTGATCCACGCCAAACCAGTCGAAGCTGGCGGCAAGGTGCTGCACGCAGTGGGTTGAACTGCGAGCGCAGTCAGGTCGGTCGGCAACGGCGCGGTCTAGTTATTTCCCAAGCGCCGCATTGACCCGCGGCATTACCTCTTCGGCCATCAGGACCATGGACCTGCGCGCAAGCGCAGGATCGGTCCAGTCCAAGCCGGCATAGACCAGTTCGCCAAAGCCGCCCAGTTTTTCGTTGAGCGCCAGGATGGCGTCGACCACCTCGTTGACGCCGCCCGCAATCACCAACTCGTTGACGATGTTGTCGAGCGGCACCGGGCTGTCCGGCGTCTTGCCGTCGTGGGTGAAGACGGCGTCGCGCTTGCCTTTGCGCAGTTTGTAGCCGAGGTTACGGTAGTAGAACCGGTAGGGGCTCTGCTCGGACTCGCGGCCGTAACGGCGCGCGATTTTCTCATCATCGTTCACCATGATGGTGCGCGCTACGCGCCAGTCGCTGCGGTTGGCAGCCCGGCCCACGTTCTGCTTGCCCTGAGAATAGTTTTCCCAGTGGGACGGCAGCCACCTGTCGAACAGGAAGTTGGCCGACATCGGGTGAAAGTCCTTCTCACCCATCGCAATCACGCCCTTGGAATAGGGGGCAACGACGGTGCCGACGATCTCCGGCCGGGGCGACTGGAACGGTTTGATCATCATCCCGGTGTTCGATATCTCGTCGTAGGTCAGTTTGGTTGAGACCTTGAACCGGTTGTCGGGCAGATCGATGTCGAAGGGCGGGTCGGAGGCCCAGAGCCGGGTGATGACCTCGATCGATTCGGCAAACATTTTGTTTCGGTCTTCGGAGAAGATGCCGATGGCCTCGGCGTCCGAAGGCAGAGCTCCCGGGCTTACACCCAGGATGAAGCGCCCCTGCGCCAGATGGTCGAACATAGCGGCGTGGGCGGCGACCAGGACCGGATGCATGTGGGACAGGTTGGTTGTACCGCTGCCCAGGATGATCCGCTTGGTCGAATGGATCAGGGTGGCAAGGAACATCATGCTATTGGTGACGTTCTCGACCAGGTCAGTAAGGTGCTCGCCCACGAACGCGTCGTGGTAGCCGAGTTCGTCGGCAAGGATGATGACCTCGCGGTCCTCACGCAGCGTATCGGTGGGATTGCGGGAGGCCGGATGCACCGGCATGGTGAAGTAACCGAGTCTCATCTTTTTGCCCCTCAAGCCTGAGCGCCGAGAATAGGAGAAATCGCAGACCGCTTCAAGAAAATTCGTCCAGCCCGCGATAACAGTTGATTGCGCCGGCGGATTGATTTAGCTTAGCGGAATAAGCAGCAGCCAAGCTGCAGAAAAATGATTTACCCAGAGGAGACATCGATGCAAAGCCATAATTCCGGCCGCCGTGAGGTCGTGCTCGCGGGCACTGCCGGCCTTGCTCTCGCCCATTCACCCATCACCTTTGCCCAGGGCGCGCCGATCAGGATCGGCGGCACGTTGCCTTTGACCGGTGGCAACGCCTCGATCGGCAAGGTCGCGCAGATCACCGCGCAGATCTGGGCCGATGACGTCAACCGCCGCGGTGGCCTGCTCGGCCGCAAGGTTGAGCTGATTTTTTACGATGATCAGACCAACCCGACGCTTACACCCGGCCTCTACACCAAGCTCATCGATGTCGACAAAGTCGATATCCTGGCCGGGACCGGTACCAACCTGATCGCGCCGGCGATGCCGCTCATCATCGAGCGGAAGCGCCTGATGGTGGCCAACCTCGCGCTGGCGGTGAATGACCCCTTCAACTACGACAAGTATTTCCAGCTGATGGCTTACGGGCCTAATGGTAAAGATGCTCTGTCACGCGGGTTTTTCGAGGTCGCCGCTGCGCTCAATCCCAGGCCCCGGACGGTGGCGCTGGTGGGGGCCGATGCTGAGTTCGCGAACAATGCGCTGGACGGAGCCCGTGAGCATGCCAAGCGCTTGGGCTTCAAGATCGTGTACGACAAATCCTATCCGCCTAATCAGGTCGACTTTCTGCCGGTCGCGAGGGCGATCGCAGCGACAAAGCCCGATCTGGTGTTCGTAGGATCGTATGTGGCGGATACGAATGGTCTGGTGCGCGCGGTCGCCGAGATCAAGATGCGCTGCACGATGTTTGGCGGTGCGATGGTGGGTCTGCAGGTTGCTGCGGTCAAGCAAGGTCTGTCGGCGGTGATCAACGGCGTGGTCAATTACGAGCTCTATCTTCCTGAGCCCACCATGCAGTTCGAGGGAATGAAGGAGTTGATCGCTCGGTATCGTACGATCGCAGGGCCTCAGGGACTGGATCAGCTGGGGTTTTATGTTCCGCCCACCACGTACGCCCAGTTGCAGGTGATCGAGCAGTCGGTGCTTGCTACCAAGTCCGTCAAGGACGACGACCTCGCGGCGCACATGAGAAAGACCACTTTCAAAACCGTCGCGGGCGATATCCGCTTTGGCAAGCTTGGCGAGTGGGCCGAACCACGGATCCTGATGACGCAGTTTCAAAAGGTCAACGGTCGCGATCTGGCCCAGTTCGATCAGCCCGGGACTCAGGTCATCCTGTATCCGCCGGCATTCAAGTCCGGCAACCTGATGCATCCGTTTCCGCTCGGTAGCTGAGATGGCGGGACGGGGCGGGAGGGTTGCCGTCGTCACGGGCGGCAGCCGCGGGCTTGGACGCGCGATGGCGTTCGAGCTCGCCCGGCAGGGCATTCGGACCGTGGCTGCTGCGCATCTTGCAGAGGATCGTGCCGACCTCGAGGCCGCAGCGCGAGCCGAGGGCCTCGCCGACTTGATTCATTTTCATCATGCTGATTTGCGAACCAGCGCCGGATGTAATGCCACCGCTGCCGTCGCGCGCGATTTCGGCGAGGTGGCGATCCTGGTTAACAATGCCGGGCTGACCCTTACGTTCGTCGCTCCCGATCTGTATCGCCGCAAGGCTCCGAGGCGCTTCTACGAAAGCAGTGATGAGGTGATCCGCGGGATCTACGAGACCAACTGCATGGCGCCCGAGATGATGGCGGCGCGTCTGGTACCCGCGATGATCGAACGCGGTTGGGGCCGGGTTATCAATGTCACCACCATGCTGCCTACGATGCAGCGGCCTGGCTTTTGCCCCTACGGTGCGTCGAAGGCGGCGCTGGAGATGTCGTCGATGGTTTGGGCGCGCGAGCTCGCGGGTACCGGCGTGACGGTCAATGTGCTCAACCCCGGCGGTGGCGCGAACACTCCTGGGATCGCTGCGGAGATGCGGGAGGCGAGCGCGCGCGGTGAAATCGATCGGCTCGTTGAGCCGCAACAGATGCGGCCCCCCCTGCGCTGGCTTGTGTCGCCGGCCGCGGACACCGTATCGGGGCAGCGGATCGATGCCAACGCCTGGGACCCTTCGCTCGATCCGGCCGTTGCGGCGCTCCGGGCGGCCAAGCCGGCGGGGCTCACCTTGCTCGAGCCGCCACACCCGGCGGGATAGCGGATGGATTTCGAGACCATAGCAGGCTTGATGGCGAATGCCATCGTTTCGGGAATCCTTCTCGGGGGGTTCTACGCAGCGGTTTCGATCGGCATATCGATTTCCTTCGGGATGCTCGACATAGCAAACATCTCCCACCCGGCCATGATCATGCTCGGGTCCTTCTGCGCATTCATTCTCAACGACCGCATGGGGATCGACCCGCTGATAGCCATGTTTCTGCTCGCGCCGCTGTTCGGACTCGGCGGATCGCTCATCTATCGAACCTACTACGGGCTTTTTGAAAGCCGCGAAAAAGACCCGCGGCGAGGACTCGCATTTTTCTTCGGCCTACTGTTTGTTACGGACGTAGCGCTGATCCTGATTTTCGGCGTAGATTTGCGCGGCGTCGACAGCGCCTATGTCGAGGTCATGCTCAATTTCGGAGTGATAGGCATCCCGGTGCGGCTATTGATCCCGTTTCTGATAGGAGTCGCGCTGGTCGGAGTGTTGCATCTGTTCCTCACTCGGACGTATTTCGGGCTCGCGGTTTCAGCGGTCGCCCAGGAGCAGATCGGTCTGAGACTGATGGGCGCCGATCCGGTGCGAATCAAGCGTCTTGCCTTCGGGATTTCGGCCGCTACCGCAGCCCTGGCGGGCGCTGCGCTCATCATCATCCAGCCGGTCGAGCCATCCATGGGGCGTGAATACATCGGCCGGGTTTTTGCCGTGTGTGTTCTGGGCGGCATGGGCAGCATGTCCGGTACGCTCCTTGCGGCCGTGCTGCTCGGGATCGCGGAAAGCGTTACCGCGACCTTCATCGGTCCTTCTTGGGCGCCGGCCGTGGCATTCGGCATCCTGCTGCTGACCCTTGCAGTGCGGCCCACTGGGCTGCTTGGGCGGCGCTGATGAATCGCTCCAACCTGCTTTTTCTGTTGGGTCTCATCGCTGCTGGCGTTCTCATCATCATGGGCGTGCGGGCGATGGGTGGCGGCTACTATCAGCTCGTTGCGTTTTACATCCTTCAGTATGTTGTGCTTGCCACAGCCTGGAATATTCTCGGCGGCTACGGCGGCTATGTGAACTTCGGCTCAGCGGGATTTTTTGCCATCGGCGCCTACAGCACGGTGTTCTTCAACAAGTTCCTCGGCATACAGTCGCTCAAGGTGATAGATCTGGGGCTGTTCAGCGTGAGCGGCCCCTATATCCCCTATCTTGTGATGCCTGCGGCGGTGCTTGCGGGAGCGTTTTTTGCAGGACTGGTAGGTCTTGGCACCGGTTATCTGACGCTCAGGTTGCGGGGCGTGTTCTTCGCTATTTCAACGCTCGCCCTCGCGGTTGTAGCGCAGACTGTCGTACTCAATTGGAGCTTTGTCGGGGGGGCGCGCGGCGCCTATGTGATCAAGCCTACGGCGGTGGCAGGTTTCGCTTCGGTCACGGAGTTTGTGTTGGTGTCGATGCTGGTGATTGCACTCGCATCGATCTGGATCGCGCGTTCGATCGAACGGAACAAGCTTGGTGTGGGGCTGCTGGCGATCCGAGACGATGAGGACTCGGCTGAGTGCGCTGGGGTCCCGACGCTCAGGCTCAAGCTGCAGGCCACCACGATCAGCGGCGCCCTGATGGGCGCTGCGGGCGCGGTCTTTCCTTTCTTCGTCACCTACGTCGATCCGATCGGTGCCTTCAACCTGGTCCACACCGTCAACAGTATCGCCATGCCACTGATCGGCGGCATGACGCATTGGGCGGGCCCGGTCATAGGCGCTGTGCTGCTCGGCGGCGTCCAGCAGTATTTCGGCTCCAAAAACATCATCACGCCTGAACTCAGTCTGCTTTTCGTTGGAGCACTGATGATGATTTTCGTCGCTGTCGCGCCCAACGGTATCCTCGGGCTTTTACAGCGCCTAAAGTCCTGGTGGCGGCGATGACCGAGCGTCTGCTCAATGTCACGGGACTGCACAAGCGGTTCGGCGGGTTTGTGGTGCTCGATGGCATCGACTTTCATGTCGGACGCGGCGAGCGCGTAGGGCTGATCGGTCCCAACGGATCCGGCAAAAGCACGATGGTCAACTGCCTGTCGGGCGTGCTGCCGATTGATGCTGGATCGATCGAGTTTGACGGCGGGAGGCTGGATGGTCTCAAGCCTCACCAGCGTGCTTATCGGGGGCTTGCGCGCAGCTTTCAGATCCCGAGGCCGTTTTTCCGTATGTCGGTGCTCGAGAATGTCCGCGTGCCGATGATGTTCTCAGCTGAGTATCGCGCCGGGCGGGCCCTGAGCAGCTCCGAAATAGATGCCGGTGCCAGGCAGGCGCTCGAGCAGGTTGGGCTTACCGGTCGTATCGCAAGCATGGCGGGTGACCTCACCCAGATCGATCTGCGCAAGCTTGAACTCGCCCGCGCGATCGCAACCCAGCCCAGGCTGTTGATAGCCGATGAATCGATGGCCGGACTTGCCGCCTCGGAAACCGACGAAATCCTGGCGCTGCTTCTGGAACTCAACCGCCAGGGTATCGCCATCATCATGATCGAGCACATCATGCGCGCGGTCGCAAGCTTTGCCGAGCGACTGGTGGTGCTCGCCACCGGAGCCAAGATCGCGGATGGCCCGACCGATGCGGTCCTCAGCGATCCCCTGGTCGAAAGGATCTACCTTGGCGATTGAAATCGTCGTCGAAGGTTTGTGCGCCGGATACGGTCAGGTCAGCGTATTACGCGAGGTGAGCCTGCGGGTTGACGATGCCGAAACGGTGGTGCTTCTGGGTACCAACGGCAATGGCAAGAGCACGCTGATGAAGTCGCTGATGGGGATTGTTCGGCCGACATCCGGGCGCATTGAGGTCACGATCGATGAGCAAAAACTTGATCTGATGCGGATGACCACGGAGGAGATCGTTGACAGCGGTATCTCCCTGGTTCCTGAGGGGCGTCACCTGTTTCCGAAGCTCACTGTTGCAGCCAATCTCAAGCTCGGTGCTTATCGTACCGCCGCGCGCGCCGAGGCTGAGCAATCGCTCGAACAGGTCTTTGAGGTATTTCCCCGCCTCAAGGAGCGGCATAACCAGCTTGCCGGGAGCATGAGCGGAGGCGAACAGCAGATGCTCGCCCTTGGACGAGCGCTGATGGCTCGCCCCAAGATTCTGTTGATCGATGAGCCATCAACGGGACTCGCGCCGATCCTGGTACGGCATGTGATTGATCAGATCAGGGAACTCAAGCGGCTCGCGGGCCTCACCGTCTTGATGGCTGAGCAAAATTTTACCCAGGCGATGCGGGTCGCCGATCGCGGTTATCTGATCGTCCACGGCGAGATCGCGGTGCAGGGCACAACCGAACAGCTCTACGGTAGTGATCTGGTCAAGCAGTACTACCTGGGCCGTCAGGGCTGAGCCGGCAGGGGGGCCGCCATCAGGCGCCCGCCCCAAAAAACGAGCGGCCGCAATTCCGCAGTAACCAATTCCGTGACGCGCGCGAGCACGATGATGTGGTCGCCGCCGTCGTAATGCGCCTCAGTACGGCAGTCAAAGCGAGCCGACACGCCGGCGATCGATGGAGGCGCGTTCGGGTTATTGAGCGCGAGCTCGATGCCAGCGAATTTATCCTGCGAACGATCGGCAAAGCGCATGGCGAGCGCTGACTGGCTCTCGGCGAGGACATGAATGGAGTGTTGACACCCAGCCGCGAAATGCTCGATGTGCGGGGATTTGCGCGACAGCGACCAGAGCACGAGCGGCGGCTCAAGCGAGACCGAGTTGAAGCTGCTCACCGTGATCCCGATCGGCCGCCCGCTTGCGAGATTCCGGCAGGTCACTACCGTCACGCCAGTCGGAAACGAGCCAAGCGCCTTGCGAAACTGGCCTGGCTCAAGATTTTGTGGAAGGGTCACGCTTTACCGCCTATGAACAGGGGGTTACCTCGGCTTGAAGCCGATATCTTTGATGACCTGCCCCCAGATCTGTTGGTCACGCTCAAGGAGCTCATTGAAATAAGCCGGCGGCTCCTGATGAATATCGAGCCCGAGTTTGCGCATGCGTTCCCGCACATCTGCCTGGCCGAGCGCCCAGTTGATCTCCCGGTTGAGCGTTGCCGTGATGTCTGCCGGTAAACCAGCCGGGCCGATGATCCCGAACCAGCCTCCGGAAGCAAATCCAGGCAGCGTCTCGGCGATGATCGGAACATTGGGATAGTCCGGCGAGCGGCTCGCCCTTGCGATGCCGAGCAGCCGCACCTTTCCCGCATCGGCCAGGGGCTGGACGGCGATGAAGGAGCCGAGCGACGCATTGATTTCGCCTCCTATCATCTGGGTGAAGACATCGCTCATCGCGCGGTGCGGGACGTGGATGTACTCGAAGCCTGCCTGAAGGCGGAACTGCTCAGTGGCGAAGTGGAGAAAGGCGCCTTCACCATTGGTCCCGAAGGTTAGCTTTCCAGGATTGGAGCGTGCGTAGTCGATGAGTTCACGGACAGATTTGAACGGAGTCTGATTCGAGACGATCAGCGCGAGAAAATTCGACGCCATCATTGCGATCGGCGTGAAATCCGTGCGGGCGTTGTAGGCGACCTTGGCGTAGGCCAGGGGCACGATCACCATGTTACCGCCCTGACCGCAGGCTAGCGTGTAGCCGTCGGCGGGAGCCTGCTTGACCAGAACCAGACCGAGCTGCCCAGCGGCTCCGGCACGGTTATCGATCACGACGGGCTGGCCGAGGCGCTCGGTAATCTTGGGTGCGATCAGGCGCGACAAAATATCGCAGCTGTCACCGGCTCCTGCGGGGACGATGATGCGAATCGGTTTCGACGGATACCCGGTCTGGGCCAGGGCGGGTGCCGCACCCAGCATCGATGCGACGGCTGCGGCCGCTCCCAGCAGGGTCCGCAGCGCGCGGGGGGGGGATACGTTCGACGGTCTCATACGTGTCTCCTTGGTGCTTGCCGGCCGATCGATGCGGCCGCCTGGTCGGAATCAAGGGGGGTATCGCGTCTGCCTCTGAGTCCGACTCTGAGGCCTTAGGATAACAGCGGTCCGGGGACGATTGGGGTATATTCCTTCGCCGAAAGGGAACGCCGGCCACCGGTCCGTCGGCGCCCTGACCCGCGAGGTTCTGACCATGCGTCTTGGCTACTTCACGATGCCCCTGCACCCTCTCGAGAGGGATCCCACGGTTACCCTTCAGGAGGACCGGCAGGCCATTATCCTGGCTGACAAACTGGGCTTCCACGATGCCTTTGTCGGCGAACACCTGACCGATCTGGCGGAAAACGTCACCAACAGCTTCATTTTTCTCGCGACCCTGATCGGCGAGACTCAACAGATCCGCCTTGGCACGGGGACCTCCAATCTGTCCCATACGCATCCGACCCTGGTGGCCGCGCATGCTGCGATGTTTGACCATCTGGCCAAGGGGCGTTTTATTTTCGGCATCAGCCCGGGTGCACTTGCCTCGGATGCTGAGGCCCTGGGTATTCTCGATCAGGATCGCAACCGGATATTCGCTGAGGCGATTGATGTCATCCTTGCGATCTGGGAGCGCGATCCCCCCTACGATATCGATTTTCCCGACAATCGTTTCAAGGTCTCGACCCGCAAGACCCGCGTACCGGAGATAGGTCGCGGAGTGATGATGAAGCCTTTCCAGTCGCCGCGCCCTGAAATCGTAGGGACCGTCGTGGCGCCGGCATCCAAGGGCGTCATTCACATGGGTAAACGCGACTTTCACCCGATGTCCGCCAATTTCCTGCTGTCTCACTGGCTGCCGAGCCAGTGGGCCAACTACGCTGAGGGAAAACGTTCGGTAGGTGTGGCGCCCAATCCTGCGGAGTGGCGGGTCGCCCGGACCATTTTCGTTGCCGACGACGCTGCGACCGCACGCGCTTACGGCAAAGACGATTCCCGTAGCCCGTACCGCTTTTACTACCGGCAGATGCTGACCAAGATGATGCTTTCGCGTCGCCATGTCATCTTCAAGCGGCATGAGAACGAGGATGACAGCCTGCTTACCCTTGACCGGCTGCTCGATGACCTCGTTCTGTGCGGAACTGTGGATGAGGTCGTAGATCAGGTGCTCGCGCTACGGGAGGAGGCGGGTGAGTTCGGCGAGATCGTGTATGCGGGCATGGATCAGGTTGACCCCGCGCTTTCGCGCCGCTCGATGGAACTGATGGCGCAGGAAGTCATGCCGCGCGTCAATGCCGCGATCGCGAGGAGCGCCGAGGAGGAAGCGCCTGCTAGACAAGTTGCCTGAACGGGACGGAATTGCTTAGCCTGCTGGATAGAAGCGATTCGAGCCTGACAGCAACGGCGGGACGGTGTCAGCGCGTATTATCGAGATAAGGTGGAGCCGAGTAATCATCGCTTAGCATTGGAAACGCTCCCCAGACGCTGGTCGGTAGCATGGATTGACTCTTGGCAACAAAAGCGGGATCGAGCTGACAAGGGGTTGAGACGCCGCACAGCGAAAGCGCAATCTTGAACTCAATTTCCAGGAGCTCCAGAAGTCGCAGCAGCGCTGGTTTACCTCCTGCTGCCAGCGCTGCGCATTGCATTCGGCCGATTCCAACCAGGTGCGCGCCCAGGGCGATGGCTTTTACGATATCGCTGCCCCTGCAAAAGCCCCCGTCAACAATGATGCGGGCGCGACCGCCCACAGCCTCCACCACCTCGGGCAGAACCTCCATCGAGCCTTGGGTGTGATCTAACTGGCGCCCGCCATGGTTGGAAACGTAAACCACGTCGATGCCATGATCGATGGCCAATCGTGCATCTTCGGCGGTCGCAATGCCCTTCAGGATCAAGGGAAGGGCGAAGCGCTTGCGGATTCGCTCGACATCTTTCCAGGAAAAACACGCCTGCCACTCGCGACCCGGAACATTGGCGCGGCGGAAGTAGCGCTGAGCCAGATCGCGCTCCCGGCGACTATAGACCGCACTATCGACCGTGATCGCAATCTGCTCAAAACCCAATTCGGCCACTCGGTCGATGGTTGCATCTACCCAATCTGCATCGCCATGCACGTAGAGCTGAAAGAGTTTGAGCGCTGAACGCGATGCGGCCGCGACCTCTGCCAAGTCGCAGGCACACACCGAGCTCAGCATATGCGGGATGCCAAATTCGCCTGCAGCTTGAACGACCGAGACCGGCCCATCTTCCCAGAAGTGCTCCAACCCTCCCACCGGAGCAAACATGACTGGTAGGCGCAACCGATGACCGAACCAGTCGACCGATGGGTCCTGCTCGCTCACATCGCGCAAAACCCTGGGCCGCAGGGCTAGCCGGTCGATCGACCAGCGATTGCGACGCATGGCACTTTCGGTTTCGGACCCGCCGATGATGTAATGCCAGTGGTGATCGTGGAGCTTGTGCCGGGCCCGCTGTATTAATTCATGCAAGGTGAGAAATTCGTCGCGCGCTGCAACTGTCATGGCGAGACCTTTTGGAAGCGAGGTGGCCGAGATGTGGACTATACAAGCTCGTCCTTAATGAAGCGGATTACTTGGCTCACTTCAAGGGCGGAATTCGCGGATCAGAACCGCCAGCGCATGTTTAAGGTAGTGCCCCGCCAGGGATTCCGGGCGTCCCTCGATGGCGAGCTCACCGCGCTGAATGGCCTGTAACCTCGGCACGAAGGGATCGTCTAGTGACAAGCCCACGCGGTAGTTGGCCTGCTCGGGAATCCAGGTGCCTTGCTGTTCTCTGACAACGATATGGCCACCGTGCGGCGCGGTAAGCAGTCCATCGCTCAGCGATCGAGTGGAGTCTTTTGCGATTTCCGTTATCGTAGCCCGCAACGGTACTGACAGTCCGTCGGCGAAAAACCATGCCTTATCCCCGGCTTGCAGGCGTGCCGCTCGTTGCTCGTCCACCCAAGTCTCGAGCCTCCAGCTGCCAAGGCTGATCACCGCTCCGATTTTTTCATTTTTTTCCAGCCACTGGCCCGATGCAAGGTCCGGGTCGTAGAGGAAAAATCGACCTGTAAAGGGCGCCTCGGGGGCATATTGCTGCACCTGTTGCCGGCTTCGCCCGACTTCCGCCTCCGCCGCCTGCGCCTGAGTGCGTAATAAAGCTAGAGGAAGGCCACCCTGATCGCCCGCCCGGGTAGCTGCCGCTGTTTGCGAGCGCAGGCGCTGCAAACGCGTTTCCGCTATCCGATTTTGAAGAAGGACATCCGGAGCGGTCATTTGAACGAGCGTTTGCCCTGCGACCACTAGATCGCCGTGCTGGGCTCGTAAGTTGTCGATCCGGGCGGCACCCGGCGCGTGCACCGGCCAAATCTCAGTTGGGCGCAGTAAGGCAGATACCGTAATACGGGTTGGCAGGGGCAGAACGAATAGTCCGAGGGTAAGTGCGGCTACCACTATCCAGCGTCGGAAACGAGCCGATTTTGCGATCGTTTCGCGGCGTTTGAACCACTCTTTGAACTCGTTACGAAGCGGCAGCGCGATAAACCAATAGATTTCGACGATGAACAGCACTATCCCGAGGAGTTTTGTGAAGAGGAAGTACACCATCAGGGCGATGCCAAGGAAGAGGAAAAACCGATAAATCCAGACGGACCAGGCGAAAGCCACAAGGCTGCGATGCTTCCAACGCGAAAATTGCTCCGGTATGGGTTCTCCCAGTCTGAATAGGGTTTCGCGCAGTTGCCATCTTGCCAACGCGAAGCTGCGCTGGTGTAAGTTGGGCATGTCCAACCAGTCGCACAGCATGAAATAGCCGTCGAAACGCATAAATGGATTTGCGTTGAGGGCAAGCGTGAGACCCAGGCTGACCGAGGCGAGGAAAAACATAGCGGACCGAAGAGCCCCGTCTGGAAGCAAAGACCAGGCGAGCAAGGCCCAGGCGGCGATCAAAGCTTCCGTAACAATGCCGGCAGAAGAGATTTGCAGTCTTTTTTTACGGTCAGCGACTTTCCAGGCTTCGTTTGTATCCGTGTAGGCCATAGGCCATAGCACGAGAAAAGCGATGCCCATGGTGGGCACCCGGCCGCCATGCCGTTTGAGGGCATAGGCATGCCCGAGCTCATGAAGAAATTTGCTAATGAAAAGCGCTGCACTATAGGCGGCTAGTCCTTGCAGGGTGAAGGTATCAAGGAGGTAGGAATGGAAACGGTCCCACTGCTGGCTGAGTTGATACAGCCCGAAGCCCAGAGCCCCGAAACTTAGCGTGATAAACGACCTTGAAAAAAACAGCTCGGTCAGCCTCAGCGTATGCCCCAGCCAAACGTCGGGGCGAAAAAGCGGTAACCGAAAGAATAAATAGTGATGAATCAGCCATTGCCACCAACGCTGGCGTGAAGCGTGTCTGCGCTCGGCCATGTTGTGGATCGCGCTAGCGCCTGTGCTCGATACCAGCTGATTCTCAGCCAGAAACTTCGCTGTCGTTTCCAGGTCGTCCTGGCTCACTTCAAGTGGTGTTTCCTGTTCGATGCTGCGTATGATGGCCTGCGCATCGTTCAGCGACCATCGGCGAAGGATTTCAAAAGTCAGCCAGTCGATTCTAAAGAACTGATGCCTTACGGGATCGTGCAATATCCACGAGGGCTGTCCCCGTCTGAGTTTGGGGCCCTCGAAAAGATCTATTTCCTGCCGTAGTGCGGGCCAGGTCATTTCAAAGTCCCAACGTTGTTCGGACCGATGCAAGCGGTCGCCGAAGCAGCCAGTAGGCGATAACGGTCCACCTGCCTGAAATACGCGCAGTGCCTTTCAGTCCGACGCGGGCGTCCTGTCCCTCCTCAAGTCTCGCCCGAATTCGGAACGCGTAGCTGCCGTCCGGGCGCAGGACCGCTTCATGCGAAAAATAATGAAGCTGCGCGTAAATCGGTTTGAGCGGGTCTGATTGAAGATATAAGGTGACGGGGGCACCCTCTTGCAGATCGATTGCATCCGCGATAGATAGCCAAGCCTCCACCTCGATGTCACCTGGTCGCGCGATGCGCAGAATTCGTTCGCCAATCCCGACTGGCTTTCCAATCCAGGAGGCGGGATCATCGTAAAGAACCGTGCCTGCGATCGGGGCGCGCACCTGAGCTCTCTGCCGCTGATCCTTGAGATATTCGAACTCTGAACGCTTCTCTTCGATGTTGCCTGCCTGAGCGGCAAGTTCAACACGATACTTTGCGTCGACTAGAGCGAGCTGGCTGGTTTGCCGGTACTGAGCCAGTGCTGTCTCGAGCGCCTGCTGGGCGACCAATACACGTGCCTCAATCAGTGCTGAATCAAAGGAAAAAAGCGGTTGGTCCTGCTTAACGTGGCTGTTAGGTTGCGCATCAAATTGTGCAATCACACCTTCAATTGGCGCTCGCACGACGATCGGCTGAGCGGGAACGATCTCGCTTGGTGCCAATACGCTCATGCGAATTGGCGCCAGCAAGGCAATCAACACTGCTCCAGCAAACCAGAGAGACCGCCTGCGATACCAAGGACGCGGGCGCGCGAGCGCGCCCTGCTGATTTCGACTCGCACGGCGATACCATTTCCTGGTCTTCGCCCGTATCATGGCTTCCCATGAAAAGAGCCATGTCTGACACCACTCACTGAGCAGCGCTAGCTCCTGGTCTGAAAAAGCAGTGTCTCGGGCGAGCAACAGGTAGCCAGATAGTTTTCCGCGCAGAGGTAGCACTACCGCATGAGCGGGAAGCCACTCTGCCCATTGACTGCGCAGCGCGGCATCGACTGTGCCTGCTTCAAGGCGTTTGGGATCGTCGCCGTCGCCGTCGATGGACTGCATCAGCATGTCCAACCAGGTGACATACGGTGCATTTCGATCGGGCTCGATAACGCCCGACAGGGCCGTTACCTTTTGATCATCCCACCAAAGTGCGGCTTGCCGGAAGGCGGCCAGTCCATGCGTTGCGTTGACTAGCAGAAAGGTGAGTTCATCTTCGCTTTGCGCCAAACGCACGCGCTTGCCCAGGTCGAGCAGCCTCAGCAGGACTGCTGCGGGATTATCCACCGACTGGGTCCGCAGGTCCGAAAATTGACCAGTTCTATCAGCCACGGGCGGTTAAAGTTTCAAACGCAGCGCTTAAGTCCGATCGGCCCAGTGAATCGGCGCGCAAAAGCTTTTCGCTTAAACTTGCCCGCCCGGTGGGAGATGCTTCCGGGCTAGCAACTCTCAGCGTGAACTCTGTTGAAGCTTGTTCGCCATCTTGATCGGTGGCTGTCAGTTTGAGCACAAGTTCGGATTGAGTACCGGGTGGGGGGTCGATCAAAAGCTGACCTGTTTGACCGTTGAACTTGATCCACTCTGGCAGCTCCTGTCCATTTGCAAGAGTCAGCTCCAGGATGAGCTTTGCTTCGGCAATGGCGTGGGCAAATACATCCTCAGCTATGAGGATGAGTCGCTTTCCGTCGTTGTCCACTCGTATATCGGGTTGACCGCGATATACGAGGATTCGCTTTTCTTGAGATGAAGCGCTCGCGTTCGGCGACTCCGGGTTCGGAATGGACCCTGTGGGCGGGGAGATTTCGACTTCGGAAAAATTAGATTTTTGTAAATCTTGTTGAGCAGTGAACCAGTTATCGAGCGAGGCTGCTCCCTTCGACCAATGCACTGACGTGTTGAGAAATTTAAGCCACTCCGGGGAGGTATTCCCAGTGGTAGCGTCTTGGGGCTTTTTATTGTCACGAGGGTCTAATCCAGTC
>CAZZKA010000042.1:0-17916 GCA_964654745.1 uncultured Bordetella sp. | reverse complement strand
CACGGGCAGCGGGTTCAGCCTGATATCGCGCGAGTCAATGCTGCTCGCCAACAATGTCCTGCTGGTGGTCGCGATGGCTGCCGTGCTGCTGGGTACCCTCTACCCGCTCGCGCTCGACACGCTGGACATGGGCAAGATCTCGGTGGGGCCGCCCTACTTTGATGCGGTCTTCTACCCGTTGCTGGCGCCGGCCCTGTTCCTGATGACGGTTGGGCCGCTGACCCGCTGGCGCCAGGCGCCTCTGCCGGACATCGCGCGGCGTCTGCGTTGGGCGCTGGGCGTGGCCGTCGTCGCAGCCCTTCTGCAACCACTCACAACCGATGCAGGCTGGCGCCCTGTCGCGGCTACCGGTCTGGCCTTTGCAGCCTGGATCGCAGCCGGCGTGGTCGTCAGCATCCTCGTCATGCTGCGCGACGGAGGCGGGCGCATCCGGATCGCTCGGGCGCGACTGCATCCGGCAAGCGTCTGGGGTATGCATCTGGCGCATTTGGGCGTGGCCGCATTCGTGTTGGGTGTCACCATGGTCAAGAGCAGCGAGACCGAGCGCGAACTCAAACTCGCCCCAGGCCAGTCCGTGGAGACCGGTGGTTGGCGCGTCGATTTCAAAGACCTTCGCACAGTCGCTGGCCCCAACTACGACGCCATGCGCGGCCGATTTGAACTGCGCCGCAGCGACGCCCCTGAATCCAGTCCCCCGCTGGCAACCCTGCACCCGGAAAAGCGTATCTACCGGGCTCAGCGTATGCCGATGACCGAAGCAGCGATCCACCGCAGCCTCTGGCGCGACGTTTACGTATCGATGGGTGAACCTCTGGGCGGCAGCGACTGGGCCGTGCGTGTTCATGTCAAACCCTTTGTAAACTGGATCTGGCTGGGCTGCGTGATGATGGCTCTGGGCGGTTTTCTCGCTATTGCCGATCGGCGCTACCGCCGTCGCCTCGCCGCCGAGAGCGATGCAGCATCCCTTCTACGTTCGCAGGCCACACCCTCAACGGGTCCGGCTTCCTGAGACGTCCGCCGATACAGACCCGCGCCATGCGTACCCTGAGATTACTGGTTCCGGTTGCGATCTTCGCCCTGATCGGATGGATCATGTTCAAGGGCCTGAGCCGTGATCCGAGGCTCGTTCCATCACCGCTCATCAACAAACCAGCGCCCGCCTTCTCTCTACCCGTGCTCGATTCAGAGACCAGGTGGTCACCCGACGCTTTGAAGGGGCAGGTCTGGTTGCTCAATGTGTGGGCATCGTGGTGTGCCGCCTGCCAGGTCGAACACCCCCTGCTCAACCAACTCGCGCGCGACAAGGTTGTCCCCATCGTCGGCTTCGCCTGGAAGGATAAGCGCGACGATTCAAGCGCGTGGCTGACACGCCACGGCAATCCTTATTCGGTCGTCGTCAGTGATTTTGATGGCCGGGCAGCGCTCGATTGGGGCGTGTACGGCGCGCCGGAAACCTTCCTGATTGACCGCGATGGCGTGATCCGCTACAAGCAGGTGGGTCCGTTCACGCCGGAGATCATTCGCGACGAGCTGATGCCTCTGCTGCGCAAGCTCGGACAGCGACAGTAGGCGGCATGAGCAATCCTCAGACCAGTCCGGCAACGGGCCAGCAATCCGCAGGACCGTCGGCGGCCGAGCAATCTGAGCGGATGAAAAGGCTCTCCGAAGAGTTGCGTTGCCTGGTGTGTCAGAACCAAACGCTCGCCGACTCGAATGCCGAACTTGCGGTCGACCTCAAGCGCCAGATCGAGACGCTGATGCGGGAGGGCCGCAGCGACGACGATATCCGCGACTACATGGTGGCCCGGTACGGTGATTTTGTTCTATACAAGCCGCCGGTCCAGCGGAACACCTGGGTGCTTTGGTTCGGTCCGTTCGCGATGCTTGCAAGCGGTGGTCTGCTTTGGTGGCTGGTGCAGCGGCGCAGCCGCCTGAAGGCCGCGCAAACGCCGCTACCTTCGGTACAGTCCGGAATGCCGTCGGCGGACGCGCTGGCTCGCGCGAGGGACCTGCTCGGCCGCCGCCCCTGACTCAGGTTCAGCCGCGCGCGTCGAGTCGGCGCATCGCCAGGGCGATCAGCACTACCAGTGCCGCGCATGAGGCGGTCGCCACCCAGATGACCGACCAGTCCCCGCGCCACTCAACCAGCCACGCAACCGCGGGCAGGCACAGAGCCTGACCTATGCCCGAACCCTGCTGCATGAGGCCGACGGTAGTGGAGACTGCGCGGGGATCGGGCGCATAGGCCGGTACGCTTGCAAAAAGAACACCGGGCGTGAGACCGGCTGTAGCGGAAAAGACCAGGGCGGCTGCATAGCGCCACCAAAATGGCGCGCCACTGCCGAACAGCACCCAGGCGCTCGCCGCCATCACCATCGCCGCGATCAGGATAAGCGATGAACGTCTGGCACCCGCCTGCAGCAGATGGCCCGAGGCAAAATTTCCGATAGCGTTGCTGAGGACAGCCACTGCAGTGAGCGCGCCGCCAAGGCGCAAATCGAGGCCGGCGTCGCGATAAATTGTCGGTAAAAAACTGAAGACGCCGAGAAACTGCGCCGCATAAAACATGAACCCTGCGGCAAGAAGCCAGGGGCCGGGCGCCGACATGGTCAACCGGGCCAGCGCGGCAAGCGACGGTCCGCTAGGGGAGGAAACGGTACCGACACGGGACTGCGAGTGCGCCCGCGCGATCAGCCACGCCCAAAAAAAAGAAACCATCGCACCGGCAAGCCAACTCGCGCGCCAGCCGTGCGTCGCCATCAGCCACGGTCCGACAAAGAGCATGAGGCTCATGCCAAGAGGCATGTAGGCCCCCCACCCTCCCAGCCATCCGCGAAGCCGATCGGCAGGAACGCAGCGCTGTAACAGCGCCGGACCAGGCAGCACCGTAAGCATCATGCCGACGCTTTCCAGGAGGCGCGAAGCGAAGATCACCGCCGTCGACTGCGCCATCGCGCCGAGCAGCCCGGCTAAGCCGATCACCACCAGTCCGAGAATCATCACGCGCCGGTGGCCGAAACGATCGGCAATCGATCCGCCTGCGATGCCTAGCAGCGCTGCAGCAAGATTGAGAAGCGAAGTGAGCCAGCCCACCTCAACCAGGCTCAGACCGAAGTCAACCCTGAGATCGGTGAGCGCTGGCGGTAGTTTGCCGAAATTGAGCGCAGCGACAACGCCCGCGCCGACAGTCACTGCGGCGCGCAGTTCAGCGCGCAAGTCGAGCCGCTGCCGCGTCGATCGCAGCCCCGAGGGCCTCGTAGCTTTCGGTCACCGGGAACTGTGGGAACTGCGCTGCGATCGCCGCTGGTGGATGGTAGAAAAAACCCGCATCCGCCGCGCCCAGCATCGCGGTATCGTTATAGGAATCGCCGGCTGCCATCACTTGATAGTTGAGCGATTTGAGCGCATGGACAGCCGCGCGCTTCTGGTCGGGCATTCGCAGCCGCCAGCCGCGCACAAACCCCTGTTCGTCGATATCCAACCGGTGGCACAACAGTGAGGGCCAGCCCAATTGACGCATCAGCGGGGTAGCGAATTCGTAGAATGTATCCGAAAGGATAAAGACCTGATATCGCTCGCGCAGTCGATCCAGAAAAGCTCTTGCCCCGGGCATTGGCCCCATGCTCTCAATCACCCGCTGGATATCAGCGAGCTTGAGCCCGTTGCGGGCCAGGCAGTCAATGCGAAAGCCCATCAGTTTGTCGTAATCGGGTTCGTCGCGAGTCGTCCGGGAAAGCTCAGCGATCCCGGTGCGGCGCGAAAACTCGATCCAGATCTCCGGCACGAGAACACCCTCAAGGTCCAGACATACCACCTGCACATC
Organism: uncultured Bordetella sp.; assembly: GCA_964654745.1. GTDB lineage: Bacteria > Pseudomonadota > Gammaproteobacteria > Burkholderiales > Burkholderiaceae_E > SYIM01. The sequence goes on along the minus strand of CAZZKA010000042.1, from coordinate 14,093 downwards.
AGCTCCCGGGATCAGCGTTGTTCGAAAATACCCAGCTTACGGTGCACGGGCGACTCGTCGGCGATTGCAACGAAGGCTGGGGCTCTGGCCGAGCGGTTTTGCAGAGAAAGTGTCGACCAACCCGGGGCGCAGGCGGTATCAGCCTGCGCGAGATCGAGCGTGGTGGCTTCGACGAGCGCCTGCACCTCCCCCTCGACCACGTGAAGCATGCGCGCGGCGGACATGCGCGGTAATTCAACGGTTTCACCAGGGCGAAGCATCAGCACCGAGAAAGCTATGGTGTTGAGACAATCGCCGCCCGTCTCCGGGTTGACATACGCGAGCATAGCCGTCTCCCGCGCAGGGATACTGGTGGCCATCGCAGCGAGCGCAGCCCGTGTGCGCAGCCAGGGGTAGCGCAGGAGCGGATACTCCGCGCTGGAACGCTCGCCGTTGCGCACCGGTGCGAGGCCGCCGGATGCATAGGTCCAGGCGGGTTTAGCCGCTCGCTGGGTCTTGCCGTTGATGTGATACGACGAGTCAATCGCGACCATGAGCGGTACATCGAGCACATCGAGCCATACCATGGGCCCCGGTCCCGCATGACGGTGCTCATGCCACATCCACGTCGGCGTAAGAATCAAATCCCCCGGCTCCATAGGGCAGGCCTCGCCACTGACGATCGTCACACCGCCGCTGCCTTCGACGACAAAGCGGGCTGCGTTGGGCGTATGCTTGTGGTTGGGGGCGTTTTCCCCCGGCAGCACGAGTTGCATGCCGAGATAAATGCACGCCGAAGCCTGAAGCGCCTCCAGACCGCGTCCCGGGTTGGCGAGCACGAGCACCCTTCTCTCGGCCTTCTCCATCGGTGTGAGTTCGCCAGCCCGCATCAAAAGCGGGCGGATGTCGTTCCAAGCCCATCGACAGGCGAGCGTTGCACTGCGCGGCCGCTCGGGCGGCAGCAGCGCACGCAGGCTGGGCCAGAGCGGAACGAGGTTAGCCGACCGCAGAGACGTCAAATATTCGGCCGGAAGCTCCTCCAGAGTCCCTAGAGAATCCATAATGCCGTTCCTCCCTTTTTTTATTCTCCGGCGCTATTTTCCAGAAAGCCCGGTTTTGTTCAAATCGGGTTTCAATCGCCCGCCATCATGCAACTCCTGACTAGCCTCCTTTTGATGATCGTCGTCGCCCGATTATTGGGCGCGGTTTTCACACGCTACGGACAGCCGGCCATCGTGGGCGAGATGCTGGCTGGCGTCCTGCTCGGGCCGGCCATGCTCAATCTGATCCAGCCGAACGAGGCGCTTTCCGGCATCTCTCAGCTCGCGGTATTCCTGGTGGTGCTGTCTGCCGGCCTGGAAATGGATTTTCAGCGGGTGGTAGGCGCCATGCGTGGGCGGGGGCTGCTGCTCGCGATTCTGGGGTTCGCCCTACCCTTCGCGGGCGGAATCACGATCGCCTGGGCGTACGAACTCGATCCGATGCGGATGGTCTTTCTGGGCCTGTGCATCGCAATCACGGCGCTACCCGTGGCGGTCAAACTGCTCGGCGACCTGGGCATGCTGGAGACACCTATCGCCCGCTACGCGATCGCCACCGCCCTGTTGAACGACGTGGTGGCTCTCTTCATCCTCGGCGTTGTGTTGGCGCTACCGGCCGAATCCAACGCCTCCGATCTCTGGATCAGTGGGGCAACGGCCAGCCTCAAACTGATCGGTCTGGTCATCCTGGTGCTGGGCGCCAACTCGCTCATCCGCCAGCTTGAGCGACGCGGCGCAAATCTGTCCGCCGCAAGTGAAAAGCTGATCAGCGTATTTGGGGCCGAGGCGCTCTTTGGGCTGGTCGTCGTATTCGTCCTCTTTTTCGGCATGGTGAGCGAAACTCTGGGGTTTCATTTCATCATCGGTGCATTCTTCGGAGCGCTGCTGCTCGACCGCCGTCAATTCACACCAGCCCGCTTCGATGACCTTAAACGGACGCTGGCGCTGGTGACGACCGGGTTCCTGTCGCCGATTTTTTTTGCCGATATGGGCCTGGACTTCACCTTTAAGGCCCTGGGACAGATCGACTTCGTTCTGGTCGTATTGCTGGTCTCGATTGCGACCAAGGTACTCGCCGGATGGTGGGGCGGGCGCCTGCTGGGTATGTCTAACCGGGAGGCCCTGGGCCTGGGCGGGGTCCTCAACGGGCGGGGCGTCATGGAACTGGTCGTTGCGACCATCGCCTACGACCGCGGTTTCATCGGACCCACCATGTTTTCGGTGCTGGTCCTGATGGGGGCGATCACCACCCTGCTGAGCCCTGTGATCCTGGGCGTATCACTCGATCGCGCCGGGCGCGAGCGCTACATCCGCGCGCATCAACCGGCCAACGCTGCGCCCGATCCTCGCGAAAGATAATCCCCCCGCAACGCCCGCCGCCAGTCTCCCCCCGAAGCCGGCAGGACTCCAATGCGCTGCAACCCGCGTTGCATGGCCTGCATCCCGGCATCGTGAAAAGCCCCCTCACTCCACAGACCATGGCCGGCGAGCATTCGTTCAACCAGAGCCAGCGCCTGGCCCGGCTCCAGGCCAAATTCGGTGGACATCAACAAAGCCGCCTGTGCGGGCTCCTCGCGGATCAGTTTCACGCCCCGGCGGCGAGCGGCGATGATTCCCTGCATGACCGAACCATTGCGTAGCAGCCAGTCCGTGCGGGCGACACCCACGGTCTGCATGCAGGGCCCGAACACATCCGCGGCGCTCCAGACCGCACGCGCAAGGTCTTGTGAACGCATGAGCATGGGCTCGGGGAGCATCAGCACATCAATGGCGCCGTCGCGAAGTGCCGACAAGCCCGACTTCATCGGCCCCACCGCCTTGCGCTCGACACGCCCGGCCAATCCCACCTTGTCGATCATCGATTCGCTCACGATGTCGCTCAGTGACCCCGGGGCTGAATAGCCTACTTTTCGCCCGGCAAGATCGCCAGGCGCTGCGATGGCCCGCTCGCCAGGGCGTACGACCCACATCTGATCGGCCAGGGTTTGCACGCCGCCGTGAACGATGGTGAGTTCCACGCCCTGAGTCAGTGCGGCAATCGCCGCAGGCAGGCTCACTTCACCATAGGGAAGATCCGCTGACAGTGCATTGCGCAGGGTCGACCCGCCTACCGAAGAACCTATGAAGCCCCGAACATGGATCCCGGCAAGCTCCCGGAACCACCCCCTCTCCCGTGCGAGGAGAAAAGGGACTACATGCAGGCGCGACGTCGCCTGGGAAACTGTCAGGTCGACCTGGCGTGCCCAGGCGAAACCCGGAACAAGAGCGCTCGCTGCAGTCGCGACCGACGCGCACGTCAAGCGGCGTCTTTCCTCGCCAAATCGCCCCACCGCCCCCCCTCAGACAGACCAGCCGCTCAAGCGGACTGCGCAACGGGGCGCTATGACCTAGCCCCGGTCGGCGACAGCGTTCAGGCGAAACACCGTCTATGCATTTGCCAGTATAGCGCCCGCCCGGGTCAGGCTCCGCACCGTTGCAACCGCCGAAAAGCACGGGCGCAAATCCCCTGGACAGGGATTAAACTGGTTAAGTTCGTCCTGAAAGAAACCATGGAGCTGCAATGATCAAGTTCTGGTACAACCTCGCCCCCAATCCGATGAAAGTCGCTCTCTTGCTGGAGGAACTCGGCGTGCCCTACGAGCCGATTCCGGTCGATACGCGGAAAGGCGAACAGCACGCTGAAAGCTTCAAGGCGGTCAACCCTAATGCCAAGGTGCCGGCGATCGACGACGGCGGCGTCGTCATGTTCGACAGTAACGCGATCCTCCTTTGGCTGGCCGACAAGTACGGCCGTTTCGTGGCGCGCGACCCAGCCTCGGCCGAGCGCGCCGATACGCTTGCGTGGCTGATGTTCATTGCGAGCGGCGTCGGTCCGTTTTCAGGTCAGGCGGTTCACTTCAGGACCGCGGCGCCCGAGCCCAAGGAATACGCCCTCAACCGCTACGACTTCGAGGCACACCGGCATTGGTCTATCCTCAACGACCGGCTTGCCCGGCGTCAGTGGCTGGCGGGCAACGACTACGGCATTGTCGACATGGCATTCTGGGGATGGGCGCGCATGGTGCCCTTTGTCCTCGACGACAAGCAGGCCTGGGACAAGTATCCGCATCTCAAGCGCCTGCTTGATGCAATCAATGCGCGGCCTGCGGCAGCCAGGGTCGAAGCGCTGCGCCAGCGCCATACCTTCAAGACCGAGCTCGACGACGAAGCGCGGCGGGCGATGTTCCCGCAGAACGAGCGCCTGCGTAAAGCCTGATCGCCCGGATCCTGGCGGCCCGACCGGGGCCGACACGGGCTCAGCGGAGTCGGGCCAGCGTAGCGGGATCGGGGTGGCGCAGCAGGGTCGGGTCAGCGTATCGGGACCGTAGCGGCGAGACAGGGTCGGGTCAGCGCGGCGGACTCAGTGAAGTCCCATGCGCTGGGCCATCCGCTCGCGCCAGCGCTCGCGCGGCTCGAAGCCTGGGAGGGAGCGCGCATGCGCCTCGAGCCAGGCCATCAGTACATCGTCGTCCTTTGACAGATCGACACCCTCGCGAACCGGCTGCGTCACGTACCACGGCAGGTTGAAATAAACCTCGATACGATTGCCCTCGGGATCGCGACCGTACACAGAGACCGCATTACCGTGCGTCACCGGGATGAGTTCGCGCGCACCTTCGGCAACCAGTCGGCGCCAACTCGTCCTCAGAGTCGCGAGGCTATCAGCGCGAAATGAAATCTGATTGATCGGATTGAAGGCAGGCGCATCGGGCCTACCCGTGGCAAATACCAATTGATGGTGCTCATCAGGGTCGCGGCTGAGGAACACCAGATCGAAAGGGCCGTTCGCGCCGGTGAGCTGGCCACGATCTGTGACGGTGAATCCGAGCACCTCCGTATAGAAGCGCTCCATGAGCGGCAGGTCGGTAACAAACATCCCGAAGTGGGCGAACGTCAGTCCGGATCGGCCAGTCATGTGAATCCCTCCGAGAGAAAGTTGGGGCGGGTGCGTCGACCAGGTACCCTGGACCGCCCGGGCCAGGATCACGACTGCGATGCACTGCGTCGCCTCCCGGTTTGACAGCCGATCCAGGATGCACTCTACTCCCCGGCGCGACAGAACCGGCCGGCGGCATTTCAGCCGCCCGACCACGCGTGCCCGACGCCTCAATGCCGGGACTTGAACCTTAGGAGAAAGAATTGAAACTCGCAAGCTTCGTCCGCAACGGACAGCCTACCTTCGGCGCAGTCGTCGGCGCCGGGATCATCGACTTAGGCGCGCTGATCGGCAAGCGCTATGCCGACCTCAAGGCCTTACTTGCCGCCGACGCGGTCAAGGAAGCCGCTGCGGCTATCGCGGGTCGTCAGCCCGACTGCAAGGTGACTGATGTGCAAATGCTTCCGGTGATTCCTAATCCCGGCAAGATCTGGTGCTGCGGCCTCAACTACGCCGACCATGTGCGCGAAACCCAGCGTGACTTCACCGAACAACCGACCTTCTTTCAGCGTTTTGCAGATTCGCAGGTGGGCCATGACCAACCGCTGTTGCGCCCGCACGAATCGATCCAGCTCGACTATGAGGCCGAGATTGCAGTCATCATCGGCAAGCCGGGTCGCCGCATCAGCCGCGATAACGCCCATCAGCATGTCGCTGGCTACGCCTGCTACAACGACGGAAGCGTGCGCGACTGGCAGCGCCACACCACGCAATTCGCTCCGGGCAAGAACTTCTACCGAACCGGCGGCTTCGGCCCCTGGATGGTCACCTCTGACGAGATCCCCTTCGGTACCCTCATGACGCTGACCGGGCGCCTCAACGGGCAGGTGATGCAGCAGGCGACTACCGACATGATGCTGCACGATATCGCGCGCCAGATTGCCTACGTCTCCACCGTTGCCCCGCTCGAGGCGGGTGATGTGATCGTCACCGGTACGCCGGGCGGAGTCGGCGCGCGCCGCACCCCTCCCGTTTGGATGAAAGAGGGCGATGTGATCGAGATCGAAATCGATCGCGTAGGCGTCCTGCGCAATACCATCGCCGTCGACTAAGCGTCGATGTCCGAAGCGGCCCGTCCTGCGCGGTGGCGGGCTGCTCTCTCTTTTCCGGTATTGCTCTATGGCTGTGTACGCTGCGACGATCTTCGTCAGCGCTTTCATTCTTTTCCTGGTCCAGCCGCTGATGGCAAAACAGGTCCTGCCGTGGTTCGGGGGATCTGCGGCAGTGTGGACCACCTGTATGGTTTTCTTTCAGGTGGCGCTGCTGGTGGGTTACGCCTATGCCGATGCGAGCATTCGGTGGCTCAGGCCGCGTGCGCAGGTCGTTCTGCATATCGCGCTAGTCGTGATCAGCCTGGCAGTGTTGCCGATTGTGCCGGACGCCGCATGGAAGCCCCTCGGGGACGAGGATCCCACCTGGCGTATCCTCGGCCTGCTGCTGGCGACGATCGGTCTGCCCTACCTGCTGTTGTCGACGACCGGCCCATTGGTGCAGGCCTGGTTCGCCCGTAGTTTCCCCGACGGTACGGTCTACCGGCTCTTCGCACTGTCCAACCTTGCATCGCTTCTCGCTCTGATCGGCTATCCCTTCATCTTCGAGCCTTGGGTCGAGACGAAGCTGCAAACCTGGATCTGGAGCGGGGCCTACTGCCTCTTCGCCCTGCTCGTCATTGCCGCATCACTGAAATCCCTTCGCCTGATCGGTACGCCTGAAACCAGGGGGTCCGTTGCCGATGGGCCGGCATCGGGTAAGGCAGTCCGGGATTCCTCAGGATCTGACAACAACCCACCCGGGATTTCCGAGCACGCGGGCTGGCTCCTCCTGTCTGCGCTGGGCTCCTATCTGCTGCTGGGCATTTCCAACCACATCACGATCAACGTCGCATCGATTCCGTTTCTATGGTTACTGCCGCTTACGCTCTATCTGGTGACCTTCATCCTCTGCTTTGAGGGCCGCGGGTGGTATACCCGCAAGACTTTTCTGTGGCCCCTGCTAGGGCTTCTTGCCGCGATGTCCTGGGGCCTGCACGCCGAGGGCGGCGTGCTGCCTATCCTGATTGAAATTCCGCTCTACTCGGCTGGATTATTCGTCTGCTGCATGTTTGCGCACGGCGAACTGGCTGCGATGCGGCCGTCGCCGAGATACCTCACGCGCTTCTATCTCATGCTCTCGCTCGGCGGCGCGGCGGGCGGACTGTTGGTCGGAATCGTCGCACCGAAATTCTTCAGTGGCTACTGGGAGGTCGGCATCGGCCTTATCGCCACCGCGCTGGCTTTGGTCTGGCTCACCCGCGCATCAGCGCTCTGGATCCGCGCCACCACGGTGCTGGTGCTGGCCGTGTGCGCCACCTACGTCTGGCTTTACGTCGACTCGATGGTGTCCGGTGCGCTGCAGATGTCACGCAATTTCTATGGATCGCTGCGAGTCAAGGACGAGCGTAGCGCAAACGAGCGCGAGGCGAGTCGCAATCTGCTGCACGGCGTGATCATGCACGGCAAGCAATATCTCGCGACCGACCGAAGGGATGCGCTCACGACCTACTACGGCCCAACCTCAGGGGTCGGGCGTGCCATCGCGGCACGTCAACGCGAGGGTCCGGTACGGATCGGCGTCATCGGCCTGGGGACTGGAACGCTCGCTTCCTGGGGAAGGCAAGGGGATTTGTTCCGGTTCTACGAACTTGACCCAGATGTGCTCGACGTAGCACGTCGTCACTTCACATTTCTGAAAGACACCAGGGCGACAGTCGAAGCGGTGATCGGCGACGCGCGACTGCAACTCGAACGGGAGCCCGCGCAACAATTTGATGTGCTGGTGGTCGACGCTTTTTCGAGCGACTCGATTCCTGTCCACCTGATCACGCGCGAGGCGCTCGCCATCTACATGAGACATGTCAAGGAAAACGGCATCGTCGCGTTCCATGTCACTAACCGCTTTCTCAAGCTGCCACCTGTGGTCGCCGAGCTGGCACGGGAGGCTGGCCTGGTGGCAATTCGCATCAACGATGAACCCGAAGACAGTGCCTTTAACAGTACCGAATGGGTGCTGGTTAGCCGCCAGATTGAACTGCTCCGCGATCCGGCCATCACCGGAGCGACGAGCCCGTTTGAGCGAATCGCCGGGCTGCGAGCGTGGACCGACGACTATTCGGCCTTATTTAAAGTGCTGAAATAGGCGAGTGCCGGACCTCCCCGAGGCGTCGCCCCCGAGGACCGCGAGCACACGGCACTTCGAGGGAAAACGTCGGTAATGAGGTCAGACCGCCACGACCCTGCGGCGCCGCATTGACCACGAGATCAGACCGACGACCACGATAAGCACGGGCACCACCAGAAGGTTGGCCAGACGCGTGGTGCGCTGAAGCGCCTCGCTGTCGGCCCGAAGTTCACGGCGCACCTCTTTAAGCTCTTTCCGGGATTCAGCGCTCTTCTTGCGAAACTCATCGAGCTCTGCCTGCTGCTCGGGCGACAGCGTACTGCTGCTCGCGTTCGGACCTCGAGCCTTTTGAAGTTCCTGAAGCCGCTGCTGGGTCTTTTGAAGATTCTCTTCGAGCTCCGCAATCCGACCGATATAGTCCTGCGCCGCGCGTGCCTCCATCTCGTTGATCACGGTAAAAGGCCGGGTCACGATCGCTCGGGCGCGAGCGCGGATCAGGTCAGTCGCTCCGGCCATCTGGTCCAGCACCGCCTGGGCAAACGCCAGGTTGCCGTTGGCCGGCACGACGATACGGCGGCCGAACATTTCCCCAATCTGCACCGCTGCGCCATCCTGGACGAAATCGCTGTCACCGACCAGCACGACCGCGCCTTCGGCCGATGCCTCCTTCAGGCGCTCGGCGGGCCCCTCTTTGATACCGTCCGGAAAGGCGGTCGGAAATTTGCCGACCAGCTTGATCGCGAGCGGCTGCTCGCTCCCCAGAGGCTTGAAGCCGCGCACCGATTTTTCACCGGGCTCAGCCGCGACGGCCGAGTCGATCAGCATCGACACCGGCGAGGACTTGAGCAACACGGTCTGAGTCAGCCCGGCAGCCGGTTTGCCACCAAACGCACCGGTGAACGCAAAAAGCAGGCGACCGGTTCCCTGGGTCGCCACCTCGTCGGCGTTCATCGCCTCGTCCTGAAGCGTGAGCACCGCAGGCATTGCGCGCGGCCCCGCACCCGACAGGTAGCGAAGGTCAGCCAGCACCTTGTCTTCCTTGAACTCGATACCCCAGGCCTTAAGCAGGGGCTCAAGCGTCGAGGAGGTGCCACCCGGCGAGCCCATCATCGGCCCCAGAGGATCGAAATAGGCCTTGGGATCGAGGAAAGCTACCAACCGGCCGCCGCGAAGCACAAACTGGTCGAGGGCGAAGGCTGCGCTCTCAGGAATGCCTCGAGGATGGACGACCAGCAGGGTCTTGATCTCAGGATCGATGGCCTTGGCATCGAAACCAATCTGCTTGATCTCAAAATCCCTTTCGAGTTCGCTGATGAAGGCCCACTTCTCAGACGGCGGCATGCCCATCTGCGGCATCCCGCGCGACCCGAAAGCCGGCAGCGGCGACATGAAACCGATGACAGGTTTGGACTTGGCGCTCACCCGGCCGATCGCACGGACGATGTCGTATTCAAGCAGGCGCTCGCGATCGAGGCTGAGCTCGGCGAGCGTAATGCGTTTCTCACCCTCTCCGATGGCCAACCCGAGGTAGAACCGCTCCCCCCCGGGCAACGACTGCGGTTCGATCCCATCGAGCTGCGCGGCGTCCTCTGCGTCCGAGTCGGGCGCAGGGTCAAGCCGCTCGATCACGAGTTTGCCGTCCGCCGCACTACGCATGCGACGCAGCAAATCCTCGACGCGTCGCGCATAGGCACGAAGTGGCATCGGGACTGCAGTTTCGTCTGAAGATACGTAAAGCTTGACCTTGACAGGGGTCTCCATGCGCGCGAGCACCGCCTTGCTGCCTTCGGAGAGCGTGTTGATCCGGCCTTCGGTGAGGTCCATCCGGACGCTCAGCGGGACGATGAGAAGATTCAGCCCGACCAGAACAATCGCGACGATGATCACAGCGGCGGGAGAGCTCACCGCCGCGCGGCGGCGACTGATTACCGCGGCTGTAGCGAACAGCGCCAGCGCCGCAAGCGACGCGAAGTAGACAATGTCGCGCAGATCGATCAGGCCCTTTTGGAAGCCGTCGAACCGGGTCAGAACCGACATCGCCGCGACCACCTCCATCAGCCCGACGCCTGCCCAGCGAGCGAGCAGGTCAATCACAGGCTGCGAGCCCGCCAGCGCGAGCAGCATGCACGAGATCAGGGACAGCACGAAGGCCACCGCCTGGTTGCGCGTCAGCGCCGAACAAAACGAAGCGATGGCGAGGTAAAGGCCCGCGACCAGAAGCGCTCCCACATACCCCGAGGCGATCACCCCGTTGTCCGGATCGCCCAGCCAGTTGACCGTGATGATCAGCGGAAAAGTGCCCGCCAGGGCGATGGCGATAAAGGCCCAGGCGGCGAGGAACTTCCCAACAATCGCCTGCCAGGGTGAGATCGGCAGAGTCATCAGGAGTTCGAGCGTCCCGAGGCGGTGTTCGTCCGACCACAGGCGCATACCGATCGCGGGAACGATCAGCAAAAACAGCCAAGGCAGCCAGGCGAAAAATGCAGTGAGCGAAGCCTCGCCGCGCTCAAAGAATCCACCGAAGGAAAAAGTGAAGAAACTGGTCAGGAGCAGAAATACGACCAGGAAAACATAAGCGACCGGAGTCGCCCAGAAGGCGGTGAAGTCGCGGCGAACGATGGCGGTAAGCGGGGAACTCACGATGGAAGCCTCTCTGCGTCCTGGCTGACAGCATTTGAACCCGCATCGGGTTCAAGATCAGAGCGCGTTACTGCGCGGAAAAAATCGTCGAGGCGACCGCTCGGCACACGCGCACGCAATTCTGCGGGAGTGCCGTCGGCCACAATGCGCCCGCGGTCGATCACGATGGCGCGCGTGCAGACCTCGTCAACCTCTTCGAGAATGTGGGTCGAGAACAAGACCGCCCGGGTCTTGGCCATGGCACGGATCAGGCCGCGCATCTCATGCTTTTGATTGGGGTCCAGGCCGTCGGTCGGCTCATCGAGGATCAGTACCTCAGGGTCATGAATCAGCGCCTGCGCAAGACAGGTGCGCTGGCGAAAGCCCTTGGACAGCGTGTCGATAGACTGCCCCAGCACCGCTTCGAGATGGCACTGCGAGACCACCCTGCGCAGCGCCTGCCGCTCCGCCTCGCCCTCCAGGCCGCGCACCCGCGCGGCGAATTGTAGAAAGGCAAGTACCGTCATATCGGGCCACGAGGGCGCTGACTCCGGCAGATAACCGATCCGCTTTTTGACCTCAAGGGGTTGCTCGGCAATGCTGAAACCGCACACCCGTACCCGACCCGATGTGGGCGCGATGTAACCAGTGATCATCCGCATGGTGGTGGACTTGCCGGCGCCATTGGGCCCCAGAAAGCCGAGCACCTCACCCTTGCCAACCTGGAACGATACGTCATCCACGGCACGCTTGGCACCGAAGCGACGCGACAGATTTTCAACCTCGATCATGAAACCCCCGGGTCTTGAGCGCCGGCACCTTGTCTGCCGGTCGAGGCGCGATATTGAGGCAAAACCTGGCTTTTCAAGAGCGATACCCCTCAAATCCGACAACGAGACGCCTGGTCGGTTCAGTTTCGTGCGAGCTGCGCTGCGATTTGCGCAGCGTCCGGGCAGCCCTCAAGCGCCTCGACGAGTCCGATAAGCGCCTCTGCTCGGGCCGCCGGCAGGCCTCCGATCGCACAGCATTTTCGAAACTTGGCCAGATACCGTTCGCGAGAAAGGGGATTTTCCGGATGGCCGATGGGGGTCGCGAGCCGACGCTCCCAGGTACGCCCGTCTCGCAGGCGGATCACAAGATGCTGAGGCCAGAGGGCGTTGACATCCGGATTATCGTCCAGGCTCACCTGAACCCGGGCCGCCAGCCGGTGCACTTCAGGGTCGCGTAGCCTGGGCGCGGAGAAGGCCTCGGGCTCGCAGGTCCCGTCCAGCAGGGTGATCGCGCAGACATAGGGGATGCAAAGGCGGGCGTAGTTGGGCCCCGGGTCCGGGATGTCGGGCCGGCCCACCAGGCGATGCGTGAGCGGCGGCACGCTCGCCGAAATCGACTCGACCTGACCGGCATCAAAACCAAGTTCGGCCTGAGCCTGCTGAATCGCATCGACCGCAGCATGCGTAAGGCGCCCGCTCGGAAAGGGTTTGTGAGAAACGCGGGTGATCTGCCAGGCTTTGCCGAGCTTCGCCCACCACGCCGGTATGTCGTGCTCGGTCTCGATCAGCTTGTAGTAGCCGTACATCCCGGTGAGAATCTGCTGCGGACCGGTCGCGCCCGCCATCGCCAGGTCGATCGAGGTCATGCCGGCACGACCGTTGAAGCCAACCTGCAGACCCAACAGCATCGACCCCTCGACATGCGCCTGCATGGTGCCTGAGGTCTGACCGTACTGGATACCGAACGCGTGCATCATGGTCGAGGCATCGAGGCGTTCGAGCGAGCCCAGACCCGCAACGACGCCAAAGCCGCCGCAGGTGGCGGGGCGAAAAAATTTCATTACCGATTTGGAGGCGGCGCCAATCATCGCCGCAATTTCAACACCGAGCACCAAACCGAGAAGCAGCGCGCGCCCGTCGACTGGACGGCCCGAGGCCGAACGCCGCTCAGCATGTGCGATGAGAGAGGGGATCAGCGTCGCCATGGGATGAACTACCGCGGGCTCATGCACGCAGTCCCACTCAAGGGCGTGGATCTGATAGCCGTTCAGCAGCGCCGCCTGAGGCGCAGGAACACGCCGGCCATCCCCCCAGACGGTCGCCTGGGGCGCCGCGCCCCAATGCCCGGCAGCCTCGATGAGTGCATCGACCTTGGGCCCCGAACCCCCGGCGATCCCGCAACCGAGGGTATCCAGCAGAAAGATCTTCGCGCACTCGATCGCACGCGGGGAAAGATCTTCAAAACGCGCGTTGGCAACGAGTTCTGCGAGATCACGGGTCGGGTTGAAGTCGGGCGCTGAAAAACGATCGCTCATTTGAAGGTGTCCTTGCGAGACGATGTCGAAAGTGTGCCACCGGGCGGCGCTTCGCCCTCGGGTGGTTTGGGGTTGTTCAGACGTTCGCCGGCCGGATGCACGCCGAGCCGACGATACAGTGGCCGCATGAGCACGGGTAACAGAAACAGCTGCAGCTGCCCGGCAACCAGCAGGAGTTGCAGCGGTGCCTCGACGCGTCCTATCAGCAGCCCCAGCAGCAGGGCCATATTCCTGAAGCCGTTGACCAACGCGACGCTTGCCGCCGCCCTCGCCCCGAAGCGTGCGAATACCAGCCAGGCCAACGCCTGAAGCACGACGCTGAGTAGCGCAGTCACCGCAAATGCCTCGACGACCTTGCCCGGCTGAGCAGCAATCAGGGCGGACAGGCCATCGGTGACGCCGATCGCCACCACCACCATCGTCACCACCGCACCGAAATCGAGCGAGGCGGCATGCTGCTCGACGCGCGCGAGCGGCACGAACATGCGAATCAACGCGGCACCGCCCATCGCCGTTCCGACCACAAGCAGCAGGTCGATCGCCAGCCGCGTCGGCGTGAGCCCTGGCAGACCGAACCATTCGGCAAAAACTGGCAGCGTGACGATACCAAGCGCCGTCGCCGGGAGGACCGAGAGCGTGAGCAACTCGTTGTCAGTTCCGAGAAAAACGCAGTACGCGCCAACCGAAATGATGGGCGGAGTCGCAATGATGAGACCGATCGCGAGTGCCGTAGTCGGGTCAATCGAAGCGGCGCTTAGCGAGATGACTGTCAGCCCGGGTAGCAGGAGCGTCGTAAAGACGATGATTGCAACCGGCAGAAACGGCCTTCTGAGCCAGGCTGTCAGCGCCAAGCGGTCGATCCTGAGCGCGGTCAAAAACATAGCGCTCATCGAGGCAAACAAAACGAGCGGCGATAGCGCCCGAGCCAAATCCTGGGCGAGAAGCCCCACCACCACGCTCAGGGACATGAACAGGGTCGAACGACCGGCAACCCAACGGGTCGCTCGCGCCCATGCAC
>CAZZKA010000041.1:0-18380 GCA_964654745.1 uncultured Bordetella sp. | reverse complement strand
AACGCGGCCATGAGCGCGGTGGCCACGGGTTCGCCGTTCCCGAGATCGACCCGGCCGGCTGAGGGCACCGGGCCCGGTGGCCGTCGCCCTGGCGGGGTCGCTCTGAGGGCAAGCCCGGGGGAGCAAGGCCGCCCGTTGCGGGACCGATGGGATATGATCGAGGCGATCAGCCCGCGGCGTTTCGCGGGAGGACATCCCGGGAGGAAAATCACAATGACCAAAGCCAAACTTCGCCTGGCCGGCGCCGTCGCAGCGATCGCCGCTGCCGCTCTGTGCACCCCGGCCCAGGCCCAGATCAAAATCGGTTTCATGGCGACGATGTCGGGACCGGCAGCCACGCTGGGGCAGGATCAGTACGATGGTTTCATGCTCGGTATCGAGCATGCGGGCGGCCGACTCGGAGGCCAGCAGGTCGTCGTGATCCGAGAGGACGACCAGCTGAAGGTCGACGTGGGCGTGCAGGCCATCCAAAAGCTTATCGAAAAAGACCGGGTCGACCTGATCACGGGTGTGACCTTCTCCAACGTCATGATGGCAGTGGCCAAGCCTCTGGCTGATGCCAACATGATCTTCATCGGGTCCAACGCAGGCCCGGGCCCGCTTGCCGGCTCGCAGTGCAACGCCAACTTTTTCTTCACCTCCTGGCAGAACGACATGCAGTCGGAGGTGATGGGCAAATACGCGGCCGACAGAGGGTACAAGCGCGTTTATGTGATGGCACCCAACTATCAGGCGGGCAAGGATTTCGTCGCGGGCTTCAAGCGCTTCTATCCGACACCGCTGGTGGGCGAGGTCTACACGCAGCTCAACCAGCCTGACTACTCAGCTGAAATAGCTCAAATGATGGCGGCAAAGCCCGACGCTCTCTATGTCTTCTACCCTGGCGGCATGGGCGTCGCTTTCGTTCGCCAGATGCGGCAGGCTGGTGCCTTGGGCAAGATTCCCCTGCTCTCCACCAGCACGACTGACGGCTCGACACTGCCCGCGCTCAAGGAAACTGCGCTCGGCGTCCTGTCGGGAACGTTCTGGGGCCCGGACTTCGCCAACCCCGTCAGCGAGAAATTCGTCGCCGACTTCCGCGCCAAATACAAACGTATCCCCTCGCAGTACGCGGCTCAGGCCTATGACGCAGCCCTGTTACTTGACAGCGCCCTGAAAAAAACCGGCGGCAAGGTGGCTGACAAGGCAGCGCTGCGCGCCGCGCTCCGGCAAGCCGACTTCAAGTCGCTGCGCGGTGATTTCAAATTCAGCGCCAACGGCTTCCCGCTTCAGGACATGCACGTCTTCGAGGTCGCAAAGGACAGCACCGGCGAAGTCTCGCTCAAAACCATCGCGACGCCGCTCAAGGCGCACGCAGATGCCTATGTGGCCCAATGCCCGCTGAAGTAAACGCGCCGCACCTGCGCCCGGGATTGGCCGGCCGATCCCGGGTGGCGCCTGACCAGGCCCCGCCATGAGCCTGTTCATCTCCCAACTTCTCAACGGCGTTCAGTTCGGCATCCTGCTGTTTCTGCTCGCGGCAGGCCTTACGCTCGTTTTTGGGATCATGAGCTTCATCAATCTCGCCCATGGGGTCCTGTACATGCTGGGCGCCTACCTGGCGGCCGCCACCTTCGCTGCGACCAAATCGTTTCTGCTGGGCGTTGTCGTCGCCACCGTGGGCGTCTTTGTAATCGCAGCCGCCGCCGACCGGCTCGGGGTGTCGGTCCTGCACCGGAGGGACCATCTCGATCAGGTGCTCGCAACCTTCGGCATCGTGATTTTCTGCAACGAACTGGTGCGCTGGATCTGGGGTAACGCGCCGGTTTTCATGGATACGCCGGCCGCACTCTCAGACTCGCTCGATATCTTCGGCTTTGTCTATCCTGCGTATCGACTGGTCATTCTCGCTGCCGGTCTGTTGATTGCGGTGGGCCTCTACTGGCTCATCGAACGGACCCGTATCGGCATGCTGATCCGCGCTGGCGCGAGCAATCGCGTGATGGTCTCGGCACTTGGCGTCAACATTGGTTGGCTTAATGTCTTCATTTTTGCCTTGGGCGGGGGCCTCGCAGGTCTGGCTGGCGCTCTGGTCGGTCCCATCACCTCGGTTCAGCCCGGCATGGGCGACGGTATCCTTATCCTCACGCTGGTTGTCATCGTCATCGGCGGCATCGGATCGATACGCGGCGCGTTCCTCGGTGCGCTGATCGTGGGGCTGGTTGATACGTTGGGGCGTATTTACCTGCCGACCCTGCTGCGTAGCATCGCTGATCCGTCGGTGGCCAATGCCGTCGGTCCCGCGCTCGCTTCCATCGGCGTCTATCTGCTGATGGCGGTGGTGCTTGCCTTCAAGCCCGACGGCCTTTTCCCCGTCCGCAGGCGCTAGACGGACACCCGCGCGATGCATAGATTCCGAACACCGCTGATGGTGATCGTTCTCTCGGCATTTGCACTCGTTCCGGTCTACTGCTGGATGGTCGACAGCGTATACCCCCTCACCCTTTTCGGCAGAATTCTCGTCTTCGCGCTGGCCGCGATGGGTCTCAACCTCGCCATGGGCTTTGGCGGCATGGTGAGCCTGGGTCACGCCATGTATGTGGGGTTTGGCGCCTACGCGGTCGGTATTGCTTCAGCCCTGGGCATCGAGTCTGGCGTGGCCCACCTGGCCATCGCAGTCCTGGTGACAGCCATTGTCGCCACACCACTCGGCTGGATCGCGCTTCGCACGCAAGGTATTGCATTCATCATGATCACGCTCGCCTTTGCCCAACTTTTCTACTACGTATTTGTGAGCCTGCGTATGTTTGGTGGCGACGATGGCATGACGATCCAGAAGCTGAGCGCCTTTGGCCCCCTGACCGCGAACAAGGTCGCCATCTATCTTTCGCTCGTCATCGCCCTCGTGGCGGCGCTGTGGCTGTTGAGCCGTATCGTCGCCTCGCGCTTTGGTCTGGTGCTACGCGCGACGATGGTCTCGGACCGACGGGTCAATGCCGTCGGTACGCCAAGCCTGCCGTATCGCCTGGTGGCCTATGTCATTTCCGCCGAACTCTGCGCGCTCGCCGGCTATTTCCTCGCCAACCTGACGAGCTTCGTATCGCCTGCCTACATGGCCTGGACGATTTCAGGTGAACTGATCGTGATGGCCCTGCTGGGCGGCTCCGCGACCGTATTCGGGCCAGTGGTTGGGGCCACAGCGCTGATTCTGCTCGAGGAGGGTCTAAAGATCTTTACCGATCGCTGGGCGCTTGTACTGGGCCCGGTGATCGTGCTGATCGTGGTGTTCCTGAGGCAAGGCTTGTGGGGGCTCCTCTCAGACCCTGCTGAACGCCCGCCCGGACATGGGGGAGGCGGCCACTGATGGCATCCGCTCCACCGTCCCTGCGGCTCAAAGGCCTGGTCAAGCGCTTCGGCGGCCTCCTCGTCACCGATCATGTCGATCTCGAGATCTCGCCCGGCGAGATCCATGCGGTCATCGGACCCAATGGCGCGGGAAAGACCACGCTCATCAACCAGATCGCCGGTGAACTGCCAAGCGATGAGGGGCACATTGAACTGCTGGGTAGCGATGTGACCCGGTGGCCGGTTTCCCGTCGCGCTCGGGCGGGTCTGGGACGCTCCTACCAGATCAATTCTGTGATTGGAACTTTCACTACGGTCGAGAATGTACTGCTTGCCGTTCAGTCGGGGCCGCTCGGAGGAGGGCACAATTTTCGCTTCCTGCGCCCCGCCACTGCCGCAGGCGCCCTGATCGACCGAGTCGACGAACTGCTCGATCTGGTCGGTCTTCAGGAAGAACGTGATCGCCCGGCGGCAGTACTCGCCTACGGTCAGCAACGCCTCATCGAACTCGCCATGGCGCTTGCCAACGAACCCAAGGTACTGCTCCTCGACGAGCCGATGGCGGGTCTTGGCGCCGCAGAAACCGACCGGATGATTGCTCTGCTCAAGACTTTGCAGTCACGCTTTGCCATTCTGCTTGTCGAGCACGACATGCACGCGGTGTTCTCGCTTGCCTCCAGGGTGAGCGTACTCGTTTACGGACGAGTGCTGATCAGCGATTCGCCAGAAGCGGTTCGTAGCAGCGAAAGTGTTCGCGAGGCCTATCTGGGCGACGAGGAAATCGCTTGAACACCCGCTCTCCTCTTCTCGAACTCGATGCCGTGCAGAACGGCTACGGCATCAGCCAGGTGCTCTTTGACGTCGGTTTTACCGTCAACGCGGGCGAGTGCTTAAGCATCCAGGGCAGGAACGGGATGGGCAAAAGCACCACCGTCAAGAGCATCCTCGGCATCCAGCCGGTCTGGCGAGGAAATATCCGCTGGAAGGGTGTGGCCGTTGATGCCTGGCCGCCACACCGAATTGCACGGCAGGGGATAGGGCTGGTGCCGGAGGGGCGGCAGGTCTTTCCTAACCTTACGGTCCGCGAAAACCTGATCGCGACCGCGATTAACCGACTTGAAGCGCGGGCACCCTGGGACTATGCCCGTGTGCTGGCGCTTTTCCCAAGACTCGGTGAGCGGGCAAATAACTTCGGCAACCAATTGTCCGGGGGCGAGCAACAGATGCTAGCCATCGGCCGCGCGCTCATGACTAACCCCGAACTCCTGATACTTGACGAAGCGACCGAGGGGCTATCGCCACTCATCCGACAGGAGATCTGGCATGCGCTCGCCACCGTACGCGGGGAAGGCATGTCGATCCTCGTCATCGATAAAAATCTCCGGCCGCTGCTGGAGCTTTGCGATCGCCACATCATCCTCGAAAAAGGGCGGGTGGTCTGGTCGGGAAGTTCGGCCGCGCTGCGGGCGGACCAGCAAGCCCAGCAGGCATACCTCAGCGCCTGAGCGGCAATAAGGACCGCTACACTCCAACTTTTCCGCCAACGCTGCGAGACAAAGGAAGCCCAACGTGCCCACCGACATTGATATCGCCCAGGCCGCCACGCTGCAACCGATCGAGCCGCTCGCCCAGGAAAAGCTCGGTATCGCCAGCGAGCACCTCGCTCCCTACGGCCGCTACAAGGCTAAGCTATCGCTCGATTACATCGCTTCACTCAAGGACCGGCCCGATGGCCGACTGGTGCTGGTGACGGCGATCAGCCCTACCCCCGCAGGCGAGGGCAAGACCACCACGACGGTCGGTTTGGGCGATGCCCTCAACCACATCGGCGAGCGCGCGATGATCTGTCTGCGCGAGCCTTCTCTGGGACCCGTCTTCGGACTCAAGGGCGGTGCGGCGGGCGGAGGCTATGCGCAGATCGTGCCAATGGAAGACATCAATCTCCACTTCACCGGGGATTTTTCAGCGATTGCTCTGGCCAACAACCTGCTGGCTGCGCTGATCGACAATCACATTCACCACGGCAACCGTCTGGGCATCGATCCTCGGCGCATCCAGTGGCGCAGGGTGGTCGACATGAACGACCGGGCGCTGCGTCAGATCGTCAATTCACTGGGCGGTCCGGCAAACGGCTTTCCCCGCGAGGACGGCTTCGATATCGTCGTGGCTTCCGAGGTCATGGCGATCCTCTGTCTTGCCGACTCCCTCGAGGATCTGCGTACCCGGCTGTCCAATATCGTGATCGGTCGCACCTATGACGACCGACCGATCAAAGCAAGCGAGTTGCTCGCCCACGGCTCGATGACAGTGCTGCTACGCGACGCGCTGGCACCCAATCTGGTTCAAACGCTCGAGCATACCCCCGCGTTCGTGCACGGTGGACCGTTCGCCAACATCGCACACGGTTGCAACTCGGTCATCGCAACGCGAGCCGCGCTCAAGCTCGCCGATTACGTCGTGACCGAAGCCGGCTTTGGCGCTGATCTCGGCGCAGAAAAGTTTCTGGATATCAAGTGTCGCAAGAGCGGGTTGCGGCCGTCGGCTGCAGTGATCGTCGCAACCGTCCGGGCGCTCAAGTATCACGGCGGCGCCGATCTGAAGTCGCTCGGCAAAGAAGACCTTGATGCACTCGGTAGAGGGCTGGTCAATCTGGAGCGGCATGTCGACAATGTGCGCAATGTCTACCGTATTCCCTGCGTTGTTTCGATCAACCGGTTCGATGCCGACACTCCGGCGGAGATCGCCCTCATTCGCGAACACATAGGCAAACTGGGGGTCGATGTCGTGTTGGCGACCCATTGGGCCGATGGCGGGGCCGGCGCAGCCGATCTCGCAAAAACAGTCGTCCGCCTGTGCGGACAGGCTGCACAACCGACCTTCGTTTACGAGGATTCGACGCCGCTTTGGGACAAGGTTCGCGCGGTGGCGACCCGAGTCTATCGTGCGTCCGACATCCGGGCCGATGCCAAGGTCCGCGCGAGTCTCGACAAGCTGCAGCGCGAGGGATGGGGACATCTGCCGGTCTGCATCGCCAAGACTCAAATGTCCTTTTCCACCGATGCTTCCCGTCGCGGCGCGCCGGAAGGTCATATCGTCGACGTCCGCGAGGTGCGGCTGGCGGCTGGCGCAGGTTTCGTTGTCGCGATCTGCGGCGACATCATGACCATGCCCGGGCTGCCGCGCGAACCAGCGGCCGAACGAATCGATCTGATTCAGGGCAAGGTGGTCGGACTATCCTGACTTTTGTCGCGCGCCAGGCCAGGCGCCCAGTCCCGCGCCGCTTCCCGTCTCTCCGGAAAGAGCGGTGAGGCCGCCTAGCCCCGGATATCGGACCAGACAGCGGCAGTGATCGCCTGCAGCCGTCGGAACAGTTGATCTCAAGTTCAACACTACCGTAAACCGATCTGCTGTGGGAGTTCAATTGCCAGCTATGCGGGTGGCGAGACAGCGCAAGGCACGCTACAGTCGAAAGCCTTGAGCCCGCAGAGCCGGTGTCGTCGCACCGGGCCAAGCGTGGCGCCGCTCAGAAGAGACTCTGTATGCCAGCCGCATCACCCCCCGTCCGTCGTCGGCTAGGCGCCTCATCCCTCGAGGCCTCGCCGGTAGCCCTGGGACACAGCATGGGCCAGCAAACCTTCGACGCCTTGGCGGCCAGCAGGTTCGACCGACTGATCGCCGCCGCCGTGGCGAACGGGATCAATTTTTTCGATTCCTCTGACGCCTACTGGGAGGGGCTGCATGAGCAGTGGCTTGCCCGGGCCCTGGGCACGGGGCGTCGGAACGTAATCGTCGCAAGCAAATTCGGCAACATCACCCTGCCCGACGGGAGCAAGGCAACCAACGGGCGACCCGACTACCTGCGCGCCTGCTGCGAGGCGAGCCTCAGACGTCTCAAGACCGACTGTATCGACCTCTATTACGCGCACCGCATCGATCCCAAAGTTCCGATCGAGGAAACCGTCGGCGAAATGGGTCGGCTCGTTGAGGAGGGCAAGGTCCGCTGGCTCGGGCTTTGCGAAGCGTCGGCGGCGACGATACGCCGAGCCCACGCTGTTCATCCGATAACGGCCCTGCAGTCGGAACTGTCGCTCTGGTATCCCGACGAGTGGCTGCAGTTACACGACCTGCTGAAGACGCTCGATATCAGCTTCGTCGGCTACTCACCGCTCGGACGGGGTCTCTTGAGCGGCCAGATAACCGGACTGACAGATCTTGCGCCCAAGGACAGGCGACGCATCCATCCCCGATTTCATGATCAACATATCGCTCACAACCTCGCCCTCGTCGAGCGCATGAAACCGCTGGCATCGGCGCTCGGACTCAGCACCGCACAACTCGCTCTTGCATGGGTACTTCAGCTCGGCGACTCAGTGGTCGCGGTGACCGGCACTCAGCATGAGAATAAGCTGCTGCAAAGCGTAGCTGCCCTATCGGTCAAGCTGCCGAACTCGACGGTTGCCGAGTTGGAGAAAATATTTGGTCCCGAATCGCGCTCAGGATCGCGTTATCCGGAATCTATGCTCCCCGACCTCGGTGTCTAGAGCGAGCCGTCGTCACAGCACCGTAAGTTTTTCCTCTGGAGACCCTCATGACCGACCCCCGCGTCGCTTCCGCAATCTCTCACTGGGCCCCGCGGTTCGTTGCCAATGGCATCATGCTCACCGACTTTCAGGAAGTCACCGCCAGCCTCGACCGCTGGGAGGACTGGTGCGCCGCCTGGTGCAAGCGCGCCGCAATCCATGAGAATCTCGGCCGCGAAGCCATGGCTGAAGGGTTTCGCCTGAGCGGCGCTGAGCACCTGTCGAGGGCTGCGGTCTACTATCACTTTGCCAAGTTTCTCTCGGTTCATGACCTGGACGAGGCCAAGGCAGCGCACGCTAAGGCGGTCGCCTGTAAAAACGACGCACTGCCTCACCTGAGGCCACCGATACGCAGAGTGGAGATCGCCTATGAAGGCGGCCATCTCGCGGGCTTCCTGAGACTGCCGGCGGGCTCGGCGCGGCCGCCCGTCATGATCATGATCCCTGGGCTGGACTCGGCTAAGGAAGAACTTGAAGCGTACGAGCTGCCGTTTCTCGCCCGAGGTATCGCTACGCTCATGGTCGATGGCCCGGGACAGGGCGAGGCCGAATACCGATTCCCGATTCGCGGTGACTACGAGGTCGCGGTGAGCGCCATGGTCGACTGGCTGATGCAGTGCGCCGAGGTGGACCAGACGCGGATCGGCCTCTGGGGAGTGAGCCTGGGCGGGTACTATGTCACCCGCGCGGTCGCTTTTGAAAAGCGTATCCAGGCCTGTGTCGCACTCGCAGGCCCCTACGACTTTGCCGACCACTGGGACCAGTTGCCGGTGCTAAGCCGCGAGGCATTTCGCGTTCGTGCGCACCTGCAGACCGAGGCGCAGGCGCGCGCGCACGCTGCGACGCTCTCGCTCAAACGAGGCGTCGCAGCGCAGATCGAATGTCCGATTTTTCTTGTGACGGGAAAACTCGACCGGCTTGTCCCCTGGCAGGAAACTGCCCGGATCGCCGAGGAAGTTCGCGGGCCAGCCGAATTGATGATCGTCGAGGACGGCAACCACATCGCTAACAACCGCCCGTATCGCTACCGCCTGAAGACCGCTGATTGGATGGCTGCACAACTCGGTCTGCCAAAAATCTGATCAGTGAACCATCGCCTTGCCCGCATACTTGAAAAAAATACCGTTAATCAGGAGACAGATATGAATCGATACAAAGTTGGATCTGTCGGGACAGCGCTCGCGTCCTCCGGCCGCCGGCAACTGCTCGCATATGCCAGTGCCACGAGCCTGTCGGCTGTGCTCGCAACGGACGCCATGGCTCAGTCGACCAGGATCTTTTCGAATCGTCCGTTGCGGCTGATTTCAGGCGCAACCGCGGGCAGCGCCTCCGACATCATTGCCAGGAGCCTCGCCGACAAGCTGCAGGCGGAGTTCGGCGTCCCAGTCATCGTCGAAAATCGCGTTGGCGCCGCCGGTGCGGTCGCCGTGCAGGCTGTCTTGTCTGCCCCACCCGACGGTCACACCATCTTTGTCTACACCGCTGCCCACACGGTGGTGCCGCTGATCACCAAGACGAGCTGGGACCCGTTACGCGATTTCTCCGCCGTCGTCCCGCTCGGTGTAGTGCCCAACGTACTCGTAGTGTCCCCCTCCAAAGGTTGGAAAAACGTCCGCGATCTGGTCGATGCCGCAAAAACCAAACCCGGCGCGCTCAATTACGCTTCGGCCGGCTCAGGTAGTGCGACGCACATGAGCGCAGAGAAATTCAAGCTCGCCACGGCCATTGATGCCGTCCATGTGCCCTTCAAGGGTTCTCCTGAAGCGATCACCGAGACGATCGCGGGGCGAATCGATTATTTCTTCGCGCCTCTGGTATCGGCGCTGCCGCAGCTGCGCAGCGGCAAGCTACAGGCACTCGCCGTCGGCACGACCCGGCGCAGCTCGCAACTGCCTGATGTCCCCACATTGGGCGAATCGGGAATCAGTAACGCCGACTACCTGTTCTGGATCGGCATGCTCGTTTCCTCCAAAACTCCGAAAGAAATCATCGCTCAGCTCAATCAGTCCACTCTCAAGGCACTCGATTCTGCGGAGGTCAAAGAAAAACTCTCATCTCTCGGCGCGGACCCTCTGCCCATGAGCCCGGAACAGTTCGATTCGCTGATCCGCGAGGAGCTCGCAACCAACGCCCAAATCATCCGGGCTGCCGGAATTAAGGTCGACTGAGATGAATCTACCTGCCTACGAGACGCTCAAGCTGGAGATGGCTGGTCAGCACACGCTGCTGGTAACGCTCAACCGCCCCGATGTGGGCAACGCAATCAACACCCAGATGGGACGGGATCAGCTCGATCTGTGGACGAGGCTTACCGAAGACGGCGAGCAGATCCGCTGCGTGGTGTTGACCGGTGCGGGAGACAAGATTTTTTGCGCAGGGGGAGATCTCAAGGAGCGTAACGGAATGACGCGAGAGCAGTGGCTGCGCCAGCACGAGTTGTTTGAGAGAGGCTACTGGGCGCTCACCGATATGCCAATCCCGGTGATCGCAGCAGTAAACGGTCATGCCTATGCCGGCGGCTTCGAGACCATGCTTTCGTGCGACTTCGCATTCGCATCGAGCGCAGCGCGCTTCGCCCTCACCGAAGTGACGCTCGGCATCATGCCGGGTGCCGGCGGTACTCAGAATCTGCCCCGAGCAGCCGGTCAGCGGCGGGCCAAACAGATGCTGTTTACCGGGCGGCCGATTGATGCGGTAACCGCGCTCGAGTGGGGCATCGTCAATGAGGTCCTTGAGCCAGGCAAAGTTGTAGCGCGGGCGCTCGAGGTCGCCGATACCATCGCAGGCAATGCGCCCCTGTCGGTCAGACAGATCAAGAAATCAGTGCGCTATGGATCACAGATGGAGCTGCGCACTGCCTTTCGATTCGAGGTCGAGGCCTACAACCATCTCATCGAGACCGAGGACCGCTATGAGGGCGTACGCGCCTTCAATGAAAAACGTAAACCTCAGTTCAAGGGTCGTTGAGGTTTTGCCCGTGCATCAACCCATGGAGGCGTTCAAGTCATGCCAGGTCTGACTTCGGCACTTGCAGAATTCATTAGCAATTCCCGAACCCTTGCGGTACCCGAACGGGCGGCTGAAATCATCCGCACAGGCTTCATTGACACCATCGCCACCATGATCGCTGGCCGTAACGAACCGGTGGTCGAGATAGTCAAGCGATATGCGATGTCGCGCAGCGCCGCTTCAGGAGAAGCCTCGTTACTCGGCGGCCTCGCGCGTGCCAGCCGATCCGATGCAGCGCTTATCAACGGCACGGCCGGACACGCCCTTGACTTTGACGATGTTGCGCTTGGCGGCCATCCGAGCACGGTACTCGTGCCAGCTATCCTCGCCGAGGCAGAGGCCAACGGGCAGTCTGGCGCGCAGGCGATCCGGGCCTATCTCGCCGGCTACGAGGTCTGGGCCGAACTCAATCGCCGCGAACCTGACGCCTATCACCTGAAGGGCTGGCATCCGACCGCTGTACTGGGAACCCTGGGAGCGACTGCTGCGGTCGCGGCATTGAGGGGCTGCCCGGCCGCGACGACACGCCGGGCGCTCGCACTTGCCGCCAGCTTTGCTGGCGGCATGGTGGCCAACTTCGGTACGATGACCAAACCGCTTCATGCCGGCCGGGCGGCCCGCGCCGGCATCGAAGCGGTTGACCTCGCCGAGGCCGGGCTGAGCGCATCCGACGACGCGCTGGAGCATCCGGCGGGTTTTCTCGCAGCGCTCTCGCCGAACGGCAAGGCTGACCGGACATCGCCGTCGCCGGCTCTCGGTCAATCGCTGGCCATTCTTGAGACAGGTCTGTCGATCAAGAAATATCCCATCTGCTACGCCACGCACCGCGTGATCGATGCGGTCATCGACCTGACCGAAACACATGCGCTGCAAGCCGATCAGGTCGAAGAAGCGCGCGTCTGGATCGGCCCTGCTCAGGTCTCCATGCTGCGTAACCACGCGCCAGTGACTGGGCTTGAAGCCAAATTCAGCATGGAATTTGCGATCGCTTCGTCCGTCGTAGAGCGCAGGGTCGGGCTGCGCGAGCTCACCGATGAATTCGTCAACCGACCGGCGGTACGTTCGCTCATGTCGCGAGTGAGGATCGAAGTCGCCGACGGCGCAGCCTGCCCCTACGAACCGGTTTTTTCGCTCCACGACCGTGTGCAGCTTAGGCTTCGCAACGGGAAAACGCTTGACTCCGGACCGGTCCGCTTTGCCCGGGGCAATGCGCTCCTGCCACTTTCCCCGGAGGCGCTGCGGGCCAAATTTGTTGATTGCGCGGCATCAGCGGACGATATCGACGCCGCCGGGCTCTTCGCACGGCTGACCGATCTCGCTGCGGTAACGCATATGGGCCGGCTGTTCTCATGATGCTGCGCGCTCCGCAGCCCCGCTACCCCGCGCTCGTGCCGGCGGGCTGAACGACACCCGCCAATGAACCCTATCGAGGGTCGCCTGCCGCAGTCGCTCGACTGGTCGGGGCATATTCGCCGGCTTGCAGCCAGATATGGCGCCTATCCGGCGGTTCGAACCCCAGGCGGGATGGTCCTAAACTACGCCGAGTTGTCGGCACGTGCCCACGCGCTTGCGTTCGCTTTACGAGACGCGGGCTTTGACGCTGGCGATCCTGTCGCGAGCCTGCTTCCCAACAGTCTCGAAGCGGTGTGGGTAAGCCTCGGTATCAAGATCGCGGGCTGCGCGGAGGTCGCCCTGGGCTGGGGTTACACCGCAGACGAAATCGCCTGGTGCTCCGAGCTTTCGGGCGCCAGGCTACTGATCACACCGGAGGAACGCTTTGCGCTTGCCGAAACGGCGGGTCTGCGCGCCATGGCTCCGGCGCAGATTGTCCCGACGAGGGGGAAGACCGGCGACCCGATGGCGCAGGCAGGCATTGATGCGATGGCGCCCATACCGGGTAGCGCGCCGGGACGCATTCAGTTCACCTCCGGTACAACTGGCCGCCCCAAGGGCGTCATGACCTCGCATGCGCGTCGTTGGGTCGGCGAACAGATGCAAAAGGCCTGTCTGCCGTACATGCCACGACCGGGCTCACGCATCCTTTTGATGACGCCCTACGTTCATGGAGCGGGTCTGCTGAGCACTGCCTGGTTCGATTGCGGCGGAGAAATCGTGCTTCACGACGGCGTTGCGCCGGACGAGGTACTACCCCTGCTCGAGCGCTGCGAACTCGATGCGATGTTCGCTCCACCGACGGTCCTCGCGAAACTGATCGCCAGCTTTGGCGAACGCCGGCTATCCGGCCTTCGCTGCATCTTTACCGGCACCCAACCCCTCGCCAAGGGCCTCTACCAGAGGGCCCGGGACATGTTCGGTCCGGTTATCCGCATCACCTACGGCAAGACCGAGTGCATCAATCCGATCACCACCCTCGCCTTCGAAGAGATCGATGAGGCGTTCGCGGAAACCCCGGTCGTCGGCGCGAGCTGCGCCGGCTGGCCAGCTCCCGGCGTGGAGTTACGGGTTGGCCACCCGCTCGCTGCATCGCCCGAGCAGACAGCCGAAGGCGAGATCTGGCTGCGCGCGCCGCAACTGTCCGACGGAATGATCGCCGCGAACGGATTTACACCCCACGAGCCTGCAGGCTGGCACGCCACTGGGGATCTCGGCATGATCGACGCGCGCGGTCGCCTTTGGCTGACGGGCAGAGTGGCTGATGTAATCAAGACCGGCGGCTATCGAGTCAACCCGGACGAAATTGAGGCTCACCTCGCCGGGATGCGCCGATGCGCGCAGATCAGTATCGTTTCGCTGCCTTCCGAATACTGGGGAGAAGTCATCACGGCAGCTGTTGAGGCGCCCGAAGCAGATTGGCGCGAGGAAATGGATGAACGCCTGAAAAGCCTGTCGCGGCACAAGCAGCCCAGGCTGTTCGTTGAGTTTGCAGCGCTGCCGCGAAATCCGCAGGGCAAGATCAGTCGGCGCAGGCTCAGAGACGACATCCTTTCGAGATTTTCGTTGACAGACGGCGCTTATCCGCAACTCAAACCGGTCGGACCGGCCGGAGATACAAAACTTTAGGAAATCAGCGATGAAAGTCTCCGCTGTGAGGGTCCATATCCTGCAGAGCCCCATCGATCCGCCATTTGCCTTCTCACAAGGCTGGGTCCGGCGCCGTTCGGCAACGCTTGTCGAAATCAGTACCGATGCCGGCATTACCGGCTGGGGCGAGGCGTTTGCGCAGGGTCTCGAGCCGCCCCAGATTGCGGCCGCAGCGATCGAGTACGCTCTGGCGCCACTCATCCTCGGCGCTGACCCGCGCGATACCGAGGTACTGTGGCACAGGATGTATCACCAGACGCGCGATTACGGACGCAAGGGGTCGGTGATCTCGGCGATCAGCGCGATCGATATGGCACTGTGGGACATCGCTGGTCAGTCCTATGGTGTCCCGGTCCACCAGCTGCTAGGCGGTGGATTTCGAACCAGCGTTCAACCCTACGCGACAGGCTTTTATCGGGTCACCGGCCAGGGCGAAGCCGCGCGCCTTGCCGACGAGGCACGCGCACACCATGCTGCCGGCTTCCGCCTGATGAAGGTCAAGCTTGGCTACGGCGTCGACGATGATATTGCCGTCATGCAGGCGATCGGACGGGCCATCGAAGGGCTTGGCGTCACGCTGATGGTGGATACCAACCACGCTTATGGCCGCGCCGAGGCCCTGCAGCTGGGGCGCGCGCTGGAGTCCTTCGACCTGCGTTGGTACGAGGAGCCCGTTGTACCGGAGGATATCGACGGCTACTGCGAACTGCGAGCAAAACTGTCTATCCCCATCGCGGGCGGAGAAAACGAGCACACCCTGTTCGGTTTCCGAGAACTGCTCGGTCGTCACGCCGTGGATATTGCCCAACCCGATCTGGGTTCCTGCGGCGGCCTCACCGCTGCCCGCCATATCGCGGCGTTGGCACAAGCGCATGGCATCGAGCTCAATCCTCATGTTTGGGGATCTGCGGTTGCCCAGGCCGCTTCGTTACAGCTGATTGCAGCGTTGCCCGTTGCCCATCACGCGGTATTTGCGCGCGATCCTGTGCTCGAGTATGACCGTTCTCTGCATCCGTTTCGCCGCGATCTGGTCGCCGAGCCGATCGAGATCGGGAAAGACGGCAGGGTGACGATCACCAACCGCCCGGGCCTCGGCATCACCGTGCGCCGCGATACGCTTGACCGCTTCCGCATCAACTGAGATCGCCAAGGCGATCGATAAATCGCGCGGATTCCGCTAGCGTCTCGCGGGCCTCGTGCAGCATGCGCCAATAGGCGATATAACCATGCGCGATACCGTCGTAGACAAGCAGCGATGTCGGCGATCCGGCCGCCTGCAAGCGCGCATGCATCTGCACAGAGTCGTCCAACAGCGGATCACATCCGGCTGCGACCACAAGCGACGGCGGTAAACCGCTCGGATCCCGCAGAAGCGGTGCGACGCGGGGATGTACCCGCAGTCGCTCATCCGGGGTGTAGGCCTGCGCGTAGCGTTCCAGCGCCGCGACACCCAGGCCAAAGTCGCCGCCTCCCCAGCGCGCGAACGATCCATCGTGCCGAACCGGTCCAAAGGTCCCATACAGAAGCAGCAGGGCCCTGGGCAGGGGCTTACCCGCATCGCGCCGATCCATCGCATCAACGAGGGCGAGATTCGCTCCGGCCGAGTCGCCACCCACGATGAGCGGATCGCCATCCGAGCTCAGCGCATCGATCACTGCACGAGTGTCATCGATACCCGCCGGAAACGGATGCTCGGGCGCGAGCGAATAATCGATTCCCACGACCACCAGCCCGGTATGCTGAGCGAGCCAGCGGAGCACCGCACCATGCGTTTTCCAGGACCCAACGCAAAAGCCCCCGCCGTGCAGGTAAGCGATACGCGCCCTACCGCGTCGGCTCTTAGGCTCATAAAACCGCACAGGTACGGACCGCCCGGCAACCCGATGGATCACCTCGCGCTCAACCGCCATCTCGGGCGCGCCCTCCGCCCACCACTCCCGCTGCGATTCGAGTACGCGCCTGGCCTCGGGAAAAGGCAAGGCATAACGTGATGGACCGCCCGCCGTCTGTTCTGCGAGGCGGTTCATCACAGCACGCATGCCAGGCGTAAGAGGGTCATTCACCGTCATTCTCATTCTCCTGTCGGGCGCGCTAGCAGCGCGCGAATTCGCCCGCTGAGATCGGCCCCCTCGTCAGCAAGTACGCCAAGAAGATCGCGTGCCGGCCGGGTCAGGACACCCGGGCTCGCGCTAGCCAATTCACCCGCTGTTCGATCCGGCGAGGCAAGGACGAAAAGAACGGGCTCGGCATCACCATCAAACTCATAGCGGTAACGCTCCCTCATGGCAAGAACGCGACCAGCCGCCGCGCGGTCATCCGGGTCTGCGAACGCAATCAGCAGCGTCAGGCCGCGATCAAGGCCGATTACAAAGGCGTTTTCGTGCTCAAAGTCACGAAGCAGATTCCCCCCGAGGACCCTGAGCCTCTGGCTGGCTGTGACCGCTGCCTGGGCGGGCGAGCCCCCCGCAATCACTTTCAGTCCGGTCAGCGACTCCAGTCGCGAGCGCGTCTGTACGATCCTGGCTTTGAGCGCTCCAGCCTCCGCATCGAGACTGGCGAGTTCCGCCAATAGATCGCGCTCACCGGGAAGCTCCATTCTGGATGCCCATCCGGGAACAAAACGGGAATGCCGAGCACTGCAAAGGGTATCAAGCAGGTAGCTGATTCCCGACTCGATGCGTTGCAACCGGTCGCTGCCATCTGGGACCGGAGCGACAACCAGATGGGAGCCCCGAAACATCCGGTATGCCGCGACCGGCGCATCGCCTCCTGCACGCATCAGCGTCTCGCCTCGCGCCATCTGGACGGTAAGCCTTGCGGTCTGGGGCTTACCGAGACGGTGAAAGAAGGTGGAAAAAGGCTCGCCGCAGTCGAGGCGGGTCGGTTCGTCGCCGAAAAGCGGCTCCAGGCGAGGTTCGACATGGGGAAAAAGGTCGGCGAGGCCGAAACGAACAATGTCATGTACGGTGTGGACTCGCGCTGCGGCGACCCGGCTCCAGCCTGCAAGCACGATGTGCTCAGCCATCGCATAATCGGCCAGAGTGTCCCGCCATCGCCTGGCATCGGCGAGCAGGGCCTGCGACGAGGGAACGTCAAGAAGCGGTTCGTGATCGCGCCACCAGGCCACACCCAAATACTCGGCAATCACCGCATCGAGGTCGACAAAAACCGCATCGTATGCGGCGAGCGAAGCGGTAGTGCGGAAAGAAAGCCGGCCACCGGGATCGTCGGACCGAGCAGCGCCAAGCGTCGCAAGGTTCATTGGGCGGGCGAAAGCAAAAATAACGAAACGGGACTTGTCATAAAGTCTGAATGACCATACATTTAATCAAAGTGTGATCGAGACCTGTCGCGATCATGCTCCCAATCCGACACTTGGGGAAATTTCCGGTGGCTTCCAACGAAATCGGCGTCGATCGAAAATCTCCGATCCCGGCTTACGCTCAGGTCAAACGCCGGCTTCACGCCATGATCGTCGGCTGGCGTGATGGCAGCGCGCGTTTCTACGGCGACGAAGCCTTATCCGCGATGTTCGGAGTCAGCAGGGTCACCGTTCGCCGCGCATTGGATCAGCTGGTCGACGAGGGATACCTGGTCCGCCGCCGCGGCGTCGGTACCTACGTCGCGACCGACAAAATAGATGAACACCTCAACGCAGAGGTCGATTTTTTCGATCAATGGGCAGGGTCGGGGCGGACGCTTAGGGCCAAGGTCATCGCGACCGATATCCGGCCGGCGCCCGCCGCGGTGGCCTTGATGCTCGATATCTCCCCTGGATCCCCGGTTCTTTACATCGAGCGACTCCGAACGGCGGATGCTTCCCCGGTTGCCTTCGACGTCCGTTATGTACTCGAAGAATTCCGCAAGCCCCTCACCCGAGAGGTCATCGCCCGAAAGTCGATTCTGGATGTTCTGCGTACGCGCCATCAGCTCGGGCGGGTCGACTACCGCATCGAAGCGGGACTCGCCTCGGGCGACGAACGGACCGATCACCTGGGTCTGCTCCCAGGTGATCCGATCATCATCCGAAAGCTCCATTACCTCAATGCAGCAGGCAAGGGACTGATGTGCGGCCACTCAGTCTATCGCGCTGATGAGGTTCGCTTTGCGATCAGTCTGCCGCTGGACCCCAAGCTGTCCAAGGGTTCGCGCCCGAGCTCCGGTAAATTCGCCGATCTGATTCCCGAATTCCGGCAACACTAAAAGGGGATGATCCAGACTCCGCCTACGTTTTCAGGAAAGTTTCTTTTGAACCAGCAAGGCCATCCTTGAGATTTGACTGTCACTGATTCCATCAAAACCGCATTCCTTGGGAGACACACCATGCTCAGATCGACCCGTCGCGCCGCGCTCTGCGGGATCAGCGCTGCCGCGTTAGCGTTTACCGTCCCCGCCCTTGCGCAGGCGCCCTTCAAGATAGGCACC
>CAZZKA010000040.1:0-18387 GCA_964654745.1 uncultured Bordetella sp. | reverse complement strand
GCGGAATCGGCGCCATGGGCGAGATCCGGGCGAGCGTCCTTTCCAATGTGTCCCGATTCAGACGCGGAAGCCCCGCCAGATAGGACCATTGGTCTTTCAGCGGCTGTAGATTGGAATCGACGAAGAGCGCGTTTCCGCGCTCGCGAGGCACTTTCGCCAGCGGTAGCGCGATTAAGTTTCCGAATCCACCCACTGGGAGGGTGTCCTGATTTGGGAACAGCCTGTCGTAGGCACCCAGGGACAGCGTGGGACGAAGCGCAGAGGCTCTGCGAGGACGATGTGCGCTGCAACCAAGGGATTGGCGTGCACGGCGCGGACGTGCTGAAAGGCCTTGCCCGTTGCGAAGGGCAGCCTCTTCAGATCCTCACGCACTGCAACGCGGGGGCCCTCGCGACGATCGATCACGGCACAGCCTTGGCGCCGATTTTTCGGCTGCATGCAACAGGGGTAGCGGTACATGTTTGGGTCGATGAGACGCGGCCGCGTAACCAGGGCGCCCTGTTGACAGCATGGGAGCTTGCCCGAGCAGGCGTACCTCATACTGTGATCGCGGACAACGCTGGCGGGTTGCTGATGTGGCAGGGGAGGGTTGACGCGGTGATCACCGGATGCGATCGCGTGGCGGCCAACGGCGATGTCGCCAACAAGATCGGCACCTACCTTAAAGCGCTCGCAGCCAGCGATAACGGCATTCCCTTCTATGTGGCCTGCCCCCTCTCCACCATTGACGCTGCAACTGACGAGGGCAGCGGCATCGAGATCGAGATCCGCAGCCCCCGCGAGATCACCCATGCGCGCGGCCGATCGAGCGATGGCAGGGTGAGCGAGTTCGCCCTTATGGGAGAAAGCTCCCCCGCGCTCAATCCGGGGTTCGACATCACGCCGGCAAGGCTTGTGAGCGGTCTGATCTCTGAGATCGGTCTGATCGCACCGGGTCGCGATGGGATCGCCGCCGCCCTGCATCAGGCCCAAACCGTGAGCGGTCGCGCGCCCGGGCGCAATGGCTCGGAGCCGCAGCAATGAGCCTCGCGTCCAAGCCCGCTTTTTTGACCGAAGACCTGGCCCGACAGGCGTTGATCGACCTCTGTCTGCGGTTTGCGCCGCTGGGGCTCAACCAGGGCAAATCGGGCAATGCGTCGCTGCGGTGGCATCGCGGCGGGGAGGAGGGCCTGCTGATCACGCCTAGCGGCCTTGATTACGAGACGACCAGACCTGACGATATCGTTTGGATTGCGCTGGAACAGCCTTGCGAGACCGAGGCGGACCAGGACATCCTCGCGCCGCCCCGGCGCCGGGACGGCGCACGCGCGCCGTCTTCGGAATGGCGCATGCATCGCGACATTCTCGCCAGTTATCCCGCGGCGCAGGCGATCGTGCATGTGCATTCGGCGCATGCGACTAGCCTCGCCTGCCTGCCGCGCATCCAGCGCGAGGGCATTCCCGCCTTTCATTACATGGTCGCTGTCGCGGGCGGCGCCGATATCCGGTGCGCGCGCTATGCCACCTTCGGGACTCAGGCGCTTTCGGATGCTGCGCTTGAGGCGCTGCGCGGGCGGCGCGCCTGTCTGCTTGCCAATCACGGCCAGATCGCTTGGGGTGCGAATCTCGCGCAGGCGCTCGCCCTCGCGCTCGAGATCGAGATGCTTGCACGCCAGTACTGGCAGGTGCTGCAACTCGGCGAGCCGGCGCTGCTCGACGAGGCCGAGATGGCCCGAGTGCTGACGGCGTTCGGGCGCTACGGCCGCTGAAACAGGGCTGCGCCGGGGCTGCCGCCTGCTCGGCGCGTTGGCCGATTTACTTTACCGCAGTGGGTCAGGCTGCCTGTCGCCCGTTTGCGCTGGGAAGAACGCGCGCGAGATACCTGCCGGTATGGCTGGCGGTCACCGCTGCGACCTCCTCGGGCGTCCCGCAGGCAACAATATGTCCGCCCTGGTCGCCGCCTTCAGGACCGAGATCAATCACCCAGTCGGCGGTTTTGATGACGTCGAGATTGTGCTCGATGATCACGACTGAGTTGCCACGCTCGCGAAGCTGGGCGATCACCTTGAGCAGCATCGCGACGTCGTGGAAGTGAAGCCCGGTTGTGGGCTCATCGAGGATGTACAACGTTCGCCCGGTGTCGCGGCGCGAAAGCTCTTCAGCAAGCTTGACCCGCTGGGCTTCGCCACCCGAGAGCGTCGTTGCGCTCTGCCCGAGGCGGACGTAGCCGAGGCCGACTTCCATTAACGTGGCGAGCTTCCGGGCGAGCACGGGGATGGCTTCGAAAAACTGATGGGCTTGCGCGATCGTCATGTCGAGCACCTCGGCGATGTTGCGACCCCGCCAGCGCACCTCCAGGGTTTCGCGGTTGTAGCGCGAACCGCGGCACGTATCGCAGGGCACATACACATCCGGCAGAAAATGCATCTGTACCCGGATAAGTCCATCGCCTTCGCACGCCTCGCAGCGGCCGCCCTTGACATTGAAGGAGAACCGGCCAGCCCCGTAGCCACGCTCTCGCGCCATCGTCGACTCGGCAAAGAGCTCACGCATCGGCGTAAACAGCCCCGTGTAGGTGGCCGGATTGGAGCGCGGTGTACGACCGATGGGACTCTGGTCGACCGCAATCACTTTATCGAAGTGCTCCAGACCCTCGACCGTATCGCAGAGGGGCCCCGACCCGGGCGTGCGCTGCAGCGACTGCATCGCCGCTCTATGCAAAGTATCGTTGACGAGCGAGGACTTTCCCGAACCCGAGACCCCGGTTACGCAGGTCACGAGGCCGACCGGAAACCGTGCGTCGATGCCGCGCAGGTTGTGCGCTCGCGCCCCCCGCACCGTGACCCAGCGACCGTCCGGAGCGCGCCTGCGCACTGGCACTGCGATGCCTAGCCGCCCCGACAGATACTGACCGGTGACCGAGCGCTCCGATGCCTCGATTGCGGCCGGTTCCCCTTGCGCGATGACCTGTCCGCCCTGTTCGCCCGCGCCTGGGCCCATGTCGATGACATGGTCGGCCGCGCGAATGGTCTCCTCATCGTGCTCAACCACGATGACCGTGTTACCGAGATCACGCAGACGTCTGAGTGTGTCGATCAGTCGGCTGTTGTCGCGCTGGTGCAGGCCGATCGAGGGTTCGTCAAGCACATACATCACTCCGGTCAGCCCCGATCCGATCTGCGAGGCGAGACGGATGCGCTGCGATTCGCCGCCCGAGAGGGTCTCAGCCGGTCGGTCGAGGCTGAGGTAGCCCAGACCGACATCATTGAGAAAACGTAGCCGGTTACGGATCTCGCGGATCACGCGTTCGGCGATGCGTGCACGCGAGCCCTCGAGCTCGAGCCCGGCAAACCATTGCAGTGCGCGGGCAAGCGTCCACCCCGACACTTCAAAGAGCGGATGCTGCGCCCCGGGCGGCCCGAGTCGGACGTGGCGTGCCGCCGCGCGCAGCCTCGAGCCGCCGCACTCGGGGCAGGGGCAGAAGCTCACGTAGCGCCCCAGCTCGTCTCGTACCTGATTGGAGTCGGTATCGCGTCGCCGCCTTTCGAGATTGGGGATGATGCCCTCGAACGGGTGCTCGCGTCGCGCCGTCTTGCCCGGTTCGGTGCCGTAGTCGAAGGCGATCGGCCGGCTGCCGGAGCCAAACAGTACGATCTCGCGCGCAGACTCAGGCAGGTGTTCAAACGGCGCATCGAGGTCAAAGCCCAACGCGGCTGCGAGACCCTCCAGCGTGGCAAACGCAAATGCATTGCGCCGATCCCAGCCGCGGATCGCTCCCGAAGCGAGGCTCAGGTTCGGAAATTCGACCACCCGTGTCGGATCGATGAACTCCACCTCGCCCAGCCCATTGCAGCGCGGGCAGGCGCCCGCCGGATTGTTGAAGGAAAACAGACGGGGTTCGAGTTCAGGGCTCTGCCTTGCGCACTTCGGGCAGGCAAAGCGACTGGAAAACACGGTCTCGCGTCCCTGCTCGGCCTCGAGCAGGATCGCGCGTCCGCCCGAGACGCCAAGCGCAGTCTCAAACGAGTCGGCGAGTCGTTGACGAATCGCAGCCGAGGCCTTCAGCCGGTCGATGACGACCTCGAGGCTCGTCGTCGTACCGGACCCCGCTGCGACCTGAGCGTCGGCGATTTCGATGATGCGGCCATTGAACCGGACGCGGACAAAGCCCTGTGCCTGCAGGTCCGCGAGACAGGCGGCGGGATCGGACAGTCGCTCGGGTGGAAGCGGGGCGAGAATGACCAGCCGGCTGCCTTCGGGCGGCCCGAGTGCGGCGTCCACCATCTGCGACACCGAATTTGCCGCAAGCGCCTGATCGGGATGATCCGGGCAATGGGGAGTGCCAGCCCTCGCCCAGAGCAGGCGCAGATAATCGTTGATCTCGGTCACGGTGCCGACGGTGGAGCGGGGATTGTGACTGCCCGAGGTCTGTTCGATGGCAATCGCTGGCGACAGCCCTTCGATCAAATCGACATCGGGCTTCTCCATGAGCTCGAGAAATTGTCGCGCGTAGGCCGAGAGCGACTCGACGTAACGCCGTTGGCCCTCGGCATAAAGCGTGTCAAACGCCAGCGAAGACTTGCCCGAACCCGACAGACCAGTGATGACGACGAGGCGATCCCGTGGGATATCCAGGTCGACGTTGCCGAGGTTGTGGGTGCGTGCACCGCGAATGCTGATTTGATTCATGGGTACCGTGAAAGGTTTCCCGTCTGGCCGGGCGAGACGGGAAAGCCCGGCATCGCCGGACCGGGAGCCCTAAAACAAAAAGGGTAATCGGCTAATATAAATCGATTTGGCTTTCTGAGTGATGAACTCGATTCCCGTCGACCCCGTTGAGCGCATGAACCAGGCCGAGCTACGCGCAAGCGTCTCGCTCGCGTCGGTACAGGCGCTGCGCATGCTGGGGCTTTTTCTGGTGCTGCCCGTGCTGGCGGTCCACGCCCGAGCAATGCCCGAAGGCGGAGACGCGCATCTGGTGGGGATTGCGCTGGGCATTTACGGTCTCACCCAGGCCATGTTGCAACTGCCCTTCGGCGCTGCGTCCGACCGATTCGGCCGCAAGCCGGTAATCGTCGCTGGTCTGGCGCTTTTTGCGCTCGGCAGTTTCATTGCCGCCGCCGCCGATGACCTCTGGATGGTGATTCTCGGCCGAGGCCTGCAGGGCGCTGGCGCCATTTCGGCTGCGGTCAGCGCCTTCGTTGCCGATTCGACCCGCGACAGCCAGCGCACTAAGGCGATGGCGATGGTAGGCATTACCATCGGCGCGAGCTTTGCGCTTTCGCTCATCATCGCCCCGCCGCTCTACCGCTGGATCGGAATCGGCGGCATGTTCGGCTTCACCGGCGCGCTCGCGCTCGCAGCGATCGCATGGGTGATTTTTGTCGTGCCGGCTGCGCCGCGCACCGCCCGCGGGACCCTCTCCAGGCAGTCGTTTCTGCTCGTTGCGCGCGACCGCGACCTGATGCGGCTCAATTTCGGGATCTTCACGCTGCACGCAGTGCAGGTGGCGATTTTTGTCG
The DNA here is from genome assembly GCA_964654745.1 of uncultured Bordetella sp. Classification (GTDB taxonomy): domain Bacteria; phylum Pseudomonadota; class Gammaproteobacteria; order Burkholderiales; family Burkholderiaceae_E; genus SYIM01. The sequence continues at coordinate 12,886 of CAZZKA010000040.1, read as the reverse complement.
TCCTGCCCGGCTGGCTCGTCGAACGAGCCGGGCTGGAGCTCGCCTCGCACTGGCTGCTCTACCTTCCGGTGGTGCTGCTCTCCTTCTGGCCGATGATGCCCGCGGTGCGCTGGGGCGAGCGTCGCCAGCGGCAGCGGTTCGTTTTCATCGCCTGCGTTGCAGCGCTTGGCCTCGTGATGGCAGCGCTCGCGGCCCGGCCCGAGGGCCTAGTCCCCTTCGCCGTTTTATTGTTCGTATTTTTTGCTGCGTTCAATATTCTCGAGGCGAGTCTGCCTTCGATGGTGTCAAGGCTTGCGCCTCACGACATCCGCGGGACCGCTCTTGGCCTGTTCAACACCACGCAGTCGCTCGGGCTTTTTGCCGGAGGGGCGGTTGCGGGGGTTGTGCGCGCCGGCTGGGGCGATGCCGCTGTCTTCGTGATTGCAACCGTCATCATTGCGGTCTGGCTTTTTGCAGCGCTCGGGCATCGGCAATGGCCGGTGGCCGCTCATTGAGCGTACGGTCCAACGTTGTTTTCTGCTCGGGAGGGCACCATGGCTTCAGTCAACAAGGTCATTTTGATGGGTAATCTCGGACGTGATCCCGAGACGCGTTTTACCTCCAACGGTGGCGCGGTCTGCAATTTGCGTATCGCGACCACCCGCACCTGGAAGGACAAGAACAGCGGCGAGAGGCGCGAAGAAACCGAGTGGCACAGTGTGGTGCTTTACGACCGGCTCGCCGAGATCGCCGGCGAGTATCTGCGCAAGGGCCGGCCGGTCTACATCGAGGGACGCCTTCAGACCCGTAAATGGCAGGACAAAGAAGGCCAGGATCGCTACACGACCGAAATCGTTGCCATGGAGATGCAGCTGCTCGGCTCTCGCGAGGGTGCCGGCGGCGGTGGCGGGGGCTCTGGCGAGGAGTCGGGAGCGCCGGCACGTGCGCCAGCCGCTCAGGCAGCCGCAGGGGGATCGGGTGCTGCAGGCGCCCGCAAGCCCGGTCGCGGCCTGGACGACATTGACGATGACATTCCTTTCTGAGGCCACAGCGAGCGTGTGCTCGGGTGTTGGGGGCGACGCATGCGAATGAGGCACTACATCGCCAACGGCTGGCACGAACCCGCGTCGGGCCAATGGCTGCCGGCGGTAGATCCGAGCCATGGCGAGAGCTTTGGCGAGATCGCCCGGGGCGGCGCTGAGGACATCGATGCGGCGGTTGCCGCCGCCCGCGCCGCCATCGGCGCAGAGTTCGACGGGCCCTGGGGGGCACTACCGGCCGCCCAGCGCGGCAGGTTGCTGCAGAGCCTCGGCGCGGCGGTGAGCGCGAGGCTCGAGGAGCTCGCGACGCTCGAAGCGCGCGATACCGGCAAGTCACTCAAGACCGCGCGGGCTGATGTGCGTGCGCTTGCGCGTTACTTCGAGTTTTATGCCGGTGCCTGCGACAAGCTGCACGGCCAGACCCTGCCCTATGAGGCCGGCTATCTGGTCGCCACGGTGCGAGAGCCGCACGGAGTGACCGGGCATATCATTCCCTGGAACTACCCGGTGCAGATATTCGGCCGCAGCGTGGGTGCTGCGCTCGCAGCGGGCAACGCGTGTGTGGTCAAGCCTGCCGAGGACGCGAGCCTGTCGATTTTGCGGTTGGCTGAGATTGCCGCGGAGCTAGGTTTTCCCGCGGGCGCGCTCAATGTCGTGACCGGTCTCGGCGCCGAGGCCGGCGCGGCACTCTGCGCGCATCGCGGCATCGACCATATTTCCTTTACCGGCTCGTCGGCGACCGGTCGTCTGGTGGCCGAGGCGGCGGCGCGCAGGCATTGCCCGGTCACGCTCGAGCTGGGCGGCAAGTCCCCTCAAATTGTCTTTGCCGATGCCGATGTCGAGGCGGCGCTGCCAGTGATCGTCAACGCGATCGTTCAGAATGCTGGGCAGACCTGCTCGGCGGGCAGTCGGCTGCTCGTCGAGCGCAGCCTCTACGAGCCATTGCTGGAGCGCCTGGCTGCGCGATTCTCTGAGCTCAGTGCCGGACCGCCTGCCCTCGAACTCGACATGGGCCCGCTCATCAATCGCAGGCAGTTCGAACAGGTGCGACGCTTCATCGCCGAGGCCGAATCCGACGGCGTGCGTGTGGCGGCGCGGGGCAGGCTGCATCCAAGCGCCTCCGCGGCGGGGTTTTACCAGGAGGCGGTGCTGTTTCGCGATGTACCGCCCGAGCACCCGCTCGTACAGCGCGAGATCTTTGGCCCCGTGCTCGTCGCGATGCCCTTTGACGATGAGGCTCACGCGGTGCAGCTGGCCAACGGCACAGACTATGGGCTCGTGGCCGGACTCTGGACCCGCGATGGCGCGCGCCAACTGCGGGTTGCGCGCCGGCTTCGCTCCGGTCAGGTCTTCATCAACAATTATGGCGCCGGCGGCGGGGTCGAGTTGCCGTTTGGCGGCGTCAAGGCAAGCGGCTATGGCCGGGAGAAGGGCTTTGAGGCGCTTTACGGGTTCACCGTCCTTAAAACCATCGCGATGCGTCACGGTTGAGCCGGCGGCTATAATGTCGGGTTTCGCGTTTGCGGCCCCTCCCAACCGTCTGCCATGCCTATCTACGCCTACCGCTGTCCGGACTGCGGTTTTGAGCAGGACGTGCTCCAAAAAATTTCCGACGCGCCGCTTTCGGTCTGTCCGTCCTGTGGTGGGACGGGCTATGCCAAGCAGCTCACTGCGCCGGCCTTTCAGCTGAAGGGCTCCGGCTGGTATGTGACGGATTTTCGCGATGGCGGCAAGAAAAATGCCGAGGCCAAAGGCGCAAGCGCCGAGGAATCTGCGTCCGGTGATGCGGCGGCTGCCGCAGACAGTTCGCCCGACGTGAAATCGTCCGACAAATCCGGTGATCCTGCGGGCGCAAAGCCTGGCGGGTCGGCTTCCGCGGATGGCGCCGCCCAGGCGACCGGGTCAGCCGGGCCAGGCAAGTCCCCTGGTGGGAGTTCGGGCAGTTCCGCGGGCTCGGGCGGCGCTGCGTCGCCGGGGTCCGGTGCGGCCGTGGCCCCTGCTCGCGCGGGTTCAACGGGTTCGCAATCCCCGGCTGCCGGTTCGTGAGCCGGCGACTCCGGCCGTCGGCCTGACCTTCGCGTCGTTCGCCGCGCCTTCCCGCCACCGTCCCGGAGTCCCGACCATGCGCAAATACATCGTCACCGGCCTGCTCATCTGGGTACCGCTTGTGATCACGCTCTGGGTGCTCAATCTCATCGTCACGACGATGGATCAGTCGCTGCAGTGGCTGCCGCAGCAGTGGCAGCCGCAGGCCTTGTTCGGTCGGGCTATCCCTGGCCTGGGTGTGGTGCTGACGCTGGTCGTCCTGTTGGTGACGGGACTTCTTACGCGCAATTTCATTGGCGAGCGACTGGTCGGCGTCTGGGAATCATTGCTCGGCCGCATCCCTATCGTCCGAAGCATCTATTCGAGCGTCAAGCAGGTGAGCGACACCATCCTGTCGCCCAGTGGTCAGGCATTTCGCAAGGCACTGCTCGTACAGTATCCGCGCGCAGGCGCCTGGACGATTGCCTTTCAGACTGGCACGCCTGCCGACGAGGTTCGCCGGCGCATCCCTGAGGAGATGGTGTCGGTGTACGTTCCGACCACCCCCAACCCCACCTCCGGATTTTTCCTGATGTTGCCCCGCTCCGAGGTGATTGAACTCGACATGAGCGTCGATGAGGCGCTCAAATATGTCGTGTCCATGGGGTCCGTGAGCCCGGCTGAGCGCGGTGCGGCAGTTCGCCCCGACGCGGCCGGGTCTGTACCCGGCGCGTTGCCTCGCCAGGAATGAATTCGCTCGCCATCAACGGAGAATTGTGATGCGCACCTGCTATGTCGGCGAGGTTTCGACCGACCGCCTCGATCAGACCGTGACGCTTTTCGGCTGGGTTCACCGCCGCCGCGACCACGGTGGTGTGATCTTTATCGACCTGCGCGATCGCGAAGGTCTGGCCCAGATCGTGTGCGATCCCGATCGGCCTGAGATGTTTCGCATCGCCGAGAAAATCCGCAACGAATATTGCGTACGGATCACCGGGCGCGTGCGCCGTCGGCCCGAAGGCACCGACAACTCCAACCTGCGCAGCGGCGCGATCGAGATCTTGTGCCATGAGCTTGAGATCCTCAACGCATCAGTCACCCCGCCATTCCTGCTCGATGACGAAAATCTGTCGGAGACAACGCGACTCACCCACCGCGTTCTGGATCTGCGTCGGCCCGCGATGCAGCGCAACCTCAAGTTGCGCTATCGCGTCGCCATCGAGGTGCGCAAATATCTCGATTCGCTTGGCTTTCTCGACATCGAGACGCCGATGCTCACCAAGTCGACGCCCGAGGGTGCCCGCGACTACCTCGTGCCCTCGCGTGTGAACGCCGGGCAGTTCTTTGCGCTGCCGCAGTCGCCACAGCTCTTCAAGCAGCTGCTCATGGTGTCGGGTTTTGACCGCTACTACCAGATCACCAAGTGCTTCCGCGACGAAGACCTGCGCGCCGATCGCCAGCCCGAGTTCACGCAGATCGACTGTGAAACCTCGTTCCTGAGCGGAACGGAGATCCGCGCGATCTCTGAAGACATGATCCGCACGGTGTTTCGCGCTGCGGCGGGCGTGGAGCTTGCCGCGGGCTTTCCGCAGATGACCTACACCGAAGCCATGCATGTCTATGGTTCGGACAAACCAGACCTCAGGGTGTCGCTGCGACTGACCGAACTCACCGATGTCATGCGCGATGTCGACTTCAAGGTGTTCAGCGGCCCGGCGACTTCGGATGGCGGCCGAGTGGTCGCGCTCAGAGTCCCGGGCGGTGCGGCGCTATCGCGCGGCGAGATCGACGCTTATACCCAGTTTGTGGCCATCTATGGCGCCAAGGGCCTGGCATGGATCAAGGTCAACGATCGTGCGCGCGGCCGCGAGGGGCTGCAGTCGCCCATCGTCAAGAACCTGCACGATGCGGCGATCGAAGCTGTTCTCGCCCGTACCGGCGCGGCCAGTGGCGACCTGATCCTGTTTGGCGCCGACAAGGCCAAGGTCGTCAACGATGCGATGGGCGCGTTACGTGTACGGATCGGGCACTCCGAATTCGGTCGGCAGAACGGGCTCTTCGAGGATGCGTGGAAGCCGCTTTGGGTCGTCGACTTCCCGATGTTCGAGTACGACGAAGAGGCGGCGCGCTGGAGTGCGGTGCATCATCCGTTTACCGCGCCCAAGGACGGACATGAAGACCTGATGGGTACCGATCCAGGTAAATGTCTCGCCAAGGCTTATGACATGGTGCTCAATGGCTGGGAAATCGGCGGTGGCTCGGTTCGCATCCACCGCGAGGAAGTGCAGAGCAAGGTGTTCCGCGCGCTGCGCATAGGGCCCGAGGAGGCGCGAGCAAAATTCGGTTTTCTGCTCGATGCGCTGCAGTACGGCGCGCCGCCCCACGGCGGTATCGCGTTTGGCCTCGATCGCATCGTCACCATGATGGCGGGCGCTGAATCGATCCGGGACGTCATCGCCTTTCCCAAGACACAGCGCGCGCAGTGTCTGCTCACTCAGGCGCCCTCGCCCGTCGACGAGAAGCAGCTGCGCGAACTGCATGTGCGCCTGCGTGGCGTCGAGGCCGCCGGCTGAGCCGGCTTTGCCGGCAGGCGGCTGCGCACCGGTCGTCCCCAAGCGTCACTTACCTGCTGCGAGAACACGTTGGCCGGCAACAAGATTCCCGAATCGGTTCTGGTGGTTATTCATACGGCCGATGGCCAGGTCCTGCTGCTGGAGCGTGCCGACCACCCAGGCTTCTGGCAGTCGGTAACCGGGAGCAAGGATAGCGCCGACGAACCGCTTGAGTTCACCTGCGAACGCGAGGTGCGCGAAGAGACCGGGTTCGAGTGCGCGGAGTTCGAACTCGTGGACTGGCACAAAAGCCAGCGCTATGAAATCTATGCTCACTGGCGTCACCGTTACCCAGAGGGTGTGACCCACAACACCGAACATGTCTTCGGTCTGCAGTTACCAGGCCCGCGCGCGGCCCGGCTTGCTCCGCGCGAGCACCTCAACCAGATCTGGCTGCCGTGGCAGCAGGCCGCCGAGCGCTGCTTTTCATGGTCTAACGTCGAGGCGATTCGGGAATTGCCGCAGCGGCTTGCAGGGCGGCTCGCCGGCTGAAGGATGACTGCGATGCGCGTGCGCGTTGCCACCTACAACATCCACAAAGGCGTGCTGAGGGACCTCTTCGGACTGCGCCGCACCTCGCGCATTCACGAACTCAGAGCGCGACTGCACGAGCTGTCGGCAGACTTGATCCTGCTACAGGAGGTGCAGGGACTGCACGAGCGCCACGCGCGTCGCTTTGAGCATTGGCCCTCCGAACCGCAGCACGAATTTCTGTCGCGCGGCCCCGGCCTGCGCCAGGCCTTCGAGAGCGCCTATGGCGCCAATGCCCACTATCTGCACGGGCATCATGGCAATGCGCTCTTGTCGCGTTTTCCGATTCTCCACCGGGATCACCGCGACTTCTCCGACCATGCGCTTGAAAAGCGCGGCGTGCTCCACTGCGTGGTCGATCTGAGCGGGGTTCCGCTCCATTGTTTCGTGGTCCATTTCGGATTGCTCGCACGCAGCCGGGATCGGCAACTCGACGCGTTGATCGACTGGATCTGTCGCGCGGTACCCGCTGATACACCGCTTATCATCGGTGGCGACTTCAACGACTGGCGCAATAAGCTTTCTCGCCGGCTGTGTGATGCGATAGGTGTTGTTGAAGCCTTCGATACGCTGCGCCCCGAAATGGTCCGCACTCAGCGAGCCGTCTGGTACGTTCGGGACAGGCTGGCCGATATCGGTCTATCGATGGATGCCGAGTCGTTGCGATTGCCGCGCCGGGTCCGCTCGGCGCGGACCTTTCCGGCGTTGGTCCCTTGGCTTCGGATGGACCGGATCTACCTGCGCGGATTCGACGTGCATGCTGCGCGGGTGCCGCGCGGCCCAGGTTGGGCGACGCTGTCTGATCATAGCCCGCTCATCGCTGATCTCGAGATTTCGCGCGCCGGCCTGCAGTGAGGCATCCGAACGAAGCATTGATTCGATTACGCGCGCTGCTTGCGTCGAGGCGCAGTGCGCCGCCGCTGCAACCGGGCCACGAGATTGTTCTGCTTGAAGGAGGGCGAGAATTTTTCCCAGCCCTCGAGCTGGCGATCGACAGAGCGAGTCGCTCCGTACGGGTTGAGACCTATATTTTCAACGATGACTCTACCGGCCGCAGAATTGCGGCCGCGCTCGCGAGGGCGGCCGCGCGTGGCGTGGGCGTACAAGTGGTGGGTGATGGTTTCGGGACCGGAGAGCCGAAAGGCGAGCTTGCCGAGCGACTCGCGCAGCCCGGCCTGGACCTGCGGGTGTTCAGGCCGCTCCGCTCCCTTTGGCCGAAACGTCAGGCGCTTCGTCGCCTGCACCGCAAGCTTGCGCTGGTGGACGATCAGACTGCCTTCATTGGCGGGATCAATATCATCGATGACCAAGAAGACCTGCTTCACGGCCGACTCGAAGCGCCGCGATTCGATTTTGCGCTGCAGGTTCGCGGCCCGCTTGTCGCACCGCTTGCGGTGGCGATGCGCCGCGTGTGGCAAGGGTCTCGGCAGCTTGCGTCGTCGCCGCGGGGCGCGGCGTCCCGCCTGCTCTCCGGAGGCGGTAATGTCGCCGGAGGCGCTTGCCCGCCGACCAAAGATCAAAGCGTCGCCTTGCGCGCAGACCTACCCGAGAGTTTGCTTGTCCAAGCACGTCAAGCAGAGAGACGGGCTCACCGCGGCGTACGCGCTGCCTTCATCGAACGCAACAACTGGCGCCATCGTCGTACCATCGAGCGGGCCTACCTGCGGGCGATCGGCCGCGCCCGAAGCGATGTGCTGATCGCGTGCGCCTATTTTTTTCCGGGTGCGCGCTTTCGCCGCGCGCTTGCTGCGGCGGCCGGGCGAGGTGTGCGCGTGAGGTTGTTGCTGCAAGGGAAAATCGAGTATCGGCTGCCACACTTAGGTACGCTGTCGCTTTATGAAGAACTGCTCAGCGCCGGGGTCGAAATCATCGAATACCGGTCGAGCTTTTTGCACGCCAAGCTTGCGCTTGCTGATCAATGGCTTACCGTCGGCTCCTCAAATATCGATCCGTTCTCGCTGCTGCTCGCGCGCGAGGCCAATGTGGTGGCGCGCAGTGCGGCGCTCGCCGCCGAACTGCGTGCCGCGGTCGAGCGGGCGATTGCCGAGGGTGGCGAGCCCGTGCGCCTTGCGCAGGTACGCGGCCGCCCCTGGTGGCTGCGCCTGGCAAGCGTTGCAGCCTTCGTCGTTTTACGCGTAGGCGTGGCGCTCTCGGGCAAGGGCCTGCGCTACTGATGCGCAGTCATAAGGCGGTTTCATGCGCGACGATCTGATCGTCCTGCGGCCCGAGGGCCTTTACTGCGCGGCCGGTGACTTTTACATCGACCCCTGGCGACCGGTTGATCGCGCAGTCATTACGCATGCTCACGCCGATCACGCCCGCACCGGCCACCATCGGTATCTGGCTGCCGCAGACGGCGAAGCGGTGATGCGCGCGCGCCTCGGCGGCATTTCTTTGCAGTCGCTTGCCTGGGGTGAGCGCGTATACCTGGGCGGTGTCTCGGTATCTCTCCATCCTGCCGGCCATATTCTCGGGTCAGCGCAGGTGCGCCTCGAACGCGGCGGCGAGGTCTGGGTGGTGTCGGGCGATTACAAGCTCGAGCGTGATCCGACCTGTGCAGCCTTTGAGCCGGTGCGTTGCGATACCTTCATTACCGAATCTACCTTTGGCCTGCCCGTGTATCGCTGGCAGCCCGAGGATCAGATCGTTGCGAGCATTGCGGCGTGGTGGCAGGCCAATGCAGCGCGCGGCGCTGCAAGTGTGCTGTTGTGTTACTCGCTAGGCAAAGCGCAGCGAATCTTCGCGGGTCTTGCGAGAGCGCAGGCGCTTTCCGGGCCGGTTGTTTGCCACGGTGCCACGGAAACTGTCAACGCAGCCTACCGGTCCGCGGGCGTGGCCTTGCCGCTGACCGTGGACGCGGCGGGCTGGCGCCGCGACCGCTCGGATACGACCTCACTTAGCCTTGCTGGTTCAGCGCCGCTCGTGCTTGCGCCGCCTTCGGTGGCGGGCTCGACCTGGCTGTCGCGGTTCGGGCCGGCGAGCGTGGGCTTTGCTTCGGGATGGATGCGGGTGCGCGGCGCCCGGCGTCGCCGTGCCGTCGATCGGGGCTTTGTGCTTTCCGACCATGCCGACTGGCCGGGGTTGCTGAACGCGATCTCGGCCACCGGCGCAGGACGGGTGATCGTCACCCATGGTTATGAAGCGGCGATGGTCCGGCATCTTGCAGAGCGTGGAATCGATGCGCAGGCGCTGCGCACCGAGTTCGGTGGCGAGGACGGGTCCGAAGCGGCGGCAACGGCAGACGCGGCGGCAACGGCGGATGTGGCGGCAACGGCAGAAGCGGCAGCCAAGGCTGGTGCGGCAGAGAGGGAAGGTCCGTCGGCAGGAGTGGGTCCGGCAGAGGGGGCCGATTGATGCAGGCCTTTGCTCAACTTGTCGAAGCGCTTGATGCATCGAACGCAACGTCCGAAAAGGTGGCGGCGCTACGCACACACTTTGAGACCGTACCCGCGTGCGATGCCGCCTGGGCGATCTATTTTCTGGCTGGCGGCAAGCCGCGACGGCTTGTCCCCTCACGACTTTTGCGCGAAGCGGCCTGTGCGGCTGCGGGTCTTGAGCCCTGGCTTTTTGAAGAATGCTACGAGTCGGTTGGGGATCTTGCCGAAACGATCTCGCTCCTGTTGCCTGAGCCGACCGGCTTAGCGCGTACGGCCGGGCTCAGCTGGTGGATGCGCGAGCGCGTGTTGCCGCTGCGGACGCTGACCCCTGCCGAGTGCGAGGCGGCTTTACGCTCAGCCTGGGCGGAGCTCGGGACCCGAGAGCGGTTTGTGTTCAACAAACTTATCACCGGAGGACTACGGCTGGGCGTTTCGCGGCAACTGTCGCTACGCGCCCTCGCGCTCGCCTTCGGTCTTGATGCGCGTCTGCTCGCGCAGCGCATCATCGGCTACACCGACAGCGCGCACGAGCCCGATGCCAACCGATTTACCGCGCTGGTCGCCGCCGAGGGCGCCGCCTTGCCGCCTTTACTGCCGTATCCGTTTTTTCTTGCGCACGGCTGGGACCCGAAAGACGCAGCGCATTCGCGCACGGCCGATTGGCTCGTCGAGTGGAAGTGGGACGGCATTCGCGCGCAGGTGGTTCGTCGAGCCGATGGGCTCGCGATATGGTCGCGTGGCGAGGAGTTGCTTACGGAGCGATTCCCCGAGATCGCTCAGCCGGCCGGCGATTTGCAAGTGGGCTGTGTGCTCGATGGCGAACTGCTCTGCTGGCGCGCAGGCGAGTCTCGCCCCATGGATTTTGCCGCGATGCAGACTCGGATAGGCCGCGAGCGGCCGGGCGCAGCGAGCCTGCGCCAGGCACCGGTTGTCTTTGTTGCCTTTGATTGTCTCGAGTACCGTGGCGAGGACCTGCGGGGTCGATCACTTGCAGAGCGGCGCGCGGTGCTCGCCCAGCTGCTCCCGGGCGGGCACGGCGCAGCGGCGGCGCTGCGGTTAGCGCAGCCGCTCCCGGCGACGCAATGGTCGCAGCATGCGCGCTGGCGTGAGCAGGCGCGCGAGCATGGCGCTGAGGGACTGATGATCAAGCGGCTCGATTCGGTGTATGGCATCGGTCGCAGCCGCGCCGAGGGCGGGAGCTGGTTCAAGTGGAAGCTCGATCCCTATTCGGTTGACGCGGTACTCGTTTACGCTCAGGCCGGTCACGGCCGCCGGGCGGGCCTCTATACCGACTACACCTTTGCCGTGTGGTCCGATCAGGCGCAAGGCGAGCGGCGACTTGTGCCGTTTGCCAAGGCCTATTCGGGGCTCGCCGATGCCGAGATTCGCGAGCTAGACAAAATCATCCGACGCACGACGACCGAAAAGTTCGGACCGGTGCGCAGCGTTCTGCCAGAGCAGGTATTTGAGATCGGGTTCGAGGGCATTTCGCGATCGACGCGACACCGAGCGGGGGTGGCGGTTCGCTTTCCGAGGATCTTGCGATGGCGGCGCGACAAGCCGCCCGCTCAGGCCGACACGCTCGCCAGCCTGCAGGGGCTCGTCGCGGTCAATCGCGCTTGATGAGTGAGAGTAGTTCTCGGCGCGACGCGTCCGATCGCAGAAAGCTGCCGCGCATGATCGATGAGGTCATGGAGCTTTCGTCCTTCACGCCGCGCCAGTGCATGCAGAAATGGTCGGCCTCCATGATTACTGCCAGTCCGTCGGGAGAAAGCAGACGCTCGAGCTCATCGGCAAGGGTCTTGACCGCCTCCTCCTGAATTTGCGGCCGACTCATCACCCAGTCTGCGACGCGCGCATATTTGGAAAGTCCGATCAGCTTTGAGTTCGCGTTGGGCAGCACGCCTATCCAGATGCGGCCCAGGATGGGGCAAAGATGGTGCGAGCAGGCGGATCGTACGGTGATCGGCCCCACCACGATCAGCTCGCTCAGCCTCTCGACGTTGGGAAACTCGGTAACCGCGGGCATCGCTTCATAGCGGCCGCGGAACACCTCCTTGAGATACATCTTGGCCACCCGGCGCGCGGTGTCCTGCGTGTTGTGATCATTGACGGTGTCGATGACGAGCGATTCAAGCACCGCCTGAACGCGCGACTCGACCTCTTTGCGAAGCGCTTCTCGCTCCACGTCGGAGACAATAAATTCGGCGATGTTGTCGTTGGCGTGGAAGCGCTTGCCAGCCCGCTGGATGCGTTCGCGGATGACCTGGGACATAGGCCTGCCGGCATCCTCCTGCTTGGTTCGGGCGGGCTTGCGGGGTAATGCCTTGACGTTCGAGGAGTGGCTCATCGGGGTATGCTCCCTGTGGCGATGCGTCCCGCCGGCATCCTCGAACCGTTGGTTCGACGGGCGACGGGAGACGAACAATGCGCCAGTTTGGGGCCGCCATCCCGCAAACCTCGGCCGCGCGTGCGGGTAAGCGGCGCAGCTGCAACCCTACACCGGGCGCGGCGATGCATCGGAATTTTTTGCTCGCCGGGATGAGGCGGATCAGGCAGCGTGCAATTTTATGTACGAGTATCCTGTGATAAATGTGGGTGCCAACTATCAACAAATACCGCGCCGTATAGGGTTTTCGTGCTGAGCCCTCTCATTCTTGGAATCGATTTCACGAGCGCGCCTAGCGCCACCAAGCCGATCACGATTGCCCATGCGCGACTCGGGCACGGGGCCGCGCTGCGGGTAGAACGACTGGAGAGGCTAGAGAGCCTGGATGCGTTTAGCGCGCTGCTTGTGCGCGGCGGTCCCTGGGTGGGCGGCTTCGATGTGCCCTTCGGGCTGCCCAGGGAACTGGTCACCGCGTTGGGGTGGCCGACGCGCTGGCCGGAGCTGGTGCGGTACTTTGGCGCTCAGCCTCGTGCGCAGTTACGCGAACACCTCGCCGAGTTCTGTGCCGGACGGCCCGCCGGTTCAAAGTTCGCGCACCGGGCAACCGACCGCCCGGCTGGCTCATCGCCCTCAATGAAATGGGTCAACCCGCCTGTCGCGTGGATGTTGCATGCGGCTGCGCCCCGGTTGCTCGAAGCAGGGGTGGCAATCCCTGGGCTCGCGCAAGGCGACCCCTCCCGCGTGGCGCTCGAGGCTTATCCAGGGATGCTCGCCCGCGCCATCACTCGCGCGTCCTACAAGAGCGATGACCGCGCCAAGCAGGATGCTGCGCGCGAGGCCGCGCGCGGACGCATCGTCGCCGCACTGACGAGTGGACGACACCCACTCGCGATCAAGATCGGATTTGCACGTGGCTTGCGCGCAGCCGTCGAG
>CAZZKA010000039.1:0-18481 GCA_964654745.1 uncultured Bordetella sp. | reverse complement strand
GCTCGCGCTCCACGGCGTCCCCCGTTCGCTGTTGGGCGAAACACTCCCCTCCCAGGACAAGTTGGTGGTGCTGGCCGACTGGTTAGGCGTTCCGCCCCACATCCTGCGTTTCGGCGAGGAGGTCTCCGCACGGATCGAGGAGCGTCGGGCGCGTTGGGATGCAGGGATCGGATATCAGGAAAGAGAGATTTTTGAGGCCTTCCTAAAGCTTCCGGTTCCGCAGCGCAAGTTGATTCGCGAAGTCATTCTCGCGTTCATCCGAGCCTACCCGCCGATCAAGGCTTGAGCGCCTCGGGCGTCATACCGACGCCGTCGCCCCGGATCTGCGATTCGAAAGCACGCAGGCGCTTGTAGACGGAAATCAGCTCAACGATGGTCGACCAACTGGTCACCAGATACTGAAATGACTCCTGTACTTTGCCAAAGGCGCGAATGATCTGCTGCATCGTCCCCAAAGTCACGGCGCCCGCAATGATCGTCGGGCCCAGCGCGAGATAGGGGACCAACACGCTGAACTGCAGGTATGACCATTTGGCGACATCGAAATACAGGTAGTGGAAGAAAAGCCGGAAGTAATTACGCCGCACATCATTGAAAAGTCCGGTCACCGTTGCCGGCGCCGCTCGCGCCTTGTCATCCTCGCCGTGGACCAGCTCTTTCCGGTAGGCTGCCTCGACGCGTTGATTATGGAATTCGAGCCCCGGCAGTCGGACGCCGACCACTGCCATGAGAACGGTACCGGCAAGCGCAAAGAGAATCGCGACATAGACGAGCGCATGCTGCACTTCGCCAATCCACGGTAGCGCCTTGACGTGGCCTGAGAGCGCCCAAAGGATCGGCAGGAAGGCGAAAAGCGTGAGGAGGCTGCGCATGAAACTCACCCCAAGCGATTCCATGATGCGCGCAAAGCGCATTGTGTCTTCCTGCACCCGCTGCGATGCCCCCTCGATTTTTCGCAGCTGGTCCCAGTGCGACATGTAGAAGTCATTCATCGCGGTGCGCCAGCGAAAAATGTAGTGCTTGATGAACCAGTCGAGCGCGACTGCGATCAGTACAAATGTTCCGGCGACGTGGCCGAAGGTGAGCAGATGCCCGAAATATTCATCCAGTGCCACTGAGCCGGGGCTGGAGAGCGCCTTCTGGATCAGGTTGTAGAACCCCCCGAACCACTCGTTGATTTGCACATCGAGCATCACCTTGTACCAGGTGGCAGAAAGAATCAGCGCCGAGCCGAGGATCGACCATGCGAACCAGTGCCGCGATAGAAAAAAACAGCGAAACATCCTCGCCTCCAGGTCAAGAGCGGGCAGGGCGTTCGCCCACCACCTGATAGAAGACCGAGCAGACATCGAGCTCCCCGCAGCCCGCGCGCCGAGCGGCCTGCAGTTGTGCGCGAGCCAGCGCTGCGAGCGGCACCGGACAGTCGAGCTCCTGGGCAAGCGCCAGGAAATAGCGCAGATCCTTTTCCATTAGACCCAGCTGAAACTGCGGCGAGAAATCCCGCCTGAAGATTTTCGGCAGCTTGGTGCGCGTCAGACGCGAGCCGACCGGTCCCTCATTGAGGAGTTCGGTAACACGCGCGCCATCGAGCCCGGCCGCCTGGGCGACAGCGACCGCCTCGCCGATCGCTGCATTCATCGCGCCCGAGAGCATGTTGTTGATCAGCTTGATTGTCGTCCCGGTACCGCTTGGCCCCATCACCACGGTTTGGCGACCCATCGCCTCCAGTAGCGGTTTGACGGCGCCCACTGCGTCGGGGTCGCCCCCCACCATGAAAACGAGCTCGCCGGACTGGGCTTGCGGGACGCTGCCGGCAACCGGAGCGTCGACATACGAAACTCCGCGTTGACGAGCCGCCTGCGCGACCTCCCGCGAAAGCGCTGGGGTATTGGTGCTCGAGTCAAGGATGACAGTCCCCGCGCCGGCGGCCTCCACCGCGCCGCTGGCACCCAACATCACCGCCCGCGTCGCCGAGTCGTCAGCGACGATGGACACGACGAAGCGTGCCCCCGCAACCGCCTGCTCAATCGATGCACAGACGCGCGCGCCCGCATCGGAAAGCGCAGCAGCGCGCCCGGGCGAGCGATTCCAGCAGCGCAGATCAAATCCCGCTTTGATCAGATTGCGCGCCATGGGCGCACCCATCGCGCCCAGACCGATAAAGGCTACCGGAATACCGTTCATACCAATCTCCCGTCCGAATGAAGAGGCGGCACGCGCGAGGGCGATGATCGCTCCAGCGCGGCTCATGCAGGCACGCACTGTACCGCGCACGCCCGGCAAAGCCGGCGGCGGCTAAGCGACCTGTTTCGACATTACCGGAAACCCAAGGTTGCTGCAGAGCAACATAAATTGCTTATATATTTGCTTTTCTGCCTTTCCCGGTCTACTTTAACGACATTGTTGCAATGCAGCAATCAAGCGCTTGCCGAGCCGGCCGCAAAGCGCTTCGGTCTTTCCTGACATCCACGCGGCCGGGCTCTGAAATCCAAGGACCCTCACCATGATCACGCATTCGGAAAAAATGCTGCAGAGACAGGCGCAAGCGCTAGAGGCCTCGCGTGTGGCCGCAGCCAAAACGCTGGAAGGCCTGCAAAAACTCGCTGCGCTCAACCTTCAAACCGCACAACAATCGCTCGAGCAGTCAAGCGAGCAGATCGGGGCGCTTCTTGCGGCGCGCGACAGCGCGGCGCTCGCCGGACTCGTGACCTCCCTCGCGCGCCCGCCCCAGGACCAGATCTCCGCCTACGCTAAAGCAGTCTACGCAATCTATCGCGACGCGAGCCAGGACTTCACCGCCCTGGTCGAGGCACAGGTTGAAGCAAGCAACCGCGAACTCGCCGAGGCGGTCGAATCGCTCGCGCGTAACGCACCGGCCGGCTCCGAGGGCGTGGTTTCACTCATTCGCCAATCCATGGCGGCCGCGCAGAATGCCTACGAACAGGTGAACCAGGCGGGTCGCAAGTTCGCCGAAACCGCCCAGGAAAACCTGACCCGAACGAGCGGCAGCGCGAAACGGCGCGGCTGATCCTCCAGACAGCGCGCCGCACGCCGGGAGTTTCCGCGGTGCGGCGCTTCTTTCAGAGACCTTGAGGTCGCGGCGGAGCGCTACTCAGGGGAGGCGAATCAGCAGCTTGCCGAGGTTCTTCATTGCCTCACAGGCCTCGTGCGCAGCAACGATCTCATCAAGATCGTAGATACGCTGAATCTGGTGCTTCAGCGCGCCGCTACGCAAGTGCGCGCTGATCGCGTCGACCGCCTGGGCGTGCGCCTCATCCGACATCGCATAGACCAGCACGGTTCGCAAGGTCAGGTCCTTGGCTAGCATGGCGTAAAAGGGCAAATTCGGCGTTTGAATCGCGTCCGACCCGTACGCAGCAATCACCCCGCCTGGACCCAGCATCGCAACATCGTCGGCAAGATTGACGCCGGCGGCCACCTCGACGATCCGATCGAGCGGACGTCGCCCCAACAGGGCAGCAACGCGCTCGACGACGTTTTCATTTTTATAGTTGATCACCGCGTGGGCGCCCGCCTCCAACGCCCGCGCCGCCTGCTCGGCGCGGCTCACCGTAGCGATCACTTTTTCGGCCCCGCCCAGTCTGGCAAATTGCACGGCATAAAAGCCCACCGCCCCGGCGCCTCCCTGCACCAGCACGGTCCGCCCGGCGATCGGCCCTTCTGCAAAGACGCAACGATGCGCGGTCATCGCCGGGATGCCCAGGCAGGCTCCGTGCTCGAAGCTGACACCCTCGGGCAGACGGACCGCCTTATGCGCCGGAACCGTGGTGAACTGAGCAGCGGTGCCAAAGGGGCGCCCCTGGGTCGCCTCGTAGACCCACACGCGCTCGCCCACGCGAGACCCGTCAACGCCCGGGCCCACCCGGTCGATGATGCCCGCTCCGTCCTGGTGAGGAACGATGCGGGGAAACGGCATCCGGATATTGCCGCGGGCGCCGCCCCGGTTCTTGACATCAGAGGGATTGACCGCCGATACGTGGACCCGCACCCGAACCTCCCCTGGCTGGGGCTGCGGATCGGGTTGCTCGCCCAGCTGAATCACCTGGGCGGCGGGGCCCTTGGCTTCGTACCATGCTGCTTTCATCGAAAAACTCCTGATCTATGCACGGGTCTGCGCCGCGCCGCACGCGAGGCTGGGTGCTTGCATCCCGACGCAGCAGTTTACCGGCGAGCGCCATTTGGCGAACGATCGATACCAAGGTTTACGAATGCTTACAGCCCGGCATGGCAATTGCCCTGCGAAGCCGCCTACCATCGAACGGTGCTGGTCGGCGTACCCCCGAATACCTCGCGCATACCGGCCCGCGATCCAAAATCTCAACCCTCCAGGAGTTCGATCATGAGACCTCGCTCAGCATCTTGGCACCGAAATATCCTCGCCCCGTCGTTCGCGGCTATGGCGCTCGCGCTTGGGGGTGCCTCGATCGCGCAGACCCCTGCGCCCGCAGGCGCTCCAACCACACGGCCGCAGACCCTGCCTGGCCATCAGGGCGAGCCGCACGCTATCCAGCGCGGCGAGCGCCATGGCGGACAGCCTGGCGCTTACAGTCATGGCCCGGCGCACGGTCAGGCGCATCATGCCCACGCCGGGCACCGCCACGGCGAGCATGACGGCGGCATGATGGGTAAGGGCATGCTGCGCGGCCTCAATCTGAGCGAGGCCCAGCGCGATCTCGTCTTCAGCATCATGCACACGCAGGCGCCTGCAATGCGCGAACAGACCAAGCAGGTGCGAAAAGCGCGTCAGGATCTGCAGGCGCTCGCCATGGCTGGCGATCTCGATGATTCGCGCCTGCGCGCGGCCGCCGACCGGGCCTCAAGGGCTATGGCCGATCTCGCCGTACTGCGTACACGCACGTACAACGAAGTCTTCAAAGTACTCACCGCTGAGCAGCAGGCGCAGCTGCGCGCGCGAATCGAGCAGCGCCACCAGCACGGGCACGGATCACACCGCAGCTGACCACCCAGCGCCCCGCCCTCACGGGCGGGGGCTGGGCCCCCGCCGAGGGGTCGGCGACCGCGGCTGCGCCCTTCGCACCGCCGCCCGCGCGGTATGCTTGAACGATGTCGAATCCCGCTTTGGAGTTCGCCGGTGGCGCAGTGAGTTGGCTCGAACTCATCGCTTTTGCGCTTGCACTCGCGGGCATCGCTCTCAACGCACTCGAGATCCGGTGGGGCTGGCCGCTGTCAGCGCTCGCGAGTCTGCTCTACGGTTGGCTTTTTCTCCAACACCGACTCTACGGCGATGGCGCTCTCCAGGCTTACTTCGCCGCGGTTGCGGTCTGGGGCTGGTACCACTGGGGCAAGTCCCCTTCCGAATCTGCGCCGGTCGCAGCCCGAGCGCTGCCCATCAGGCGGCTCGACAGACGGGCATTCACACTGCTTGGAATTTTGCTGCTCTCGCTGTGGCTTGCAGTCGGCTGGCTGCTCTCGAATTGGACCGATAGCGATGTCCCCTGGTGGGATGCGGCGCCGACGGCGGGTAGCCTCGTCGCGCAGGCGCTCGTCGTGCGCAAGGTGCTGCAGGCCTGGCATCTATGGATCGCGGTCAATGCGATCGCGCCGGCCTGCTCGCGATCGCGCTGTTCGCCTTCAAGGCGCTGTGGCTCACGGCCATTCTCTATGCGCTGCTACTGCTGGTCGCGCTGGCTGCGCTTTTGCGGTGGCGCAGACTGTGCGCATGAGCGACAGACGTCTCGGCCTGGTGCTCGTGATCGGCGGCGAATGCAGCGGCAAGACCACGCTCTGCGAGGCGCTCGCCAGTGCTTTGCCTGCGCAACTCGTTCCCGAGACTCTGAGGACCTGGTGCGAGGACCGGGGCCGAACGCCGCATCCCGGGGAACAGCGCTCTATCGTCGCCGGACAACTGCTGGCCGAGCGCGCAGCGCGCCGACTTGCGCTTTTCAGGGGCAGGCGCTGGATCGTTTGCGACGGAGCCCCGCTCCTCACCGCCGCCTACAGCAGCGAGTACTTCGGCGACGATTCGCTGCTTGAAACGGGCCTGCGGCACGCGCGGCGTGCCAACGCGATCCTGCTTACCGATCCGGGTATTGCATGGCGGTCCGACGGTTTCCTGCGCGATGGTCCTGAGCAACGCGCGGCGGTTCATGCGCGTCTGCTCGACTCGCTCGCTCGAGCGGGGCTCCCCCATCAGCGCATCCACGGCAATCTGACGCAACGACTGCAGACATGTCTCGCGCTACTGCGCTAAACTTCCTGGTGGTCGCTAGGGGTCCCGGACAAATCCGCCCCGCAGTCGGCGGTTCAGGCGAATGATGCGACGCATCCGCGCCTGAACCGGCGCCCGCAGGACGGTCCGCTAGTCGGACGGGTGAGAAAGACCCTTGGAACCTGATCAAGTTAAAACTTGCGCAGGGAAGCGTCCGAAGTCGAATCGATCGTTGCGCTGACGCAGTAAAGTGGCTCAGGCGCGTCTTGCCATCTGCCCTCCGATTCGGCCCGGCCCCGCTTTCCTTCGCGTGTGTTTCCGGAGGCAAGCTCGATGCGTCACATCAGATCTCTCCCCCAACCGCAAGTCGTTTCGTCTGCGATCGTGTCGTTCGTCTGCGCGCTTACCTCGCTGTGGCCGGCGTATGCGCTCTCGCAAGCAAACCCGGGAGGCGAGCAGCCCCCGCGTCCAGCCGCCGCGCCCGCGCAAGCAGCGCTCCAGCGACTGCCCGCCGTTCAGGTAAGGGCCTCTGGGGCCGAGCCCGCGAGCCAGCACGCGGCGGTGGGGGGCTTGAGCGAGGCGCCGCTTGCGGAAACTCCCCAGGCCATCTCGGTCATCACGGGCGAATCGCTGCGCGATTCGGGCGCAAGCAGCCTTTCCTCGGCCATCCGCAATGAGCCCTCGGCAGGCGACTTCTACAACACGCTGGGCTACGTCGAGAGCCTGCAGATCCGCGGTTTTCTGCTCGACAACGCACTCAATTATCGGCGCGACGGTTTGCCGATCTCCAATCACGCGCCGCTTGCGCTCGAAAACAAGCAATCGATCGAATTGCTGAAGGGTGTGGCGGGTATTCAGTCGGGTTTGTCGGCGCCGGGCGGCCTCGTCAACTATGTGCTGAAGCGGCCTACCGTGCAGCCGCTTCGCGAGGTCTATGCCGGCCTGTCCGAGCGCGGCACCACCCTGATTCACGGCGACATCAGCGGCCGTCTGGCCGAGGGCACGGGGCTCGGCTACCGCATCAACGCAGCGGTCGAGGAGCGCCGCCCGGAAGTGCGCAACGCGCCAGGCGGGCGTGAGTTTCTAAGCGGCTTGTTCGACCTTCGCTGGGGCGATGGCTGGCTTGCCGAACTGGAATTCGAGTCACACACCTCGCGCCAGATCAGTGTGCCGGGGTTCGGGCTGCTGTCGCGCAATGGGAACGGCCGCGGCGATGTCCTTCCGGCACCGGTAGATCCTCGAATCAATGTCAACTCGCAGCCCTGGTCACAGCCCTTCGACAGCCGCAGCCTGATTGGGTCGGTTCGTCTGCAGAAACTGCTCGCCAATGACTGGATTGCATCGGTGCGCCATGGCAGCCAACGCATCAGGACCCATGACCGGCTGGCTTTCCCTGACGGATGCTCATCGCTTGACCCTAACTGGCAATACCCCTATGCGTGCCCGGATTACAGAACAGATTTTTATGACTACCGCAGCGACAACGAGCGCCGCACCATGCGCTCGACCGAGCTCGCACTGCGCGGCGAGGCGAAGCTCGCGGGACTGCGCCATGAGATTGGGCTCAACCTGCTACGCAGCCTCTACGAAGAGCGCTATGAGCCCGGTCAGATTTACGAGCTGCTCAATGAAAAAATCAACGTCCTCGCGCCTGTGCCGATCGCACAAAACCCAAGCCCCACCCCCTCACCGAACACCCAGCGAAGCCTGAACCGCACCGATATTCAGATCACCGATGTCGTTCGGCTCGGCGATTCGTGGTCGATCTGGATGGGTGCCCGCCACACCTCGCTGGATAGCGCAAGCGAGCGCACGGATCCCACCGACCGCCGCGCCGTCGCCTACTCTCAGCAGTTCACAACGCCCTGGGGTGCGATCGGTTACAAGCCCTGGGCGGGCGGATTCCTCTATGGATCGGCCGGGCAGGGAGTCGAGACCGCAGCCGTGCCCAACAAGCCCGCGACGGTCTGGGGCGGCTTTGTCAACGCCGGGGCTGTGCTGCCGGCGCTCCGGAGCCGGCAGCGCGAGGTCGGCCTGCGGCAACAGCTTGCGAGCGGCGGGCTCGTCAGCGCCTCGCTGTTCGAAATCGATCGCCCGCTCGTGGGTGACTTTGATGCGCCTGACGGCACTTTCCTGCGCGTCGCAGGCGCAAAGCGGGCCCTGCACCGCGGCCTCGAGCTCGCCTTCGCGGGTCGGCTCTCGCGCGACTGGTCACTTGCCGCGCAGGCGAGCGCGCTCGATGCAAAAACCACGCGATCGAATATCCCGGAAGAAGTCGGCGCCCGCACC
This sequence comes from uncultured Bordetella sp., assembly GCA_964654745.1. Taxonomy (GTDB): domain Bacteria; phylum Pseudomonadota; class Gammaproteobacteria; order Burkholderiales; family Burkholderiaceae_E; genus SYIM01. The sequence continues at coordinate 10,002 of CAZZKA010000039.1, read as the reverse complement.
CGCAATACCGCACCCCTGCAGGCTGCGGCAACGCTGGGCTGGCAAGTCCCTCAGGTGGCGGGTCTCCTTTGGCAAAACCGGCTGGCCTGGAGTTCGAAAAAAGCGGTGCTCGGTGACAACTCGCTCGACCTTCCCGCCTGGTGGCAGCTCGATACCGCGATCGTCTGGCGCCAACGCACCGGGGCTCAGGCTCTCACCTGGCGAGCCGGCATCGACAACGTGTTCGATCGGCGCTACTGGCGCGATGCGCCGACTCAGTATTGGGGCGGGACTTACCTTTTCCCCGCTCCGCCGCGAACCTTCCGCGTCTCGCTTCAGGCGGGATTCTGAATCGGCGAGGCATCGTGAGGCTTGAATGTGCGAGCCTTGCCTCGGCCGATCACGCGCTGCGCCCGAGCGACTCAGCCGATCGCGCGCCACACCCGGCCGAAAAAGCCGTCGGCGTAATCGGCCTCAAGCCAGCGGGCGATCACCACCAGATCGAGCTCGCGGTCGATCCAGGTGAACGATGAGCCTGCGCCGATCGCGAACACGCTGGTCGCAGGCGCGGAGGGAAAAACCTGACGCGTGGCATTGAGCCAGACCAGCATGCCGTAGAAAGGAGCAACGGCGCATGCGCGTTCCATCGCCTCCATCCATGTCCGCGAGATAACTTGATGTGCGCCCCAGGCGCCGCGCGCAAGCATCAGTTGCCCTAGCCGCAGTTGATCCTCGCTCGAAATGGTGACCCCCGCTCCCCAATGCGTGCCGCCGGGTACCGACTGCATGCGGCGGCCGCCGATCTCGACCCAGGCATTGTCATAACCCTGCCAGGTCCAGTTCTCGCTCGCACCGATAGGCCGCATGACCGCCTCGCGAAAGACCTCGGGAAGCGGTTGTCGAAAGCGGTGCAGAAGGGCAAGCGACAGCTGATTGATCCGGACGTCGTTATATTCCCAATAAGTACCGGGCGCACGCAACGGCCGCGCGCCGCCCTTGGGTCCCGCATCATCGCCCGCCGGCTGAAAGGACAGTCTTCGCCAGCGGTCGACCTGATCAGGAAGGCCGAAACAGCTCCCTTCCCATTCGCTCGTCTGCTGCAGCAGATGCATCCACGTGATGGACCGGTTGTGCTCACTCTCAAATCCGATGCCAGGCGTGCTCCGGACTACGGGCTCATGCGGATCGGCGATCAATCCACGGTCCACCGCCACGCCTGCGAGCAGCGCGAGATAGGTCTTGGCAACGCTGAAGGTGAGGTCTGCGCGCACCGGTTCGCCCCACTCGGCTAGCCGCTCACCTCGGTGCACGATGATCCCGCTCGCAGGCCCGCGGGCGGAGACCGGGCCCAGGAGCCGGTTGTAAGGCGCGGGATCGGCCCCGTGCACACCCCAGGTGCTGCCGTCCGCGCTCGGCTCGCGCGACCATTTCGATTCGTGCGCGCAGGCGAATTCGATCGCCTCCTGGAGAGGCCGCGCACGCGCGGGTTGAACAAACGGGTCCATAGCGTTACTCCGTGGGGGCTGAGCTGTGCAGGTCGGAGCCGGCTCGAACTACGAGACTGCAAACCGGCTTTGCCGAAAGAAAGGCTACCATCTCGACTATGAAACCCTCTGAATCCAGCCCTGCGCTGAGCGAATCCGAACTCTCCCGGCTTGACGATCTCCTCGCCGCCGCTGAGCCTGACGATGCAATGATGCTGGAGGAATACGACGGCTTTTGTGCTGCGCTCGCTTGCGCACCTTCGCAGGTGCCGGCAGACGAGTGCCTGCCCGTCATCCTGGGCGTCGAACCGGGCCCTGCCCTCAGGCGCCTGTCGGAGTCTGATCGCGGCACACTGCTGGATCTGCTCGGACAGCACCGCCGGGCGGTTGCCCGCCGACTGAAAGAAGGCGAATCCTGGAACGCGGTGATAGGCACCGACGAGTCGGGGCGCGCGCTCGGCGACGCCTGGGCGATAGGTTTTCTGCGCGCCGTCTCACTGCGCCCGGACGACTGGGCGATCGCCGACAACGATGAGGTGTGCGAAGAGGCGCTTGAGCTGATGCTGCGCTTTGCCGGCGAGGCCGCGGACACCGAGGATGATGAAGCGCCCGAACCCATCGATGACGATGAGCGGGAGGAGCTGGTCGACATGATGCTCGACGGGGTAGCCGAGATCTACACCCGCCTTGCGCCCGCTCGCGAGCAATCGCGCAAGCATTAAATTTGTCACGCGCATCCGCTGCGCGTTTCTGGAAAGGAGTGCCAATGGCCACCAAACCGACCAACAAAGCCGCAAGCGCCAAGCCCGGGTCAAAGCGTGCGGCCAACGCCGCGGCCCGCCTTGCCCCAACCGGGGTCACAAAAAAATCTGCGGCCAAGCACGGGCCGCGTACCAGTTCCCCGGTCGCGATCATCACCGGGGGCGGTACCGGCGTCGGGCGAGCCGCGGCGCGCGCCCTCGCAGGCGCCGGCTGGCAGGTCGTTCTGGCCGGGCGAAGAATCGAGCCGCTTGAGGCCGCCGCAAGGGAGCTCGGCAAAACCGGGCTCAGACCTCTTACCGTTGCAACCGATGTGGGTGATCCCGGTTCGGTACGAGCGCTTTTTGACAAGACCTGGAAGGCATTCGGCCGCCTCGACCTGCTCTTTAACAATGCGGGTACGGGCGCGCCGGCGATTCCTCTGGATGAGCTCAGTTACGAACAGTGGATGACGGTGGTCAATGCCAACCTCACCGGCGCTTTTCTCTGCACGCAGCAGGCATTTCGCCTCATGAAGATGCAACGCCCGCAGGGCGGACGCATTATCAACAACGGGTCCATCTCGGCCCACACGCCCCGACCATTTTCAGCGCCTTACACCTCGACCAAGCATGCGATCACCGGGCTCACGAAATCGACAGCGCTTGACGGGCGCACATGGAATATTGCCTGCGGCCAGATCGACATTGGCAACGCGGTAACCGAAATGACCGAGCGCATGACCAAGGGCGTCCCGCAGGCCGACGGCTCCATGGCGATCGAGCCGCGCATGGATGCCGATCATGTCGGCCAGGCTGTGCTCTACATGGCCGGCCTGCCGCTTGAATCCAATGTGCTGTTCATGACGGTGATGGCGACCAAGATGCCCTTTGTCGGCCGTGGCTGATTGTCGGCCCCGGCGCAGGGTCGGCCCCGGCGCAGGGTCGGCCGTTACTGAGTGTCGACCGTGGCCGGGTGTCCAACGCGGCTGAATGCCGGCGCCGACCGACTCGCCGCCGGGCCAGGTCTGCCGGTCACCGCTTCGATGATTCTTCGAAGGCGACCTCCATCGCCTCGAGGAGCGCCTCGGCACCCTGCGCGCCGCTCACGGCATGGCGCTGGTTGAAAACAAAGCACGGTACGCCGCTGATCCCCGCCCGCCTTGCGCGCTGATCGGCTTCGGAGACATCCTGGCGCGAGGCTTCGTCGTTGAGCGCTCGCGCGATCTGTTCATCGTCCAACCCGGCCTCCCGGGCAATGACGCTGAGCACGGCTGAGGCGGTCAGGTCCTGACCTTCCTGAAAGTAGGCCCTGAAAAGCGATTCGGCAAGCGCGTTCTGCAGGCCGACTTGCGCGGCCTGCTCGAGAAGCGCGTGCGGCCTCAGCGTGTTGGGCTGGCGGCTGATCGACTCCATGTCGAGTTCCAGGCCTACTGCCGCCGCGGCCCGTCGCACATTTGCGTAAATCCTCGAGGTATCGGCGTTGCCGAACTTGCCCGCCAGATAGTCGATGCGGGCAACGCCTGCTTCAGGCAGGTCGGGGTTGAGCTGAAACGGATGCCAGCGAAGGTCCACCGCAGCCTGCGGGTGCAGAGCCTGCCAACGATCGATCGCCTGTTCGAGCTGGCGTTTGCCGACGAAACACCATGGACAGACGACATCCGAGACAAGGTCGATCCGCAGAACATCCTGAGCCATACGCACCCCCTGAGTGCTGTGATTAGGCGATCAAAACACGATCTTATCGTCCGCCGGGCGGGGTAACGCGCCTACAATCGGAAAAATCCCGCGCGCACCTGCCTGCGGGACTGTTTATTCACCTTCGCAACGGAACCTCGCTATGGAACAGGATATGGTCGGCAGAGTCGTACTCGTGACGGGTGCGAGCAAGGGCATCGGTCTTGCGTGTGTTGAACGCTTCGCTCGGGCGGGAGCGAAGGTCGTCGGGGTGTCGCGAAGTAGCGCCAACCTCCATCACGCGCAGCAGTCGCTCGCCGCGAAGGGGCTTGCGATGGCTGCTTCTCATGCGGTCGATCTGATCGACGGTAATTCCACGCAGGCTTTGGTCGAGCGGATCGAGCGCGACACCGGGCCGATCGCGGTACTGGTTACCTCTGCCGGGGCAGCAAAGCGCTTTGCACCCGATGAACTCGACTCGGGCGCCTTCCACCAGGGCATGGATGCCAAATATTTCAGTTATGTGAACGTGATCGGGCCGGTGATCAAGCGTATGGCGAGCCGTCACGCGGGCAATATCGTCAACATCATCGGGCAGGGCGGAAAGCAGGCCGGTGTGATGCATATTTCAGGCGGGGCGGCCAATGCCGCGTTGATGCTCAATACGGTGGGCTACGCGCGCGCCTACGCCGATCGCGGCATTCGCGTCAACGCGATCAACCCGGGTCTCACCCGTACTTCCCGCGTCGATGAGGGCCTGGAGGCCACAGCCCGCAGCACCGGCCGGTCCAAGGACGAATTGCTCGCGGAGGAGACCTCGCGCATTCCCATGAAACGCATGGCCGAGCCGGGCGAAATCGCCGAAGTCGCGCATTTTCTCGCAAGCGATCGTGCAAGCTATGTCACCGGGGTGATCATTCCGATGGATGGCTGCGGAACACCTGTAATTTGATGACGACAACGCCTCACGCCGAGTCTGTTGCACGCCTGCGGGGGTCGCTCGCAACCTCGCCTGCTAACGCCGTGGCCCTGGCTGCGCTCTGGCGTAGCGAGCAGGCGCTGCTCGGCGCGCTGCCGGCGCGCTATGCCGAAGTGCTCGAGTCGCTGCTCACGCGGTTCGAGTCGGGGGCGCTCTTTGGTGAAGAGAGTTGCTCATTTAGCGCCGGTGATCTGCGCGAACAACTCGGCCTTTGGCTCGACAAGGCCGAGCGTGTCCTCGGGTAACGAGAGCGACCGATCCCCTGCGCCCTACGCGGGACTCGACCCAGGGGCCGTGCTCGATGCGCTGGAAAGCGTTGGCCTGCGTGGTGACGGTCGGCTGATCGCACTGAACAGCTACGAGAACCGCGTCTACCTCGTTCATCTGGAGGATGGCGGCTCGGTAGTCGCAAAGTTTTACCGGCCCGGGCGCTGGAGCGATGCGCAGATCGATGAGGAACATGTCTTCGCGGCCGAGCTTGCTGCCGACGATATCCCGGCCGTCGCTCCGCTCGTGCTCGCCGGACACATGCGCCACAACCACGCCGGTTTTCGTTTTTCAGTCTACCCGCGGCGAGGCGGACGCGCGCCCGAGCTCGATCTCGCCGGCGTTCTCGAATGGATCGGACGCTTCATCGCGCGTATCCATGTCGTGGGCGAGCGTCGTCCCTTTCTTCATCGGCCTTCGATCGACGCGACGAGTCTGGGTCGCGAGCCGCGCGATGCGCTTCTCCAAGGACGGCGCATCGGTCCCGAAATCGAGTCGGCCTGGCGCACCGCTGCCGATCATGCTTTAGCGTCGGTTGAGACGGCGTTCGACCGCGTTGGACCGGTTCAAAAGCTGCGCCTGCACGGCGATTGCCATCCAGGCAATCTGCTCTGGACCGACACCGGCCCTCATTTTGTCGACTTCGACGATGCGCGCATGGGGCCCGCTGTACAGGACCTTTGGATGCTGCTCTCCGGCGACCGCGATGAACGCAGCGTACAGCTCGCGCGGATTCTGTCCGGGTACCGGCAGGTGAGGGATTTCGATCTGCGCGAGCTGGCCCTCATCGAGCCGCTTCGCACGCTGCGCCTTATCCACTACAGCGCGTGGATCGCGCGGCGCTGGGACGATCCCGCCTTTCCGGCGGCGTTTCCCTGGTTTGGATCGCCCCGCTACTGGGAAGAACGGGTTGCCGAGCTTCGAGAACAAATCGAATCGATGGCGGAGCCGCCGATCGCACCGGGCTGATCGCGCGGCGCCCCTGCGCTCACCCGGTGTACGCAGGCCCATTCAAGGCAGCGCAGCGTATGGGACCGGACAAACCGTCTGTCGAGCCGGACGGTTCATCGCATAACGAGGGCGGGTCCTCTAAAATCCCCAAAATCTATCTTTTGTTGTGGGAAGCAGAAATGACCATCAAGACCATCGGCATCATCGGTGCGGGCACCATGGGCAGCGGCATCGCACAGACCTGCGCGGTCGCTGGCGTTGACGCCGTCATGCAGGATGTGAGCGAGGCCGCGCTCGAGCGCGCGATGAAGACCATTGCGGGCTCACTTGACCGGCTGGTCCGGAAAAATACGATCGACGAGGCGGGCAAAGACGCTGCGCTCAAACGCATCTGCACCACGACCAAGGCGGAGGACCTCGCCTGCGCGGATCTGATCATCGAAGCCGCCACCGAAAATGAGGCGATCAAGATACGTATCCTTAAAGCCCTCGATGCCATTGCGCGCCCAGGCGTGATCATCGCCACCAACACCTCCTCGATCTCCATTACCCGCCTGGCTGCGCAAGTAAGCCGGCCGGAGCTTTTCGTCGGCATGCATTTCTTCAACCCCGTGCCGCTGATGGCGCTAGTGGAAATCATTCGCGGACTTCGGACCTCGGAAGAGGCGGTCAACCGGGTGGCGGATTTGGCGAGGCGGCTTGGCAAGACACCCATCGGTGTCAAGAACAGCGCCGGCTTTGCGGTCAACCGAATTCTCTGTCCGATGCTCAACGAGGCGATTTTCACGCTCGCTGAAGGGGTCGCGAGCGCAGAAGAAATCGATGCCGGCATGCGCCTGGGCTGCAACCATCCGATCGGCCCGCTCGCGCTCTGCGACATGATCGGGCTCGACGTGCTGCTTGCCGTGATGGACGTGCTCTACGACGCCTTCAAGGATCCCAAATACCGCCCGGCGCCGTTGCTGCGCGAAATGGTCGACGCGGGTCTACTCGGGCGCAAAGCCGGGCGGGGTTTCTACCCCTACTCTTGATCCCGGTTGCCCGCGAGCCTGCCGCTAGTCACCGAGGGCCCGGGATTACCCGCGGTTTACCTGAGGGGCCGCCTGCGGCTGGTAAGTTCCGGGTAAGGCGGCGGGGGTAAAACAGGCGCCCTTGCTAGTCGGGGTTAGCCTCCCGTTTTGGCATGATGCACCGACCCCCTGCTGGGTCCGATATCGTCCGGTTTCACGAACGAAAAAAATTGAAGGAGACTGCTTCGATGGCTGTGGAGCCACAAGCCGACGAGGCCCGGGTGCTCGAACTCGGTGGCACGACGTTTCCGCGCCTGCTCCTTGAGCACGCTGCGGCAAGACCCGATGCTGCAGCCCTGCGGGAAAAGCTCTACGGCATCTGGCAGTCGACCACCTGGCGCGAGCTCGCCGAGCAAGTCGAGGCGATCGCCGCGGGCCTCGCCGAGCTAGGCTTTTCCCGGGGCCAGCATCTGGCCATCATCGGCGAAAACCGGCCGCGCCTGTACGCCGCGATGATCGCCGTGCAGGCCCTGGGCGGCATTCCCGTGCCGATGTACCAGGATGCCGTCGCCGCCGAAATGATCTTCGTTTTTCGCAACGCTGAGATCGCCTTTGCGGTGGTCGAGGATCAGGAGCAGACCGATAAGCTGCTTGAACTTAAGGCGCAGCATCCGCTTCTTGCCCACATCATCTACGATGATCCGCGCGGCCTCAGAAACTATACAAACCCTGAGCTGCTTGGGCTCGATCAGCTGGTGTCGCAGGGCAGGGACTACCTGCGGTCCCATCCGGGACTGCTGAAAGCCCGTACCGAACAGGTCTCAGCGGACGATGTCGCGGCGATGTTTTACACCTCGGGCACTACCGGCAACCCCAAAGGCGTGATCCACACCCACCGCAATCTGATTTCCGTCTCGCGGGCCGCCTCTCAGATGGAGGGTCTGAGCGCAGACGAAGAGGTGCTCGCCTACCTCCCCATGGCTTGGATCGGGCAGAATATTTTTTCCTACTCGCAGTGGCTCGCGGCGGGATTCACCGTCAACTGCCCCGAGTCACAGGCGACGGTTTCGGCAGACATGCGCGAAATCGGGCCCACCTATTACTTTGCTCCGCCACGCGTGCTCGAAGCACTCCTCACGCAGGTGACTATTCGCATGGAGGATGCCGCAGCTCCGAAGCGAGCGCTCTATCGCTGGTTCATGGACATTGCACGACGGGTGGGTGAGCGCATCCTCAACGGCGATCCGACGGTGGGCGCGCTCGAGCGAGCGCTTTACCGGCTGGGCGACATGCTGGTCTATGGACCTTTGCGTAATGCGCTTGGCATGAGCCGGGTGCGGGTTGCATACACCGCCGGTGAAGCCATCGGCCCGGACCTCTTCGTCTTCTACCGTTCGCTCGGTGTCAACCTCAAGCAGCTCTACGGTTCGACCGAGACGGCCGTGTTCGTCTGCGTCCAGCCCAACGGACAGGTCAAGGCCGACACAGTCGGCCCGCCGATGGCGGGGGTCTGCATCCGGGTAAGTGAGTCGGGAGAGATCCTGATCCGCAGCCCGGGGCTGCTGCGCGAGTACTACAAGAATGCGCAGGCCACCGCCGAAGTCAAGGACGCGGGAGGCTGGTATCACACGGGAGACGCAGGCTACCTGGATAGCGATGGGCATCTGCGCATCATCGATCGCGCCAAGGACGTCGGCAAACTTGCGGGCGGATCGATGTTTGCGCCTAAGTTCATCGAGAACAAGCTCAAATTCTTCCCTTTCATCAAGGAAGCGGTGGCCTTTGGCGATGCTCGCGACCGGGTCGTGGCCTTCATCAATATCGACTTCGAGGCTTGCGGCAATTGGGCTGAGCGGCGCAATCTCGCCTACACCGGATACGTCGATCTGGCCTCGCGACCCGAGATCTACCGGCTGATCGGGGAGTGTGTTGAAAAGGTCAATGCCGACCTCGCGGCCGACCCCGTGATGAGCGACTCGCAAGTCTGCCGCTTTCTCATACTGCACAAAGAGCTCGACGCCGACGACGAAGAGCTCACCCGCACGCGCAAGGTACGGCGCGGCTTCATCGGCCAGAAATACCAGGTTCTGGTGGAGGCGCTCTACGCAGGCCGCAGCGAGCAGTTCATCGAAACTCAGGTCCGCTTCGAAGACGGTCGCACAGGATCGGTTTCCGCAACGCTCACGCTCGCCGACGTTAAGACCTTTGCACCGCGGGCCGCTCAACAGAGGGCAGCATGAGAGAACGCAAGATTGGCGAGGTGATTCTCGATCTTCGCGAGATCTCCCTCTCCTTCGGGGGTGTCAAGGCGTTGAGCGAGATCTCGTTCAACGTGCGCGAACACGAGATCCGGGCCATCATCGGACCCAACGGGGCGGGCAAGAGTTCGATGCTCAATGTGATCAGCGGGGTCTACACGCCGCAGCAGGGCGAGATCATCTATCGCGGCGAACATCACACGCACACCGATCCGCATGAGATGGCGGTGCAGGGCGTAGCGCGCACTTTTCAGAGCCTTGCGCTCTTCAAAGGCATGTCGGTCCTTGACAACATCATGACCGGCCGCAGCCTCAAGATGCGCACCAACATCCTGCAGCAGGCCTTCTGGAAAGGCGCGGCCGAGCGCGAGGAGATCGCCCATCGCGAGTTCTGCGAGCGTATCATCGATTTTCTTCAGATACAGCCCTACCGCAAGACTCCGGTCGGACGCCTGCCCTACGGTCTGCAAAAGCGCGTCGACCTCGGCCGCGCGCTCGCTATGGAGCCCAGCCTGCTCCTTCTGGACGAACCCATGGCTGGCATGAATGTCGAGGAAAAGCAGGACATGTGCCGCTTTGTACTCGATGTGAACGACGAATTCGGTACCACCATCGTGCTGATCGAGCACGACATGGGCGTGGTGATGGACATCTCAGACC
>CAZZKA010000038.1:0-18602 GCA_964654745.1 uncultured Bordetella sp. | reverse complement strand
TGGAAGAGGCGGTCCAGACGATCGAGGAGCGGGCCATCGATGCCTTCCCGGAGCCATCAACGATCCGCCGCATCTTCCGCCTGCGCCGCCAGCTGCGACGCTTCGTCCGGATCGTCGGCCCGATGGAAGAGGTGTGCACCCGTCTGGCCACCACCGAATTGCCGGTGATCGATGACAGTGCCCGGATCTGGTATCGCGATGTACTGGATCACATGCGCCGAGCCATGCGCCGCATTTCCGGCCTTGGCGAAACGCTGGCTTCGGTGGTCGAAACCGCCAGCCTGCTCGAACAGCACCGCCAGGGCGAAATGACGCGCCAACTGGCAGCCTGGGCCGCGATCCTGGCCGTGCCGACGGCGATCGCCGGAATCTATGGGGAGGTTCGATATCCGAGGTGCCGAGCTTGAACATTGAGAAGTCCGCTTTATCGATGATATCGATGCGCAGACCGTCTTTTTCGCGGGCGACGTTGACCTGATCCTGCAACTGCTTCAACTGCGGATTCTCAGAGAGTTTTTGCTTGAGTTCTTCCTGCAGTTTTTCAAAGTTGAAGTCGTCTTCAACACGCTTGGGGCCGCGCGACGGATCGTTACTGGGCGCGTCTTTTTGCGGACCCTCGGCGTTTTGCTCCTCCTGGGTCGCGCCTTGATCGGTACTTGGGCCGCCCTGCGCGCGCGGGGTCAGCCGCTCGAGCATGGCGGTCTGCTTAGCGGTGAACGGAAAACCGTCGGGATCGATGATGGATTTGCCGCCGAGCAGACCATCCGAGCCGGCGAGTTCGCCAAACTTGATCTGACTATGTGAGGCGGGCCGGAAATAATCGGCGATGCTTTTGCGCTGATCGGCGTTGGTCGCACCAAGCAGCCACATCAGTAGAAAAAACGCCATCATCGCCGTCATCATGTCGGCGAGTGCGATCTTCCAGGCTCCGCCGTGCGCTCCGCCGTGACCATCTTCGACGATGATCTTGCGGATGATTGGCCGTTCGGCCGCAGCGGCGCCCTCCGCAGCAGCCGCTTCAGCGGGCGCCGCCTCGGCCGGCGCCGCCGCCTTGGCGTCTGCGGCCGCTTCCGCTTCTGCGGGTTTTTCAGCCTCGGCCATCAGCAGCCTCTTGCCTCAGCGCGCCGGATCATCAACCGCCCCGGAGGCTGTCGAACACCTCAGAGAAACTGGGTTGATTGTGGTGGCTGATACAGGCGCGCGCTGCTTCGATGATCACCGGTTGCGGATGACCCTTGAAGTTGGCGACCAGCATCTGGTGGATGACGTTGTAGACCTGTGATTCCTCGTCGAGGATCTGGCCCAGCCGCCCGGCAAACGGCTCGAACATGCCGTAGGACAGGAACACGCCCAACATGGTTCCCACCAGTGCCGCGCCGATCAGTGCGCCGAGAACCGGAGGGGGCTGATCGATCGCACCCATGGTCTTCACCACGCCGAGCACGCAGGCGACGATGCCCAGAGCGGGCATCGAGCCAGCCATGGTCGTGAGAGCGGCCGGCGCCCGCATGGCTTCGTGATGATGGATCTTGATCGCGGTCTTCATGATGTCGTCGACGGCGTCGGCATCGACGTTGCCCTGGGAGATGATCGCCAGACGCAACGGGTCACAGATCAGTGCGATGATCGAATGGTCTTTGGCGAGTTTGGGGAACTCACCGAAGATCGGACTCGAGTCCGGATTTTCAACATGTGCCTCCAGCGCGACGACCCCCTCTTTTTTCATCACCGCCAGCAGCTTGCCGACCATCACGATGAGGTTGAGGTAGTCCTCCTGCTTCCATTTGGGCCCGGAGATGCACTTGCCAATCCCGCCCATCGCCGCCTTGAAGATGTCAAAACTGTTGCCGACCAGAGACGCCCCGATCGCGGCGCCGGCGATGATGATGAACTCAAAGGGGGCGGCCTTGATGATGGGCGCCATCTTGCCGCCGGCGGCAACATAGCCCCCCAGGACTGCTCCGAAAACGATTGCAAGACCGACGAAGAAAAACATGGCAAGCCCTCAAGACGTAAACAGGCACCACACCCCGATGCACCAACCGAACGCCAACTGCAATCCCAGATCGATGAGGTTGCCGATGATGGCGACGGGAAGCCCAAGGTAAACAATGCACAGACCCAAGCCAACCGGCGTGGGCCTCGGTTTCGGGATGTCGTGGCCCAGCACCACGTTTCGCCCTGATTTTTCCGTCCTGGCCAATCTCAGTGGTGGTAAGGAGAGTAATCGGCTTGGGACCCGCAATCTTGACCGGATGCATTGCGTCCCGGAAGGTTTGCCTATTATATCGGGATGGACCTCATCTGGGACCCTGGGTCTTCCAAAGAGTGGGAAGGTTTTTCCCGCGAGCACGGCGCGGCCTTGCAGCAATCCTGGCTTTACGGCGAGGCCTTGGCGAGGCTTGGCGTTCGCGTTCATCGCGTGCAGGCGAGCCAGGACGGCAAGGTGGTGGCGGTGGCGCAGTTCATGTGCCGACGTATCCCGGGCTATTTGACGCTCGCTTCCTGCACCCGCGGGCCGGTCTGGCAAGTCAATCTCGCTGCCCTGGACCGACACGAATTGTTTCGACGCTTGCGCCGCGAAATTCCTACGCCGCGCCTGAGAGTGACCCTGTTTTCACCTGATCAGACAGCCGAAGAAATCCAGGCTGCGGAGATCAAAGGCATGCTGCGCGTGATGACCGGCTATTCAACCGTGATGCTTGATCTGCGCCAACCGGTCGATGTGCTGAGGGCTGCGCTGGAGGGCCGCTGGAGGAATCGCCTGGTCAAGGCCGAAGGCGAGCGCAAGCTGCAGGTCTTTACCAACTCGAGCCTTACCAAATGCCGCGAATTGTTGGAGCGCGAAGCTTCTCAGCGCCAGGCGCGCAATTTTCAGGGACTGCCCACCGACTTCGTACAGGCATGGATCGATGCAGCGGGCTCTCCTGCCGCGGCGTTTCTGCTCAGTCGCGCCGACTTCGAGGGAAAAACCATTGCGGCCATGCTGTTCCTGCTCCATGGAAGCGTCGCCACGTATCACATCGGCTGGGCCGACGACAAAGGGCGGGAACTGAACGCGCATAATGTCCTGCTCTGGCGTGCCATGGCGGCGCTGCGCGAGCGGCAAGTGCAGACGCTCGATCTGGGTGGGGTCAACACCCGATCGCTCCCGGGCATCTCGCGCTTCAAGCTCGGCACGGGCGGCGCGGTGCGCACGCTCGCCGGAACCTATCGCTAAAACGCGGCCGCACGCCGCAGCGGAGACTTCATGTCAGCGAGAGCCAGACCGATGAGACCTGAACGGGCGCGACCCCCTGATAGCGAGACGTTACGTCGACCGTCGCGCCGCTCGGCCTGTCGTGCCCTGCCTGCGGCGCTGCTGCTTTGCATCTTTGGGGCAATCTGTCTTGCGCCAGATACTTGGGCGCAGCCGGCAGTGCCGGCGGCGCCGCAACGAGCCGAGCCTCCCTGGGAAAAGCTTGGTGAGACTCCGGTGCTCACGCTCTACATGGACCGCGCTAGCATCCAGCGCGAGGGCGCGATCCGCCGGGTCTTCGAAATGCAGGATCTCAAAGCTCCGGATCCCGAGGGCGTGCTATCTCGCCGCTATGTCAACGAGTACGACTGCGACAACCAGATGCATCGCATTGGCCGAATGACCAGCTGGTCGGGCGCCTTGTTGACCGGGCGCAAACTCTTTGACGTCTCCGACTGGGGCTACTGGCGAAAGATTCCCGCCAACGGGCTGTTCACGCTGGGCTTTCGGATGGTCTGCCCGCTTCGCGCCGGCGAGGCCTTAGGCGGATAGGCAGTCCGGCGGAACTATTCCTTGTTAAAGGACGGAGCCTTGACGCGGGCGAGGAAACGCTCAAGCTGATCCTTGCTGATGCCGATCGGATTGCGTAGCTGATAGAAGCGGACCTTCTCGGTACACGGAGGCACCGGCAGAGAGCCCTCGTAGGCCTGGTAGGCGAGGTTGTCGGGCAGCAGCTGCATCGGATCGATCGAGATGTTGGAGATCGTCGCCTCGGCTGCGCCCTTGGCCGGCAGGTTGTTCCAGATCTGCCAGATGGTGCGGTGCTGGAAAGCCGATTCACGGATCGGTATCGCGACGACGACTGTCTGCCCCGCAGCGGTTCGATGTACGAGAAAGGCGACCAGCGCCACGGGTTTACCGTCCAATTGCCCGCCCTCCGGGCGGTGAAACTGGATGCGGACGAGGTCGAAGATTTCGGCCCCGATTTTGAGCGAACCGCCTGAGGCCGCATTGACCGAAACCGACTGGCCGTCATTGATCACCCGCAGAACGCCCGGCTTATAGCGCATCTCCAGGGCGAGTTTGGCCGCCTGCGCCTGATCGAGTTGCTGGTTGGGCGCGATATTGCGGCAGGCCTGCGCGACTCCGCCTTCGCGGGGTGCGTCAGCGGCCGGCTGCTGGGCGGCCAGCAGCGCGTTTTGCGCGGCAAGCTCGCGGGCCTTTTGTTCGAGGCTCTCGATCTCGCCTTTCAGCGTCTTGATCTGGGAGCGTAGCTCGCGCGCCTGACCGTTGGCGCGCTCGAGCCGCTTGTTGAGGTCGGAGGCCTGGTTCGCCTTGACGATGGCGAGCGTCGCCACGACCGCGAAGGCGATTATGCCCAACAGGATCAGGGCCAGACGAAGGATGGCTTTCATGACGCGGGATCCCGGGATGCATCAATTTGTTGAGGATAACCGGAACTTCTGCTCCGGTTGTGCAACGCGCAACACGCGCAGCTCTGGAAGGGCTGCTAGTATCATCGACACGGGAAGGCCCGGCTTGAGTGCGAACATGAAGAATCTGCTTGGCGGCATCGTCATCGGGGTATTGCTTGCAGTGGGCGGCTACGGGCTCTCTTTTCTGTTTATGGACGAGAGCAGCGCCCCAAACATCCCCCAGGACATCATGGCTCAAAGGCGTACGGGCATCCTAGACCTCATCTGCGAGCTGCAGCTCGATCTCGATGGACAACTCGCCCTCGGTATCACCGCCAACGAGCCCTCGCGCATTTCTATGGCGCAGATCGATTTCGACAAGAAGTCGGGCTGGTACCAGGGGCGGCTGTCGATCTCCGAGGGACGGGCCGGCAACCTTTCGATCAGCGGCTCGCGCCTCATCGTGAGTCGACCGGCCATGTTCCAGCGCTTTGGCGTGACGATCAGCAGAGAGGAGTTCGTGATCGACCGCAGCAACGGATCGTTTACGCAGAGCATCAGCACCCAGGACGGCCGCAACATCAACCTGATCCGCGGCACCTGCGCCAAGGTGGACAAACCGCCCTTCTGATCCTGGCGACGCCGTTGCTACGCAGCAACGGTTTTAGGTATTGTCCGACCAACGGCCTTGGTGCGCCGCAACACTACCGGGCATCGGAGCCTATACTCCGTTTCGAGCACCCGATGCCAGTCGACTGGTGCTCCCTTTGACTCCCTCCATCTTTCCTTCCAGCCGGTTTCCCCGTCTTCGCGACTGGCGCTGCGACCCTACGGGTTGTTCAGCGAGTTGACTCGGGTCATCGTGCCAATCACGGACCCTCATGCATTTTTCCGATCTCGGGCTCTCTGAGCCCCTCGTTCGCGCCGTTTCCGAACTCGGTTACGACACGCCCACCCCTATCCAACAGCAGGCCATTCCTGCGGTGCTCTCCGGCGGTGACCTTCTTGCCGCAGCGCAAACCGGGACCGGCAAGACCGCCGGCTTCGTGCTCCCCATCCTGCATCGGCTGATGCAGGCGCGCGGTGCGTCTGCAGCTGCGGCTAGCGCCATGCCGTCTGGCCAGGATCGCAGACAAGAGCCGCCGCGCCGCGGCTCACCACGTCACCCGATTCGCGCGCTGATTTTGGCGCCGACGCGCGAACTCGCCGCGCAGGTCGAAGAGAGCGTTCGAGCTTACGGGCGCCACCTGCCGCTCAAGTCGATGGCGATGTTCGGCGGGGTCAACATCAACCCGCAGATCGACCGCCTGCGCAGTGGCGTTGACGTGTTGGTCGCAACGCCAGGCCGCCTGCTTGACCACGTTTCGCAGCGTACGGTGGATCTTTCTGCCGTTGAAATTCTCGTGCTCGACGAAGCCGACCGCATGCTGGACATGGGCTTCATTCACGATATCCGTCGCGTGCTGTCGCTTCTGCCGAAACAGCGGCAAAACCTGCTCTTTTCCGCAACCTTCTCGGATGACATCAGAGCGTTGGCTAACGGATTGCTGGTCAAGCCGCGCAGCATCGAGGTGGCTCGCCGCAACGCGCCCGCGGAAGCGGTCGATCAGGCGGTGATTCTTGTGGATCGCGATGCCAAGCGCGAACTGCTCGCGCATCTCGTGCGCGAGCGCGCCTGGTTTCAGGTGCTTGTCTTTACCCGCACCAAGCATGGTGCCAACCGGCTTGCCGAATATCTCGACAAGGCCGGGATCCCCGCGCTCGCCATCCATGGCAACAAGAGCCAGGGCGCCCGTACGCGCGCGCTCTCGGAGTTCAAAGACGGTACGCTACAGGTGCTGGTTGCAACCGACATTGCGGCGCGCGGCATCGACATCGATGAATTGCCGCACGTGGTCAATTACGAGTTGCCTAATGTCGCCGAGGATTATGTTCACCGGATCGGCCGTACCGGCCGCGCCGGGGCATCCGGGCAGGCGGTTTCACTCGTGTGTGTGGATGAGCACGCCTTCCTTCGTGGAATTGAAAAACTCATCGGGCGAGACCTGCCGCGGCAGACGGTCGCGGGTTTCGAACCCGACCTGTCGGTCAGGCCGCAACCGATCCTGATGGGCAACGGACGGCGCGACGCGGCGCCCAGACGCCCTCAGCATCCCGGCCAGGGTCATGGTCAAAGCCCGGGCCAGGGTGTGGGCCGCCCGGGCAAGGGCAGCCCTCAGCCGCGTCCCCAGTCGGCCAAGCCGGCCCTGTCGCACGGCGGATATGCCCCAGCCGCCCGGCCGGGATCGGCGCCCGCGGGGCGAGGCTTCGGGCACACTCAGTCTCCCGGCCGTAGGCCTGGCGCCCGCGGTCGCTGACCCTGGAGCGGCGGCCGGAGCGGGCGGCGTAGCGTCGCCGCCCCAGGGGTGTCTGCCCCGATCCGGGGGTAATCGTCGAAGGAGGCCAGAGGTGAGTGACCAGCCGATCGCGGATCTGCGCAAAGACTATGAGCGCGGTGAATTCGATGAGTCTATGGCGGCAGAGGCGCCGCTTGAACAGTTCAGCCAGTGGCTATCCGAGGCGATTGCCTCGAAGGTCCCTGAGCCCAACGCCATGACCTTGGCAACGGTCGGCGCTGACGGGCGACCCTCGACGCGTGTTGTCCTGATCAAGGGGTTCGATCCGCGGGGGCTCGTCTGGTATACGAACTACCGTAGCCGCAAAGGCCGGGAGCTATCCGGTAACCCTCATGCGGCGCTCCAGTTCCACTGGGTTGAACTCGAGCGGGTGGTGCGGATCGAAGGCCGCGTCGAATTTAGCGATGCAGCCGAGGCCGATGCGTACTACGCGTCGCGGCCGCTCGCCTCGCGCATCGGTGCCTGGGCGTCCGAGCAGAGTGAGGTTCTGAGCTCACGTGCGGAGCTGGTCAAACGGACGGCTGAGATGGGGCTCAGGCATGGGCTTCATCCGCCGCGCCCGCCGCACTGGGGCGGCTATCGCCTGATACCAGACTATTGGGAGTTTTGGCAGGGCCGGCGCTCGCGCTTGCACGACCGCATCCGCTATCGCCTGCTTGAAAGCGGCCGCTGGGCGCGGGAGCGACTGTCGCCCTGAATCACTTGACGAGCAGCGTCGGAATCGGCGAGAGCTCGCTTACGCGGAGCGCGACGGATCCGATGAGAAGGTCGCGAAGTGCGCTCCTGCCTTTTGATCCCATGATTACCATGTCATAGCGGCCGCGCGCTGCCGCGTCGGCAATTTCGGCTGCTACGTGGCCGCGGCGGATGATCATGTCGTGCGTTACGCCAGCCTTGTCGAGCGCGCGACGAGCAGCCGCGAGATCTTTATCCGACAGCTCGCGCAGATACTCCTCGATCGTGCTCTTGCCAACAAATCGGGAGACATGACTGAGCGCCGAATCATCGTGCGCGCTGATGAGGGTGACGCGTCCGCCCTTGGCTGAGGCCTCGATGAGGCCAATGGCATAGCGCACCGCCCTCAGAGCGGGCTTGGACCCGTCGCAGGCGACCAGAAGTTTCATTCATTTTCTCCCATAGAATTCGGCGTGAGTCCGGACCAGCGCGGCGCGAAGCGGTTGTCTATCCCGAGCAGGTCAAGTACGCGTGCGCAGCTGTGATCGATCAGTTGCGCCACACTTGCCGGGTGCTGATAGAACGCGGGCACCGGTGGGAAGACGATGCCTCCCATTTCAGTGACCGCCGCCATATTGCGCAGGTGAGCCAGATTGAGCGGCGTCTCGCGGACCATCAGGATGAGACGGCGTCGCTCCTTGAGCATCACATCAGCCGCTCTGGTGATGAGGTTGTCGCCGAAGCCCTGAGCGACTGCCGCTAGCGTCTTCATCGAGCAGGGGGCGATGACCATGCCCTCAATGGGAAACGAGCCCGACGCAATGCAGGCGCCGATTTCACGCACGCCATGCACCTGGTCGGCGAGCGCCTCGACCGCTGCGCGCCCCCGCCCGGTCTCCTGCTCAATGGTGAGCCACCCAGCCGGAGAGACGGCCAGATGCAGATGCACGCCGCCGGTCTCGCGAAGCATCTCGAGCAGGCGCAGCCCGTATACGGCGCCCGAGGCGCCGGTGATTGCGATGGTGAGGTGTCGCAGACCCATCGGCGCATTGTACCGGCGTAGACGCGCGGGCTGACGGTGCCGGCAGAACGAACCGAAGGAACTCCCCGATCAGGCCGGGACAATGCCTGACCCTGGTCAAATCCGCCGCGCCCAATCGGCAAAGCGCCGGCGCGCCGTGCGTAAGGCGATAATGACGTTTTTTTGAGCAGGCACCAGGAGTCCCTTATGCATCGCCGCGTCCTGATCCGATCGCTAGCCGTTCTGCCCATTGTGACAGCCGTGCCGACAGCGCGAGCCGATTCGCTGTCCTCACGCCCGGTGCGCATTGTGGTCCCTTTCGGCGCCGGCGGCATCGCTGATCTCACTGTGCGCGCGGTTGCGCAAGCGATGGGAGAAGCGCTCAAGACCCAGGTTGTCATCGAAAACAAGCCGGGCGCCGGCGGGATCGCGGCGGGCGAGACGGTGGCGCGGGCCGCGCCGGACGGGCACACCCTGCTGCTGATGTCCAACGGCAATGCGGTGAGCGTCAATCTGTTCAAGTCGCTGCCTTTCGATACCATGCGTGACTTCGCACCGGTCTGTGGTCTGGGCAGCTTCGGTTTGGGCATCGTGGTCCCGGCCGGCTCACCCCACCGGACGCTGGGCGAGCTGCTTGCGTTTGCCCGTGCCAATCCTGGCAAGCTAAACCTCGGAACGATTAATGTCGGCAGTACGCAGAACCTCGCGGGCGAACTGTTTCGCACCCGAGCTGGCGTCGATGCGCAGATCGTTCCCTTCAACGGCACCCCGGCGCTGCTGACAGCGCTCCGAGGCGGCCATGTCGATGCGGGGGTGGAGATCCTCGGGCCACTGAAGTCGCAATTGAATCCGGGCGGAGTCCGCCTGCTGGCGGTGACTTCGAGGACCCGCGCGGCGGATTTTCCCGACGTTCCGACCGCTGCGCAGGCAGGCGTAGCCGACTACGAGGCCTCTTCGTGGAACGCGTTGGCTGCTCCGGCAAAAACCCCGTCGGCGATCATTACTCAGCTCAACCAGGCTGCGCGCGCAGCGCTCGAGTCCGCCGATGTGCGCAAACGCTTTGCCGAGCTTGGCGTCGAGCCCATAGGCGGCACGCCGCAGGCGCTTGGCGAGTTGCTTGCCAGCGAAATCAAGCGCTGGGGTGATGTGATCGCCCGGGCAGGGATTCCGAAACAATAAGGACTGCCGCGGCAACGTAAAATCTCGGTTTCAGGGAGTCGGCGAATGCCCTGATTCCTCTGCCAGCGGAGCACCTCATGATCATCGACTGCCACGGCCATTACACCACCGCGCCCAAATCGTTAGAGGATTGGCGAAACCGCCAGGTCGCAAGTCTGGGCAATCGGTCCTCGGCGCCCTCAGTCTCCGAGCTCAAGATCAGCGACGACGAGCTGCGCGAGACGATCGAAAGCAATCAGCTCGCGAAAATGCGCTCGCGAGGCTCGGACCTGACGATTTTTTCTCCGCGCGCGAGTTTTATGGCGCATCACATTGGCGATTTTCAGGTGAGCTCGACCTGGGCAGGTATCTGTAACGAACTCATCCATCGCGTCACGCGCCTCTTTCCCGACAGTTTCGCGGGCGTAGCGATGCTTCCTCAGTCGCCGGGCGTGGCGCCCGAGACCTGCGTTGCCGAGATCGACCGCTGCATACGCGACTATGGTTTTGTCGGCATCAATCTCAATCCGGACCCGTCGGGCGGGCACTGGAAGGAACCGCCCTTGTCGGACCGCTGGTGGTATCCGATCTACGAAAAAATGGTCGAGTACGATATCCCGGCAATGGTTCATGTGAGCACCAGCTGCAACCCCTGCTTCCATACCACCGGCGCGCATTATCTGAACGCCGATACCACCGCGTTCATGCAGTGCCTCACCTCCAATCTCTTCAAGGACTTCCCGACCCTGCGGTTCGTGATCCCGCACGGCGGTGGCGCAGTGCCCTACCACTGGGGACGTTTTCGCGGAATTGCACAGGACATGAAGCTGCCGCCGCTCACCGAGCATCTGCTCAAGAATATATTTTTCGATACCTGCGTCTATCACCAGCCCGGCATCGACCTGCTGCTCAAGGTGATACCGGATGACAACATCCTGTTTGCTTCAGAGATGATCGGGGCAGTCCGCGGTATCGACCCCTACAGCGGCCATGAGTACGATGACACGCGCCGCTATATCGACGGCGCAGTCGTGCTCACCGAGTCGCAGCGCCGCAAGATTTTCGAAACCAACGCTCGGCGCGTCTATCCGCGGCTCGATGCGCAGCTCAAGGCGCGCGGTCGCTGATCGGCCCAAGTCAGCACGAGATTGCGCTCGCGCGCCCTTTCACGCCGCCCCGTCTATGCTCGGCGGGGCACGAAACCAACCTTGCCGGAGAGCCCCGATGAGCCGAGCCCTGAACGACCTAGGCGTCGTTGTCCGCAATTATCAACGCGCGCCGATCGCCGATGTCGACCGCCTTGGCACTTTTGGCGTGGCGACCATCCACGAGGCGATGGGCCGCGTGGGCCTCATGAAGCCTTATATGCGCCCGGTCTATGCCGGCGCGCGTGTCTGTGGGAGCGCGGTCACGGTGCTACTGCAGCCGGGTGATAACTGGATGCTCCATGTTGCAGCGGGCGAGCTCAAGCCCGGCGATGTCGTGGTGGCCGCGTGCACCACCGAAAACGAAGACGGTATGTTTGGCGATCTGCTGGCCACCTCGTTTCGCGCACAGGGCGCGCGCGGCCTCATCATTGATGCGGGCGTGCGTGATGTGCGTGACCTCACCGAAATGAAGTTTCCGGTGTTTTCGCGGGCGATCAATGCACGCGGTACCGTCAAAGCCACACTGGGCTCGGTCAACATCCCGGTCGTGTGCGCGGGCGCAAGCGTCCACCCTGGAGACATTGTGGTGGCCGATGATGATGGCGTGGTGGTGGTGCCGCGGGCACTGGCCGCGCAGGTCGCCGAAGCGGCGGCCGCGCGCGAGGCCAATGAGGCCGACAAGAGAAAGCGGCTTGCAGCGGGCGAAATCGGCCTTGACCTCTACAAGATGCGCGAACCGCTGGCGAAGGCGGGGCTGCGCTACATCGAATGAGCATCGCGCCATCTGGCCTCGCCACCGACCCGAACCGCTGGCGGATCGGTTTTGTGGGTTATGGCGAGGTCGGTCGCATCCTCTCCGAGGACCTGCGGGCAGCCGGGCTGTCGGTAAGCGCCTACGACATCAAGCTCGACCAGGCACATGCTGAGACACCGCTTCGTGAGCATGCACGCGAGCATGGCGTCACCCTGGTGGCGAGCGCGGCCGAACTGGCGCGACGCGCGGATTTCATTGTCTCTGCCGTTACCGCTAGTCAGGCCGTCTCGGTGGCGCGCGCCTGCGCACCTGCCATGCAGGAAGGCGCTTTTTTTCTCGACTTCAATTCCGCCTCGCCCGGCGCGAAACAGCAGGCGGGCGCGCTCGTTGATGGCGCAGGCGGCCGGTATGTTGAGGGCGCGGTGATGACCTCGCTGCCGCCTTACCGTATCCGCGTGCCGCTTCTTCTGGGTGGCGCGCATGCGCAGGCGCTCGCCCCCCACCTCACCGCGCTCGGGTTTGATGCCAAGCCGGTCTCCGACCGCCTCGGCGTAGCCTCGGCCACCAAGATGTGTCGCAGCGTGATGATCAAGGGTCTCGAGGCGATGGTGATCGAAAGCTTCACCACCGCGCGCGCCTATGGGGTCGAGCGCGAGGTGCTCGCCTCGCTTGCCGAGACCTTTCCCGGCATCGACTGGGAAAAGCAGGGCGACTACTTTTTCATGCGCGTGATCGAGCATGGCCGCCGACGCGCTGAGGAAATGCGCGAGGCTGCGCAGACCGTGCGCGAGGCCGGGCTCGATCCCTGGTCTGCGGCGGGCACCGCTGAGCGCCAGGCCTGGGTGGCCGATGCCGCTCAGACCGCGCTTTTTGGCGAACGCGAGCAGGCGGCGCGCCCCTGGCGCGAGCACGCCGATTCGATCATCCATCGCATCGCCGCCGAGCGCGGCAAGAGGTAGCGCCCATGGATCCCGACTGGCTGGTATTTCATCCCAACCCCTCCAAGCCGCGCTTCGCGATGCCTGCTGGCGCGGTCGATGCGCATTGCCATGTGTTTGGCCCGGCTGCCGAATTTCCGTTTGCCCCCGAGCGCAAGTACACGCCTTGCGATGCATCCAGGCATCAGCTCGTCGCGCTGCGCGATTTTCTGGGCATCACGCGCAACGTGGTGGTGCAGGCGACCTGTCACGGGACCGATAACCGCGCGCTGGTCGATGCGCTCGAGCACTCGGGCGGCATGGCGCGCGGGGTGGCCTCGGTGTCGCGCGATGTGACCGATACCGAGTTGCAGGCGATGCACAAAGCGGGCGTGCGCGGCACACGCTTTAATTTCGTCAGACGCCTGGTCGACTTCACGCCGCGCGAGGTGCTCGCCGAGATTGCAGCCCGCATCGCGCCGCTTGGCTGGCACGTGGTGGTCTATTTCGAAGCGCAGGACCTCCCCGAGCTATGGGACTTTTTCACGACGCTACCGACCACGGTGGTGGTCGATCATATGGGCCGGCCCGATGTGTCCAAGCCCGTTGACGGACCCGAGTTCGCGCTCTTCATGAAGCTCATGCACGAGCATCCGAATGTCTGGTCCAAGGTAAGCTGCCCCGAGCGGCTGTCCAAATCAGGTCCGCCCGCCTACGATGATGTGGTGCCCTTTGCCAGGCGGTTGGTTGAGACCTTTCCGGATCGCGTGTTGTGGGGTACCGATTGGCCGCATCCCAACATGAAGTCCCATATGCCTGACGATGGCCTGCTGGTTGACTATGTGCCCAGGATCGCAGTCACCGCCGAGTTGCAGAGAAAACTTCTGGTCGATAATCCCATGCGTCTGTATTGGAGCGATTGAAACGCGGTATCCCCATGCTGCGGTGACCGCTGGCGATCCTTCAGTATGCCGCCTGCGAACACCTTTTGATTTTCGAATGGAGCCGACGATGGCGCTCGTCAAACCTTATCTCGATATTCCTGGCACGACGATTTTTGATGCGGATCAGTCTCGCAAGGGCTACCACCTCAACATGTTCTGCATGTCGCTCATGAAAGCGCCCAACCGCGAGCGCTTCAAGGCCAATGAGCGCGCCTATCTCGATGAGTGGGCGATGACCGAGGAGCAGAAGCAGGGTGTGCTGGATCGGGACTACAACCGCCTGATCTCGCTCGGCGGCAATGTCTATTTTCTGGCCAAGATCTTTTCCACCGACGGACAAAGCTTTGAGCTGGCGGCTTCGCGGATGACCGGCATGACCCAGGCCGACTACCGCGCGATGATGATTGCCGGCGGCCGCTCACCCAAGGGCAACCGTTACATCGGAGAGCAATGACATGGCGCGTGTGACTGCAGGAGTGTTCACCTCTCATGTGCCGGCAATCGGTGCAGCGATGGATCTCGGACGAACCGAAGAGCCGTACTGGCAGCCGCTCTTTTCGGGCTATGAGTTCTCGCGCCGCTGGATCGAGTCGAACCGCCCTGACGTGGTACTGCTCGTGTTCAATGACCACGCGACGGCATTCAGCCTCGAGATGATTCCCACCTTTGCGATTGGGTGCGCCGAGCGCTTCGAACCTGCCGATGAGGGGTGGGGTCCGCGCAAGGTGCCCACCGTCCACGGCCACCCTGAGCTTGCCGCGCATATTGCGCAGTCGGTGATCCTCGATGAGTTTGACCTCACCATCATCAACAAGATGGATGTGGACCATGGGCTCACCGTTCCGATGTCGCTCATGTTTGGCCAGCCGCAGGCCTGGCCCTGCAAAGTGATTCCGTTTGCGGTCAATGTGGTGCAATTTCCCCCGCCCACGGGCAATCGCTGCTGGCGGCTGGGCCAGGCGATTCGCCGTGCAATCGACAGCTTTGACGAGGATCTCAATGTGCAGGTTTGGGGCACGGGTGGTATGAGCCATCAGTTGCAGGGCCCCCGGGCCGGGCTCATCAACAAGGAGTTCGATAATCGCTTTCTCGATCGCCTTCCCGGGGACCCCGAAGGCCTCGCCAAGATCCCTCATATCGACTACGTCCGCGAGGCGGGTTCGGAAGGGATCGAACTCGTGATGTGGCTGATCGCGCGCGGAGCGCTCGATGCGAAGGTGCGCGAGGCGCATCGCTTCTACCATGTGCCAGCCTCCAACACTGCGGTCGGCCACATGATTCTCGAAAACGGAGAGCATTGATCATGAAGGTATGTGTGGCAGGAGCGGGTGCCTTTGGTGCCAAGCATGTTGAAGGCATTCGCAACATTGCGGGAGTTGAAGTTGTGTCGGTGGTGGGTCGCCTCCCCGACAAGACACGCGAGTTTGCGGATAAATACGGCATCGCACATGCCACCACCGATCTGGCCGAGGCGCTTGCGCGCCCCGATATCGATGCGGTGATCCTCTGCACGCCCACGCAGATGCATGCCTCGCAGGCGATCGCGTGCCTGCGCGCTGGCAAACATGTGCAGGTCGAGATTCCGATGGCCGACAGCCTGGCCGATGCGCGCGCGGTGGTGGCAGCGCAAAAGGAGACAGGGCTGGTGGCAATGGCTGGTCACACCCGGCGCTTCAATCCGAGTCATCAGTGGATACGCCGCAAAATCGCCGCTGGCGAACTCAAGATCCAGCAGATGGATGTGCAGACCTATTTCTTTCGCCGTACTAACATGAATGCGCTGGGCCAGGCGCGCAGCTGGACCGATCATCTGCTCTGGCACCATGCAGCGCACACGGTTGACCTGTTCCAGTACCAGACCGGAGAAGTCTCAAGCCAGGCGCGGGCGCTCCAGGGCCCGATTCATCCGGACTTGGGCATTGCGATGGACATGTCGATTCAGCTCAAGGTGCCGGGCGGCGCGATCTGCACGCTCTCGCTCTCGTTTAATAACGACGGGCCGCTTGGGACCTTCTTTCGCTACATCTGCGACAAGGGCACCTATATCGCGCGCTATGACGATCTGTTCGACGGGCGGGATAAGCAGATCGACGTCACCAAGGTCGATGTATCGACCAATGGCATCGAGCTTCAGGACCGGGAGTTTTTTGCAGCGATCGCGCAAGGGCGCGAGCCGAACGCGAGCGTGGCGAGCGTGCTGCCGGCCTATGAGACGCTTGATCGGCTCGAGCGCTCGCTCGCGTGAGCCTTTGCGACCAGGCGGGGCGCTTGTCGCGACCCCGGCTTGCGCTGCGCTTTACTGCGGCTCGGCCGGGACGAGCTTTTGCAGTTCACCCGACTGAAACATCTCGGCCATGATGTCCGAGCCACCAACGAACTCGCCCTTGATGTAGAGCTGGGGAATGGTCGGCCAGTTGGAGAAGTCCTTGATGGCCTGACGAACTTCATCGTCTTCGAGCACGTTGACGGTGACGAGATTGCGCACGCCGCAGGATTTGAGGATCTGGATCGCCCGGCCTGAAAAGCCGCACTGCGGGAACTGGGCAGTCCCCTTCATGAACAGTACTACCTGATTGTCGGTCACGGTCTTTTGAATGAATTCTTTGGCTTGCATGGGCGCCTCGTAGACAGGGAGCTGGCCTGGACGGATGCTGCAGCGCGCTGATGCGCCCCGCTCGCCGGGCCGGTTTCGATCCGTTTTTATACCACGCGTGCGGACTATGCGGCATCAGTTCCCCCTGGCGCGCGCGCAGGTGCCTGGCCGAGCGTGACGCGCTCGTGGCCTGCGAGATCGCGCAGGGTACAGACCGCGGCAAAACCATGACCGGTGAGGACCGACCGGACCGCATGACCCTGCTGCCAGCCGTGCTCCAGCAGGAGCCAGCCGCCCGGAACCAACCTGTCGCCCGCACCCGCCGCAATGGCGCGCAAGGCCTCGAGGCCGTCCGGCCCACTGGCAAGCGCCGCCCGCGGCTCGTAACGCAGGTCGCCTTCGCTGAGATGGGGGTCATCGTCCGCGAGGTAGGGCGGGTTAGACACGATGAGGTCAAAGCGAGCGGCTTTTTCCGCAGCCTGCCACCAGTTACCGGGCTTGAAACTGATCTTTGTCGCCGCAGCGCCGATCCGCTGCGCGTTGCGCTTTGCGAGCGCGAGCGCCTCGTGTGACGCGTCGGTGGCTGTCACGGTCAGATCCGGTCGGGCAGCAGCGATGGCGATCGCTATGGCACCGCTTCCGGTCCCCAGATCGATCACGGATCCGCTGCGCGGGGCCCGCCGAATCGCCTCCTCGACGAGCAGCTCGGTTTCGTGCCGGGGGATCAGGACAGACGGATCAACGGCGAATGCCAGGCCGTGGAATTCCCGCTCGCCGACCAGATAGGCGATGGGTTCTCCTGCAAGGCGCCGTGTTTTCAGCGAAACGAAGCGCTCACTTACAAGCTCGCCCAGCGGGTCTTCCCCGTGGCTGAGCAGCCACTCGCGGCGGCGTCCGCTCGCGTGCTCAAGGAGCAGACGCGCTTCGGCGCGCGGCAGCCCGCTTGCGCTAAGGAGCCGATCCGCGCAGTCGCCGCCGCTCGCATCCGGCGAGGGTCCGAGCGTCATGCTTCAGGGTCGGATTGCGCGTCGAGGCAGGGCTGGCGCGTCTCGATCCAGGGTAGCCCGCCGGAGCGCTGCCTGGTGGGAATCAGGCTGCCTCGGCAAGCGCCTGAAGCAGTTCGGCCTGATGTGCGGTGCCGAGCGAATCGAGGACTTCATCGAGGTCTCCGTCAAGGATCTGCTGCAGCTTGTAGAGCGTGAGGTTGATGCGGTGATCGGTGAGGCGGCCCTGCGGAAAGTTGTAGGTCCGGATGCGTTCGGACCGATCGCCCGAGCCGATCAACGACTTGCGGTGAGCGGCCTCGCGCGCCTGTGCTTCGCGAAGCCTTCGGTCCTTGAGCCTCGCCGCGAGCACTTTCATCGCCCGGTCGCGGTTACGGTGCTGTGATCGGTCATCCTGGCACTCGGCGACCAGCCCGGTCGGCAGATGGGTGATCCGTACGGCCGACTCGGTTTTGTTCACGTGCTGGCCGCCGGCACCTGAGGCGCGGAAGACATCAATGCGTAACTCTGACGGGTCGATGCTGATTTCACCGACCTCGTCGGCCTCGGCCATCACCGCGACGGTACACGCGGAAGTGTGGATGCGGCCCTGAGCTTCGGTTTCGGGAACGCGCTGCACGCGGTGGCCGCCCGACTCGAACTTCAGGCGTGAGTAGACGGCCTCGCCCGCGATGCGGACGATCACTTCGCGATAGCCGCCAAGTTCGGAGGCGTTGGCCGACAGAACTTCGGTCTGCCAGCGGTGACGCTCGGCAAAGCGCAGATACATCCGCAGCAGATCGCCGGCAAAAAGCGCGCTTTCGTCGCCGCCTGTGCCGGCGCGGATCTCGAGCAGAACGTCGCGGTCGTCGTTGGGGTCGCGCGGCAGCAGCAGCTTTTGGAGCGCCGCGAGTTCGTCAGCCATCCGCGATTCGGCGGCGCTGGCCTCGCTATCGGCAAATTCGCGCAACTCCGCGTCCTCGCGCAGCAGCCGGGCGGTCGCCAGGTCGTCTTCGGCCTGGCGATAGGCGGCAAAGCGCGCGAGCAGTTGCGTGAGTTCGGCATGCTCGCGGGTGAGCTTGCGAAACTCGTTGAGATCGCGCGCGACGTCCTGACCCGACAGCCGGGCATTGACCTCGGCCAGGCGGGGCTCGAGTCGCTCGAGGCGAGCTCGCATCGATTCATTCATCACGGGGCGGATCGGGGATTCGGTGCTTTGCGCGGGGGGATCACCCCGCGCCTTGGATAAGTTTCAATGGTACGCCGGTGCGCGGGGCCACGCGGCGGGCTCGCCAACCGCTGCAGGGCTCGCCCCGCGAACGAGGGCGCCGGTCAGCTAATGACGGGGCCCGTCACCGTC
>CAZZKA010000037.1:0-18758 GCA_964654745.1 uncultured Bordetella sp. | reverse complement strand
TCGGCATGGGCCTCGCCGAATTTTCCATGCATCCGGCAAGCCTGCTGCGCGTCAAGCGCGAGATCCTCAGTGCCGATGTATCAAACCTTGCCCCCCGCGTGGCGGGTCTCATCCGGGCCGCGGACCCGGAGCGCGTGAAAGCCCTGATTGCGGGGCTTGCGAGCTGATGGTTCTTTGAAGGCCTCGAACGCTTGAGGTACACTTCTTCGAGGTGAAACATCCGCGCCGATTTGATGACTAGCTTGCGGGCGCGTAACAAGTACGGCTAAAGCGGCGCGGCCAGATCGAGCCCGACCCGCTTGCAGCAAGCCGGTCGGGTTTTGTTTTTTGGGCGATGCCGTGTCCGAGATGACTGTGCCCGGAGTGGCTCCGCAGCGAATGCGGTTCGACCAGGCCCTGCCGCTTGCAAGCGGCGCGAGCCTCTGCGGCTACGAACTCGTCTATGAGACCTGGGGCGAGCTCAACGCCTCGCGCGACAACGCCGTCCTGATCTGCCACGCACTTAATGCGTCGCACCATGTGGCCGGCATATCGGCGCTCGCCCCGCATGAGGTCGGCTGGTGGGACAACATGGTCGGCCCGGGAAAGCCGGTCGATACCCGGCGCTTCTTCGTGATCGGGGTCAACAACCTCGGCAGCTGTTTCGGCTCGACCGGCCCCATGTCGACGGACCCGGCAACGGGGCGCCCCTGGGGGCCGGATTTTCCGGTCCTGACCGTCGAGGACTGGGTGCACAGCCAGGCGCTTTTGGCCGATCGGCTGGGTATCGACTGCTTTGCCGCGGTGATGGGCGGAAGCCTGGGCGGCATGCAGGCACTGGCCTGGAGCACGCTCTATCCCGACCGCCTGCGACACTGCGTGGCGATCGCCACCGCACCAAAGCTATCCGCGCAGAACATTGCGTTCAACGAAGTCGCGCGCCGCGCCATCCTCACGGATCCAGACTTTCACGGCGGCCGTTTTTATGATCACGGCGTAGTCCCGCAGCGCGGGCTTCAGGTGGCGCGCATGATCGGACACATCACGTATCTGTCCGATGATTCAATGGGCGAAAAGTTTGGTCGGGCTTTGCGCGAAAGCGCAGATCGTGCACGCCCGGGTGATTACCGATTCACGTTCGATATCGAGTTTGAGATCGAATCCTACCTTCGCTATCAGGGCGAGAAGTTCGCGCGCTATTTCGACGCCAATACCTATCTCCTGATCACCCGGGCGCTCGACTATTTCGATCCTGCCCGCGAGACCGCAGGCGATCTGGCGCAGGTGCTCGAGCGCGCGCGTGCATCGTTTCTCATCGCGTCCTTCACCACCGACTGGCGCTTTGCGCCCGAGCGCAGCCGCGAGATCGTGCAAGCGCTGCTCAAGGCCGATCGGCGTGTGAGCTATGCGGAAATCAACGCGCCACACGGGCACGACGCGTTCCTGCTCGATGATCCGCAATATCACGCGCTGGTGCGCGCCTATTTTGAGCGGGTTGCTGCGGAGTGTGCGACCGGCTCGCGCGGCCGTTTGGCAACGGCTACCCCGACAGCGGGAGAGCCCGCATGACCGGGCTGCGCGCAGACCTGGCGATCATCGCGCAGTGGATTCCCCCGGGTTCGCGCGTCCTTGATCTGGGTTGCGGAGACGGTGCGCTACTCGACCATCTTCAGCGAGAGCGCGGTTGCTCGGGGTATGGTGTGGAGATCGATGATGCCCGGGTGCTTGCCTGCGTGCGGCGTGGCGTTGATGTGATCCAGCGCGATATCGAGGCGGGGCTGGGGATGTTCGGCGCGGGGGCCTTTGATGTGGTGGTGCTGTCGATGGCGATTCAGGCCACTCACCAGACTGAGCGCGTGCTCTCCGAGATGAGTCAGGTAGCCAGACAGGGGATTGTGTCCATCCCTAATTTCGGGCATTGGTACCACGCATGGTCCATCCTGATGGGTCGCATGCCGGTCTCGCGCGAAATGCCGTATCAGTGGTATGACACGCCCAATCTGCACCTCGCGACCGTGCGCGACTTTGAGGAGTTTCTTGCGCGCATGCAGATGACGATCGGGCAGCGAGCTTTTCTCGCGGACGGGCGCGCGGTGAACTGGCTTGCGGGCCTGAGAGCGACGCAGGCGATTTACCGTTTCCAACGCGGTTGATCCGACGCGGTGCCGGGCAGGCGGTGCCCGCGTCTTTCGCGTCACCCAGGCGGCTTTGCCCGCCGCTTATCGCATTCCGCTCAGGCTGAGCGCGACACCGGCCGCACCAAATAACGCAATCGTTGCGATGACCGACGTGCGCCGGACAATGAGGAGCCAGGTCGCCAGCACGGTTGCGGCGCACGCGTACCAGTCGGGGGTGCCGAGTTCCGCGCGCCAGAGCACCGTCTGCGCGAGCGTGAAGGCAAGGCTGGCGATCACACCCACCACCGCTGCGGTGATAGCCGACAGGGCGCGATCCAGTCGCGGCAGGCTGCGCGTGGATTCGACCAGCGGCCCCCCGACCAGAATGAAGATGAATGAGGGCAGGAAGGTGAAGAAGGTTGCAGCGGTGGCGGCGGCCCAACCGGCTGCTGCCGCCTGGTCTGCACCGAATATCTCCCGCGTAAATCCGCCGATGAAGCCCACGAAGGTAACGATCATGATGAGCGGCCCGGGCGTGGTTTCGCCAAGAGCGAGCCCGTCGAGCATCTGTGCTGCGGTGAGCCACTGGTAGTGCTCGACAGCGGCCTGGTGCACATACGGCAGCACCGCATAGGCACCGCCGAAAGTAAGCAGGGCCGCGCGGGTGAAAAAACCGGCCATGTCGGGGAGCAAATCGTTCCCGGGGACGATTGCGCGGCACAGTGCCCAGCCCGCCGCCCAGAGCGCGAGCCCGGCAATCACCAAAGTGAACAGGCGCGTCGCACGCAGCCGCGCATGTTCGGGCGGCGGCGTGTCGTCGTCGATGATGATGCGCGCCCGCGACTCCGCCGCGTGCGATGGTGAGCCGGTGAGCTCATGCGTCACCGGCCCTGGCACCGCGTGCGGACCCGTCTGGGGAACTGTCTGCGCATCGGTCTGCGGGCTCGCTTGCGCGCCTGCCCGCGCGCCTGACGGCGCCTGCGGCGGGCCGTGGGCGGCGGCTGCCCCAGCAGGTTGGAACAGTAGGCCGAGCAGCGCTGCAGCGCCGATGACCAGCGGAAACGGCAGATTGAAAACATCGAGGGACACGAAAGCGCCTAACGCAATCGCTGCGAGGGGTCTGGTTCTCAGCGTGCGCCCCCCCATCCGCCAGCCGGCTGCAAGCACCAGCGCGACCACTGCCGGCTTGATGCCGTCGAGCAGTCCGCTTACCCAGGGCAGATGGCCGTAGATCAGGTAAGCCCAGGCGATCAGCGCGATCAGCAGGAACGAGGGCAGGATGAAAAGCATTCCGGCGGCGATGCCACCGACGCTTCGGTGCATCAGCCAGCCCAGATAGGTTGCGAGCTGCTGCGCCTCGGGTCCGGGCAGCAGCATGCAGTAGTTGAGCGCGTGGAGAAATCTTTTCTCCGAGATCCACCTGGCCCGTTCGACCACGTGCTCGTGCATCAGCGCAATCTGTCCGGCCGGTCCGCCGAAACTGATAAAGCCTAGCTTGAACCAGAAGGCAAGGGCTTCGCGCAGCGACACATGCGGGCGCGCCGTCGCGTCACGCGAATCGCCGCCGTCGTCTGCGCAGGAGCCATCAGGGGGATTCACGAAGGGGTATCGGTTGGCGTTTCAAGGCGCACAGATTACCGGATCCGACCGGCGGCCTAGCCGAAAGTGTCAGCCAGGGGTGCGATTGCGGACTTGCGCGCCGAGCCGCGAAACTTTTCGGATGACCTTCGCGCCCTGCCCTTCGTTTGCCCATGAGCTTTGTCCCGATGCCGCCCGATTGGGGGCGGCCTTACCCGCCGCCAAGCCCACGCCGCGTGCCAGGGACGGTGATTTCTCGTCGCCGCCCCGGCAGTCATGCTTGGGCCACGGGCGAGTCTTCTCGCGTCGGCTCTGCGGCCTGGTGCTGGTAGCGTGGGTCGCTGCCGCATTCACACCGCAGGCGCAGGCGCTTTGCTCTCCCGGCTCTGGCTCTCCGGGGGCCGCTGCAGCTACGCCCGGGCTGGGCGCGGTGCTCTCGGGGCTAGGCGTGATCGGCCCGGCGCGGGCGGTGGATTCGGCGCTGATCGATGCTGCAGCGGGTATGCCGGGGCCGGCGGCTGCAAGAACGTGTCAGGGTGGATCGGGCGCGAGCCCGCAGAGCGACCCGGCAATGCTCACCCCTACCGCGCCGGACCGGACGGCAGGCAACCCCTTCGATCCGCTTACCGGGGCCAAGTACGAGCATGCGGTAGACGTGCAGTGGCCCCGGGTAGATCAGTTCACGCCGACCGATGTGCGAGGACAGAGCGCGCTGCCACTTGGCTCACCCGCCTCGGCTGCCGGGCTGACGATGCAGTTCGCCCGCCACTATCAAAGCCATCAGGACTACTCGCTGTCACTCGGGCCAGGCTGGAGCCATAGCTTTGACACGCGGCTTGCTCGTCGCAGGCTCGAGCGGGCACCGGCGGCGGATTTGCCTGCGGCCCAATTGCAGGTCATCCAGCCCGATGGCCGGCGTATCGTCATGCGCCCGTCCGCGCGACGTGATCTCGCGGACGGTGCAACCGTCATTCGCTATCACGGCAGCGAAATCTCCGATGGCGTGATTGACGAGCGGCATGACTCATCACAAATCGACTGGATATGGCGCTGGCCCTCGGGACGCAGTCTGCGCTTTGATACCGCCGGGCGCCTGGCGGAGATTGTTGCGCCCGATCTCGACCGATTGACGCTTTACTATGACGGCGAGAGTCGCCTTGTACGTATCGCTGACCGTCACGGGCGAACGCTGTCTCTGCGCTATGGCGCGGGCCGCCTGGTGGAGCTCGGCTTGCCGGACGGGCAGGTGATTCGTTACGTCTATGATGAAGCCCGCCGACTGAGCGCAGTTCGCTATCCGGACGGCCGACTGACCCGGTATCACTACGAGGACCCACGCAGTGCCCACTGGCTAACCGGGACCAGCCACCCCGACGGCGTGCGCAGCCGCCATCGTTATGACGCAAGCGGCAGGGTGGTCGAGTCGGTTGGCGACGAGACCGTCCCAGGATCCGCGCTCCTCGCCCGCTATGAGCATCACGGTGAGCGTCACGAAACATGGTTGACGCTAGCCGGCCAAACGACGCGATATCGTTGGCGGACTGGCCGATCTGGCCGCGCGAGTCTGCTTGAAACCCAGGGGCCGGGGTGCGCGATCTGCCCGGCCACCGGACCTGGCACACTTTACGATGCGCGCGGGCGGCTGGCCGAGTACGGCCCCTGGCGCTTAGGCTACGACTCCGGCGATCGGATTGTTTCGCTCTCGCGAGACGAAGGCGCAGGCCGCGCGGTCTGGCAGATGCACTACGATGGCCCGGATCGACTCGCGCTACCCGTACGTATCGAGGCACCCAGCGTGGTCGCCGGGTACCGCAGAACGCTGCGCTTGGGCTACAACGATCGCGGCCAGCTGACCGACCTGATCGAAACCGGCTTCGCACCCTACAGCGATGCAGTTCGCAGCGTGGGCAGACGCCTGCGACTCGTTTACGCCGAGCGGGGACCGCAGGAGGGCAAGCTCGTCGCGATCGAGCGGCTCGCGTTGGCCGATCAGGATTTAAGGCCGTCTGATCAGGCTGCCGGGTCCGTTCGCGCGGTCGAGACGGCTGACTCGGCGACGCACGACTCGGAGGTGCTCGCGCGAATCGATTTTGGCTATGACGAGCTTCGCCGGTTGGTGAGCATCGGCTATCCGATGGGACTCACGCAGCAGGTATCGCGGGACCCGCTCGGCCGGCCTGTATCCGAGCGGCTCGCAGATGGGACGCTTCTCGAGCGTCGGTTCGATTCAGCATGGCAGCTGGTTGCCAAGCGCGCCGGCCCGGTGTCCTGGCAGATAACGCGCGATCGCGTGGGACGCCTCCACGAAATCAGCTGGAACCCGGGTATGCGTCTGCAATTCGATGCCGAGCATCGCGTGCTTAGCTTGAGCGAGTATGGGCAGGCGCTTGCGCGCCTGACCTTGCCCCGGCAGCCGGAGGCGGACCGAGGCGTAATCGATCCGGGACTGCGGGCCGAGCGGGCCC
Organism: uncultured Bordetella sp.; assembly: GCA_964654745.1. Classification (GTDB taxonomy): domain Bacteria; phylum Pseudomonadota; class Gammaproteobacteria; order Burkholderiales; family Burkholderiaceae_E; genus SYIM01. The sequence continues at coordinate 12,619 of CAZZKA010000037.1, read as the reverse complement.
GCGGCGAATCAGTGGGCTCGTCGCCGGCAATCGAGCCGGTGGTTCTCCCGCTTGGCGCTTGGGTTGCCGGTGCGATGGTGCGTCAGATCGACAACCAGGCCCGTCTCACCGAAACCCGCATCGACGACCTGGGCCGGACCATTGAGGAGCAGAGCGCGCAACGCGGCAATCGGCAGGTATTCTTCGATGCCCTCGACCGTCCGGTGCGCTGGGTCCTGCCGCGCGATGCGACCGAACTGCGCCGCTATGATGCGGCCGGGCGGCTGCTTGAGCGGCGCGTGAGCCAGGCGCAGACCTCTGAGCAAACGCTATTTTCCTGGGAGGGGCTCGCGCTCACAGGCGTCACGCACACCCACGGAGCAAGCCGGATAGCGCGTGATGCGCAGGGCCGAACAACGCTTTTGTCGCAGCAGCTTGGCGATCGTTGGGTTGACTTCAGGTTCGAGTACGACGAGTCCGGTCGGCTTCGCACCCGCACACTGGGCGATGGGCTCGCCCTGGCCTACCGGTACGACGACAAGGGGCGCGCAACAGGCCTTGATCTGCTCGTACCGGGCCGGGCGCGTCCGCTTGCGCTCGTCGAGGGCGTCGAATGGCAGGGCGCACGAGCGCAGCGAGAGTCGTTGGGCGCGGCGCTGCGGGTTGCAAGAAAATGGGACGAGGCAGGCAGACTGACAGAGCTCGCCTGGAGCCAAGGCGTCGCGCAGACGCCGATCGCGCGCTTTGCTATCGGGCGCAATGAACAAGGCCTCATCGAGTCCGTTGCCCGGGCCGATGGTGAGGACCGGTTCGCCTTTGACGGGTATGGCCGTCTTATCGTGCGCGAGCGACATCAACCCGGCGCTCCGGTGTTGCACGCTTTCCAGGCTTATTCGGCGGCGGGCGACTTGCAATGGAGTCGCGACGAATCAGGCCGCACGCATCGCTGGGCTGAGGTCGCGGTCGACTCGTCAGGCCGACCGCTTGCACACGGCCCCTGGCAATTACGCTACGGGCCGACGGGGCGTCTGGCGGAGATGATTGCGCAACCAGGGCACAGCGCGGCGCCCGCCACGGTGACCCATCGCTACAACGCCTGGGGCGAGCGGGTACTCAAGCGGGTCGAACGGGCGGGAAGCGGCGCGCAGGAGACACGATTCCTCTACTACCAGCAGGCGCTTGCCGCCGAGGCCGATGGATCCGGGCGTATACGCCGGCATTTCATCGGCTGGCAGGGGCGCATGATGGCGCTGGTCGATGTGAAGCACGATTGGCGCGGGCGCCCGTTGCCTAGCGTCTACTGGCTGATTGGCGATCACCTGGGGACGCCACATGCCGCGCTCGACGAGGCGGGCCGGATCGTCTGGAGGGCGAGCTATAGCGTCTTCGGCGAAGCGCTGGCGGAGTCCGGCCGGCTCGACCAACCGCTTCGGTTTCCGGGACAGTATCGCGATCGCGAGACCGGGCTCCATGACAACTATCGCCGCACCTACGATCCTCGCCGCGGCCGATACCTCGAACCGGACCCGCTGGGGCTCATGGGCGGCTGGAATCTGTTCGCTTATGCGGGTGGCAACCCGATACAGGCGACCGATCCGCTTGGGCTCATCCTCTTTGCGTTTGACGGCACAGGCAACAGCAACCCGGCCCGCGCACCCGACACCTTGTCCAATGTTGCCAAGTTTGTGAGCCTCTACGCCGGACAGGCCCGCCACTACATGAGTGGCGTGGGCACACCCGATGTCCGCTCGGGCATTCAGGGCAGCGCGATCGATGCGGTCGATGCTGCGAGCGCGCGCCGCCGTGTGGACCACATGTTGGGTGTCCTCGACAGCGCGCTGCGGTCGCCCGAAACCGAGGGCGACGCGGTCGACATCAATGTGATTGGGTTTTCCCGGGGCGCAGCCATGGCGCGCGATTTTGCCAATTCGGTAGCGAGCCGCATCCGCAGCGGCCACTATCTCGGGCTGCGGCGCTGCGTGTCACTTAATTTCGTTGGTCTCTGGGATACCGTGGCGCAGTTCGGCCTGAACGGCAGCGCCAATGCGCAGTGGAATCTCGGGATCCCACCCGAGGCAAGGGTGGTCGTGCACGCGGTGGCGGTCAACGAGTCGCGGCGCTTCTATCCCCTGGAGTCCATTGGCGCTCAGGGGCGTACGCAGACCGGAGGACTGCGGCTGGAGCGCGGCTTCGTCGGCGACCACGGCGATATCGGCGGCAGCCACGCCGATGGCGACTTGTCCGATGTCGCGCTCGGCTGGATGGTCGATCAGGCGCGCGCCGCCGGGGTACGGCTGAACACACTCAGGGACGACTGGCGCATCGTCTCTGAGCCGCTCCTCCACGATATGCGAAGCGTCTGGCAGCCCGGGCCCGAGCGCGCCTGGCGGGTGCCTGGCTCCTCCTCGGCGCAGGCCCGGGCCGAGCTTGAAAAGGCGGCGGTTCTTGACCGCGCCCAGGCTGAATCGATGGTGCGACGCTTCCCCTATGCCCTGCACGGGCGCGACGGCTCGGCCTCGCTCGCCGGCCGCGTGGATATGAAGGCCTACTCGGCGTGGCTCTCCGAGCAGTACGGGCAGACAGTGCAATATTGACGTTTACGTTAACGTCAATTAAATTTTCCGCTTGACGCCCTCGCACGGTCGGGTCCCAGGCCGGCGGTCGGCCGCACACAGGATCTGCCATGTCCGACCTCTCCGAGACAGCGAAACTGGCCCAGTACCGGGCCGCGAACAAGGTTCGCTTTGTCACCGCCGCGTCGCTCTTTGACGGGCACGATGCCTCGATCAACATCATGCGGCGCATCCTGCAGGCCATGGGCTGCGAGGTGATTCACCTCGGACACAACCGCTCGGTGCAGGAGATCGTCAACTGTGCGCTGCAGGAAGACGCGCACGGCATCGCGGTGTCGTCGTACCAGGGTGGGCATGTTGAGTTCTTCAAATACATGATCGACCTGCTGCGCCAAGCCGATGCCTCGCACATCAAAGTGTTCGGCGGTGGCGGCGGGGTGATCGTCCCGGCCGAAATCCGCGAGCTCCATGACTATGGCGTGACGCGTATTTATTCGCCCGAGGACGGGCAGAAACTCGGGCTTCAGGGCATGATCGGGGACATGATCAGCCGTTGTGATCACGATCTTTGCGCGCTTGCGCCTGCGGCGCTAGATGCCATCATCGATTGCGCAAGGGGCGCTCCGACCGCGGGTTCTGCCGTCTATGCGCAGACGCGGGCGCTCTCGCAGCTCATTACGGCGCTGGAGGCGGGTCGCGTCGAGGCTGCGCTGCGCCATGAGCTGCACCGGCTTGCCGATGGGCGGCGTGTCCCGACGCTTGGCATCACCGGTACGGGGGGGGCAGGCAAAAGCTCGCTCACCGATGAGCTGGTGCGACGTTTTCGCCTCGATCGCGATGACAGCCTGCGCCTGGCGGTGATATCGGTCGACCCCACCCGGCGCAAATCCGGGGGCGCGCTTCTGGGCGATCGCATTCGGATGAATGCCATCAATCATCCCGCCATTTTCATGCGTTCGCTTGCCACCCGCGAGGCTGGCAGCGAGGTAAGTGCTGCGCTTCCCGATGCGATCGCAGCGTGCAAAGTTGCAGGCTTTGACCTGGTGGTGGTTGAGACCTCCGGTATCGGGCAGGGCGATGCGGCTATCGTGCCAATGGTCGATACCTCTCTGTACGTGATGACGCCGGAGTTTGGCGCTGCAAGTCAGCTCGAGAAGATCGATATGCTCGACTTTGCGGACTTCGTCGCGATCAACAAGTTTGACCGCAAGGGCGCGATGGACGCGTTGCGCGACGTGGCCAAGCAGGTGCAGCGCAATCGCGAGCGCTGGACCGAGCCGCCCGAGCAGATGCCGGTGTTCGGCACACAGGCCTCGCGATTCAATGATGACGGGGTGACCGCCCTCTATCACGCGTTGCTGCCCAAACTCATTGAGCTCGGCCTTCCAGTGAAACTCGAGGGGGGGCGTCTTGCGCGTGCCGACATCCGCCACTCGTCGCGGCAATCGGTCATCGTGCCGGCTGCCAGGGTGCGCTATCTCGCCGACATCGCCGACACAGTGCGAGGCTACAAGGCGCGCGCCATCGCCCAGAGCCGCCTTGCGCGCGAGGTACAGCAGCTGCGCGAATCTCAGCGCATGCTGCTCGAGGCCAACCCCGATAAAAACAAGGCCCGCGAGGCCCTCGAAGAACTCGCCCGCCTGCGCGAAGAGTCGCTTGCTGCGCCCGCGCGCAAGCTCCTCGCGAGCTGGCCGCAGACGCTTCGCGACTACTCGGGCGATGACTATGTGGTGAAGGTGCGCGATCGTGAGCAACGCACAGCGCTCACCACTCGCTCTCTCTCCGGGACGCGGATTCCGAAAGTTGCGCTGCCGCGCTACGAAGACCACGGCGAGCTCCTGCGGTTTCTGCTTCTCGAGAATGTGCCCGGAGCGTTTCCTTTCACGGCGGGGGTCTTTCCGTTCAAGCGTGAGGGCGAAGATCCCACGCGGATGTTTGCCGGCGAGGGTGATCCGTTTCGCACCAATCGGCGCTTCAAGATGCTTTCATCGGGGATGCCGGCCAAGCGTCTGTCGACCGCCTTTGATTCGGTCACGCTCTACGGCAATGATCCGGATCTGCGCCCCGACATCTACGGCAAGGTGGGCAATTCCGGCGTCTCGATTGCCACGCTCGAAGACATGAAGGTGCTTTATTCGGGCTTTGATCTCTGCGAGCCCTCGACCAGCGTGTCGATGACAATCAACGGACCTGCACCCACGATTCTCGCGATGTTCATGAACACCGCGATCGATCAGAGCCTGGAGCGATTTTCAGCCGAAAAGGGTCGATCTCCCAACGAAGAAGAGGCTCGCGCCATTCGCGCCCGCACGCTTGCAAGCGTGCGCGGGACGGTCCAGGCCGATATCCTGAAAGAAGATCAGGGCCAGAACACCTGTATTTTCTCCACCGAATTCAGCCTCAAGGTGATGGGCGACATCCAGGAATATTTCGTCCGAAACGATGTCCGTAATTTTTATTCGGTATCGATCTCGGGCTATCACATCGCCGAGGCTGGGGCCAACCCGATCAGCCAACTCGCCTTCACGCTGTCCAACGGGTTTACTTATGTCGAGGCGTATCTTGCGCGCGGCATGAAGATCGATGACTTCGCGCCCAATTTGTCATTCTTTTTCTCAAACGGCATGGACCCGGAATACACCGTGCTCGGGCGGGTGGCCCGACGCATCTGGGCGGTGGCTATGCGCGATCGCTATGGCGCTAATGAACGCAGCCAAAAACTCAAATATCACTGCCAGACGAGCGGCCGCTCGCTCCACGCCCAGGAAATCGCCTTCAACGACATCCGCACCACGCTGCAGGCGCTCATTGCCACCTATGACAACGCCAACAGTCTGCACACCAATGCGTATGACGAGGCGATCACCACGCCCACTGAGGAGAGTGTGCGGCGCGCTATGGCCATCCAGCTGATCATCAACCGCGAATGGGGGCTTGCGAAAAACGAAAACCCCAACCAGGGCAGTTTCGTGATCGATGAGCTCACCGAGCTGGTCGAAGAGGCGGTGCTTGCCGAGTTTGAGCGAATAAGCGAGCGAGGGGGTGTGCTGGGTGCGATGGAAACCGGTTATCAGCGAGGCCGCATCCAGGATGAGAGCATGCACTACGAGATGCTCAAGCACTCTGGCGACTATCCGGTGATTGGCGTCAACACCTTTCGCAATCCCAACGGCGACCCGATCCCGGAGAAGCTCGAACTGGCTCGCTCGACCGAGGAAGAAAAGCGCTCACAGCTCGCGCGGCTCGAGGCGTTTCATGCGCAACACAGCGCTGCGGGCGCCGCGATGCTCTCGCGTCTGCGTCAGACGGTCATGGACGATGGCAATGTGTTTGAAGTGCTGATGGATGCGGTCCGGGTCTGCTCGCTTGGGCAAATCACCCAGACGCTCTTTGAGGTAGGCGGGCAATACCGGCGCAGCATGTAGGGCGGGTCCGACGAGAACAGCCGGGCGTGGTGCGCGGCGCCTTTCGCTTCGCGCCGTGGCAGCTGTGCGGTGGCGTCCGCGCAGACCGCTCAGTCAGGCGGCCGCTCGCTCGGGCGCACGGCCCGCTTCTGTCGGCGAGCTGGCGTGAGCAGCGGTTGGCGCGCGGCTCGCCGGCGGCAGGCCCAATCTGCGCGCGGCTTGTGCAAGAAGCTCATAGGACCTGCGGCGAGCTTCATGGTCGAAGATCATGCCGGCTGCAATTACCTCATCGGCGCCCGTGCGCTCGACGAACCGGGCAAGGCCTTCGGCCACCGTATCGGGCGAACCCACGATCGAGCACTCAAGCATGCGCATGACCTGCGCTCGCTCCGAGGCGCTCCAGAGCGATTCCATATCATCGACCGGAGGCGGCAGCTGGCCTCGGCTATTGCGCACCATGTCGAGCACCCGCTGTTGCTGGCTGGTGAATAGCCGCCTCGCTTCCGAATCCGTATCGGCTGCGATCACATTCACGCAGGGCATCATCCAGGGCCGGCTGAGACGGGCGGAGGGCTTGAAGCGGCTCTTGTACACCGACACGGCCTGATCGAGAGCGGCCGGCGCGAAGTGAGAGGCAAAACCATAGGGCAGTCCGAAATGGGCGGCGACCTGCGCGCCGTAGAGGCTCGAGCCCAGAATAAAGAGCGGCACCTCCGAGCCCATGCCTGGAACGGCACGGATGCGTTGCCCTGCCTCGACCGGCCCCAGGAGCCGCGCGAGTTCGACGATGTCCTCGGGAAAATGCTCGGCAGCATGCGGATCACGCCGCATCGCAAGCATGGTCTCCATATCGGTGCCGGGCGCGCGGCCCAGTCCCAGATCGATACGGCCCGGAAACAGTGCCTCGAGGGTGCCAAACTGTTCGGCGATGACAAGTGGCGAGTGGTTCGGCAGCATGATGCCGCCCGCACCCACGCGGATCTGCTTCGAAGCGCCGGCCAGATGCGCGATCACCACCGAGGTGGCGGCGCTCGCGATGCCTGTCATGTTGTGATGTTCGGCCACCCAGTAGCGCGTGTAGCCGAGCGACTCGACATGCCGAATCAGATCCGCAGCGTTGGCAAGGGCTTCACGCGCAGTGTCGCCGCGCCGGATCGGCACGAGGTCTAGAACAGAGAGGGCTTTCACGGACAAATCTCCAGGTTCGGCCAGCCATCCGGACAAAAGACTTCTAAGGGTAGCTTACAAGCCCGTCCCGCAGGGCGCTTGCCCACGCGTGCGGCAGGCCCGCGCGGGGCGGGCACTCGCATTGAAGCAGGCGGACCGCCGACTGGCAAGGTGGGATTGGGGCGAGGTAAGCTCGCCAAATCATGAGTAAGCACCGACCGACCTGCTCCTGCGATTGCCTAACCTTGCCCGGATCCCCCCGTCGGATCTGCGGTGCCGGGGATGGCTTGCGCGTTTCAGCGTGCTGAAGATGGCAGTCATCGATGTTTGCAATGGAGATGCCGACGGATTGTTTGCGGTGCTCCAGTTGCGCCTCGCGGAGCCCGAGCGGGCGACACTGGTGACCGGCCGCAAGCATGAGATTGCCTTGCTTGAACAGGTTTACCCGAAGGCGGGCGATCGCATCACGGTGTGCGACGTTTCTCTCGATCGCAATGTCGTTGCGCTTGCGCGTGTGCTTGAAGCCGGTGCGTCGGTGCGCTACTTCGACCACCACTCCGCCAAAAATCAGTTTCAACATCGTTTGCTTGAGTGCTGGATCGATACCGACCCTGCGCTTTGCACGAGCCTCATCGTGGATCGCTACCTTGGGGGGCGCTTTGGCGCATGGGCGGCAGCAGCGGCGTGGGGCGACAACCTCGCCGCAAGCGCGAATGCGCTCTGTGATCGGCTGAAACTCGATACCGAGTCGCGCAAAGCGCTGCAGGCGCTCGGGGAGTCGGTGAACTACAACGCCTACGGCGAAAGCGACGAAGACTGCCTGATTGCGCCCGGTCAACTGTACGAGCGCCTGGCCCGTTACCGGGAGCCCTTTGCCGCGCTCGACAGCGAGCCGGTATTGCGCGAACTCCAGGCGCGTCGGGCTGATGATCTCGGCCGCGCGCTAGCGCTTGAGCCCTGGCGCGATGACATGAGGGGGCGTATCTGGATGCTGCCGGATGCGGCGTGGGCGAGGCGTGTGGTCGGGCCGTTTGCAAATCTCGTGGCGGCTCAGGATCCCGGCCGGCCGCACGCCGTCGCGCGCCGACGAGCCGACGGGGCTCTGGATCTGAGCGTGCGCTCGCCGCTTGACCGACGAGCAGGGGCTGCGCGCCTGTGCGCCGCGTTCGGTGGCGGCGGGCGCGAGGCCGCAGGCGCCATCGAGGCGCTTCCCGCTGCGAGCCTTGAGGCCTTCGCGCAGGCCTTTGCCGAGGCGCCCTGGGGTGAGACGGAACGCTAAGCGCGAGCAGCCGGACTCGCGCGATCGCCTGACATCGGGAGAGCTCTCCAGCGGGAGAGCATGAGCGAGCTGGTAACCACGCTTAGCGACGAAAGTGCCATGGCCCCGCCCGCGATGACCGGATCGAGTGCGCCCGCGGCAGCGAGCGGGATGCCGACAACGTTGTAGACGAAAGCCCAGAAGAGGTTCTGCCGGATCCGGGCATGGGTGCGGCGCGAGATGTCAAGCGCTGCAGCGACGAGCGACAGATCGCCTCGCATCAGCGTGATGCCTGCGGTATGCATCGCCACATCAGTCCCCGTACCCATCGCGATACCGACGTCGGCAGCCGCCAGCGCAGGCGCGTCGTTGATGCCATCGCCCACCATCGCAACAACGCGCGCCGGCGTCTGCGCGCGCAGCGTCTCGATGAGTTCAGCCTTGTGTTGCGGAAGGACACCGGCATGCACTTCGCGGATGCCAAGCGCGCGCGCAACCGCCCCGGCCGCCCCGGCATTGTCGCCGCTTATCATTACGGTGTGGATGCCCGATGCGTGAAGAGCGCGGACCGCCTCCGCTGCGCCGGGCTTGACCGTGTCGCCAAAGGCGAGCAGCCCCGCGAGCCGGACCGGCATTTGTGCATCGTCGCGGATCGCGACAAAAGAAACACTGCGCCCCGCCTCGGCGTGCGTTGCTACGCGCGCGTCCCATTGCGCTCCCGGTTGCAGACCAAGCTCTTTTAGCAGCGCCTCATTACCCGTCAGCACGGTGATCGCTTTCGAGACCTCGCCGTCCGAGAGCGCGATTCGAGCCTCAATCCCGCGCCCGGCGAGGCTGTGGCTTGCAAGCAGTTGCCAGGAGCTTGCGCGCGCCGCTGAGGTTGGGATGACCTCGGCCCGCGCAGCCGCCAACGCCCGGGCCAAGGGATGCTCGCTGCCCGCTTGGGATGCCGCCGCTATCGCGAGCAGTTCGCTGCGATCGACACCGGGCGCGGGCTCGCAGGCAAGCAGCACAGGTTTTCCGACCGTCAGTGTCCCGGTCTTGTCGAAGGCCACAACGCGCACCGCATGAGCGAGCTCGAGCGCCTGTGCATCCTGGATGAGGATGCCGTGACGGGCCGCCACGCCGGTGCCTGCCATGATGGCCGTGGGCGTGGCGAGACCCAGCGCGCACGGGCAGGCAATGACCAGCACCGCCACGGCGCAAAGCGTCGCCTTTGCCCAGTCACCGCCCGCCAAGCCCCAGGCCGCGAAGGTGATCGCTGCGCACAGCATCACGGCAGGGACGAACACCGCGCTTACCCGATCAGCAAGTCTTTGGATCGGCGCTTTCTTCGTCTGGGCCTGTTCGACCAGTTCGATGATGCGGGCAAGCAGCGTGCGGGCGCCGGTGGCAAGGGTATGCACCCGCAGCAGGCCTTCGCCGTTGAGCGAGCCCGCTCTGATGCTGTCTCCCGGACCGCGTGCAACCGGCAGACTCTCGCCCGTCAGCATGGACTCGTCGACATGCGATTTTCCCAAGACAATCCTGCCGTCAACGGGAATGCGCTCGCCCGGCCTCACCAGCACGAGGTCACCTTCGCGGAGGTGGGCAAGCGGCAGCTCCAGCTCCTGCCCGTTCGCCTCGACTCGCGCGGTGGCCGGTCTCAGCGCCTGGAGGGCGCGTATCGCTGAGGCGGTGCTCCGCCGCGCGCGCAGCTCCAGCCACTTTCCCAACAGAACCAGCGCGATGACAACGCTGGAAGCTTCGAAATAGAGATGCGGCACGCCGTGCTCGCCGGAGGCCCCATGCTGCCACAGGATCCAGACGCTGAGTCCCCAGGCCGCCGAGGTGCCTAGCGCAACCAACAGATCCATGTTGCCTTCGAGCGCACGCATGGCGCGCCAGCCTGCCCGATAAAAACGCGCACCGAGTACAAACTGTACGGGGATTGACAGAGCAAGTTGCAGCCACGGCGAAGGCATCAGGTTCAAGCCCAATGGCGTGAGCAGCATGGGAAGCGCAAGCGGCAAGGCGAGCGCTAGCGCGAGGACCACCTCGAGCGTATCGCGATCGCGATACCAGGTACGCGCAGGCCCGGACGGCGCGGCCTCGATGTCGTGAATGCGCGCGCGATAGCCTGCCCCCTCAACGGCTGCGATCAGTTCGCTTGGGCGCACAGCACCCTGGGCGTAGCGGATCTGCGCGCTTTCGGTCGCCAGATTGACGCTTGCCTCGCTCACGCCCGGCACCTTAAGCAGGGTCTTTTCGATCCGCGCCACGCACGCCGCGCACGTCATTCCGCTTACATCAAGATCGGTGCGATCAACGGGTCCGCCGGCAGCGATGGAGGCCGTGCTCATGTGTGACAATGATCAAGAACGAAATCCAAGGAAAGCATCATGATGAGCTTTAAGGTGGCCGGGATGAGCTGCGGCCATTGTGCCTCAGCCGTCACGCGCTCGATACAGCAATATGATCCGGTTGCTCAGGTGGCGATTGATCTGGCGCAGGGTCGGGTCGATGTGCAAAGTCTCCGCCCGCGCGAAGAGCTCGCGCGGGCTATCACCGAGGCGGGCTACGAGGTCACGGGCGACGCAGCCTGAGTCTCTAGCGCCGCCTTGACGACCGCGTCCGGGGGCGGCTTGGCCGCAAAGGCAGCGCGCCGCCGCAACCGGAGCTACTGGATCGTGATGCGTCGTGCGGCCGGCGGCTGCTTTTTGGGAAGCGTGAGCGCCAAGACTCCGTTTTCAAATCGCGCCTGCACCGCCGCTTCATCGATCTCGCTTGCGAGAGCGAAGCTCCTTGCCATCGCACCGCAGAAGCGTTCGGTCCTCAGGATACGACCAGACTTGGACGAATCCGACTCACGCTTGCTTTCCGCGCTCAGCATGACGCGGTTGCCGTCGACCTGAACCTGGATGTCTTCTTTCCTCACGCCTGGCAGATCAGCGAGCACCAGGTAATGGCCGGGCTCTTCGCTCACATCGATACGAATTTCCTGCGCGTCGCCGTTGGCGCGTGCGGGCTGCAGCATGCCGCGAAAGATTTCGGGGAAGACTTCGGCGAAGGGGTCGTAGACAGAAAGACGGGCCATGGTGACGCTCCTCATAGGGTTAAATGCGGCGGGGACAAGCCCCAACGTTCCCTACATGAAGGCGTCCCAGCAAAGCTTCAAGCCCGTAATCATCAAACCCCAGGTGGCGATTCGCCGAAACCACTCAGCGTTGATCCGGCGCAAAATGAAATAGCCGACGACAAAGCCTACGGGGATGAGTGGCAGCAGGACAACCGAGGTGCCGGTGTTTCGCCAGTCGATCAATCCCAGCGCGGCGTAGGGGAGCCACTTGGCATAGTTCATGACGGCGAAAAACCAGTTCATGGTTCCGACAAAGACGCGCGGCTCCAGACCAAGTGGCAGCATGAACTGGAGCATCGGGGGGCTTCCCGCATGCGAGATGAAGCTGGTAAAGCCCGAGAGCGCCGACCAGAAGCGCGCCTTGGCCGCCGAGATCGGAGCCCCCTCGATCGGCGGAGGGGGGGGTTTTTTGAGCATGAAATTAAGGGAAAAGAGCACCGCCTCAATGCCGATCAGAGCCTGAATCCAGCGCACCTCAATGTAGTTGAGCAGCAGCGCGCCGATCGCGGTACCTAGCAATCCGGCGGGAATCGCAAGCCGCAGTACGCGCTTATCGAAGGTCCGCCGAAATGCGATCAGGCCGAGAATGTCCATCACGCACAGAAGCGGCAACATGATCGCAAGCGCCTGGGGCGGCGCCACTGCCAGTGACAGAAGAGGAACGGCAAGCCCGCCGACCGCGCCGCCGAATCCCGCTTTGGAGATCCCGGTCAACAGAACCGCAGGAATTGCAACCGCAAAAAAGAAAGGGTCAGCGATGTAGCTGAAGTCGATCATCGCGTCCGCCGGCAGGCACAAGGAAAGGGACCTGCGGACGCATCGGCTCAGAGTACCTGACAGACGTCTTCGAAGGCAAAGCGTGGGCTTCGCGAATAGGTCTTGGATGGGTCGCCATGGCCGAGGTTGCAGAGGAAGTTGGTACGAAACCGGCCATCGGGGAAGAACTCGGCATCAACCTTGGCCGCATCAAACCCCGACATCGGACCGCAGTCGAGGCCCGCCGCACGCGCGGCGATGATGAAGTAGGCGCCTTGAAGCGTACCGTTTCGAAACGCCGAGGTCTCGCGGGCTGCGCGTGCCGCATCGCCTTCGAACCAGTTCCGGGCCGCCGGATTGTGCG